>JAEZBX010000253.1 GCA_023412765.1 Bacteroidota bacterium
CGGAATTCCGCTTAAAGACACCTGTTCTGTTGATTATCTTCAATAGACCTGATACGACACGGGTTGTTCTTGACGCAATTCGGAAAGCGAGACCTGAAAGACTTTATGTAGCCGCAGATGGGCCTAGACTACACGTTGCGAGCGATGAAGTAAAGTGTGAAGAAGCCCGAAAAATAATTGATTCCGTCGATTGGCCATGTGAAGTTAAGAAGCTGTTTCACAATGAAAATCTAAATTGTGGAAAAGCACCCTCCACGGCGATGACCTGGTTTTTTACCCATGAAAAGGAGGGAATAATCCTCGAAGATGATTGTCTTCCCTCACAATCATTCTTCCGCTATTGTCAGGAACTCCTTGAAAAATATCGCGACGATGACAGAGTAATGCACATTGGGGGTAACAACTTCCTAGGTGGCTGGAAAAATGATCCTGAACATTCGTATTACTTTTCGAGAAGTGGCCACATCTGGGGCTGGGCCACCTGGCGCAGGGCGTGGCAGAAGTTTGATATCGATATTCGGCTATTCGAAAAAGTAAAGCAGGCCGGTTTTTTCGATAACGTTTTTCTCAACAGGTTTGAAAAGGCCTACCGAATGAGGAAATTTCAAAGGACTGTTGAAAAAAGAGGCCGAGTAGATTGGTGGGATTACCAATGGGATTTCGCGCGTCTGATAAATTCCGGGCTTGCGATTGTACCGAACACCAATCTCGTAAAAAACCTTGGATTTGGTGACGATGCGACTCATACTGTGAACGGCACCAATGAAATGACAAGTATGGAAGCCCGGGAGATAGAATTTCCATTAAGGCACCCCACGTTCATAATTCGTGATACCATTTCTGACAAAAAGTATTTTTCACGCTTTATGAAAGATGTGATCTTTTCCAAAATACGCGTTTGATATGTCGAATATCGTCGTGAGGGTTAGATAAACAAATCAACCTTTTTGCAGGTTATTTAAGAAGCAAAGTCTGCATTGATCTAATTGTAAAATGCTGGAAAAAAGGGACATCATAAATTTTTTCTATGTAGCAAGCTTCCCACTCTATGGGATAGGCAGTTTTGTAGCTGCCACCATCAATTCTCCGATTGGAAACTCTATCAGCATTTCTGCACAGGTATTCATACTTCTGTTTTATTGCATTGACCTTCTTTATAGAAAAGACATTTCTTTAAGAGTTAACAGTCTTTTTGTGCTTGTGATACTTTTCCAGCTATCATCAATAGTTGCTTATATCGTTGCGCTAAACAAGAATGCTCCATTCTTGTCGTCGCTGCACTCAATCACAAGATCGGCAGTGATAATATTTCCATTCTGTGCATTTATTGCTGTTTGCCTATACAACGAAAAGGATAGGGCACGGATGGTTCGCTTAACATTCAAGAGTCTTAACATTCTTCTCCTTATAAACTTAATAGGATTTTTTGTATTTGGTTTGAAGAACGGCACACACACTATTGAGGGCCGACTGAGTTTGCCGTTTATCGATGGCATGTATAGCGGAGCGTGTATTATCGCCGTGATCAACCTGATGGTATTGTTCTACATGAAGCAAGCGCTCGCTGCAACAGATTCATTTCGATTTACATATCTGATTATTTATTTTCTGGTCAACCTCGTGTTGCTATTCCTGATTAATTCACGCATGGCGAACCTGATATTCCTTTTCGTTTTTGGCCTGGCCTTGTTTAATATAACACACCGTTTCAAAGGACTTTTCCTCATAGGTGTCTTCTTTGTTCCGTTGATGCTCAACTTGGGCTTGCTACTGTATCAAATCCTGACACTTCCCGTCTTTAAGGTTATCATGCAACGTGTGGACCTTAAGGATGTTGTTACCTTCAATGGAAGGTCCTTCGGCTGGGAAAGGGCAATAGACTGGCTGTTGTACGACCAAACGAATTTGGTTTTTGGAAATGGCTACAATGGCCACTATTTTCTACACCTGATGGCGAATATTGCAAAACTTTGGAATGTACGTGAAACAGATACTCATCTTCATAGCACGAGCTTGAGTATTCTTGTTGACCAGGGAATCGTTGGAGGCGTACTACTCCTCATTATTACCTATCGGGTGTATATGTACTTCAAGGAACAGTTGACAATTCGAAAGGAGGAGGGAGTATTGTTCATAGTAATGGTTTTTATTTTGATCGTAATGCAAGTCGATATGTTTGTTTATAAAGAGTCCGCTGGCTGGATCCTTTTATCATTGTTGGCTGCATTTGCATCGATCAACTGGAATGATTCAAAAAAGGTCACCCTTAGCAGACCATGATATACGTTGTCATTCCTGTACACAATCGCTGGCATTTTACGAAGGAATGCATTCTGTCGCTGCAAAATCAGACGTATAAGGATCACAGGATTATTATTGTCGATGATGGATCCACCGATGGAACCAGCGAACGACTTGAAACAGAATTTCCAGATGTAATCGTGTTGCATGGCGATGGGAATTTATTTTGGACTAAGGCGATTAACCTGGGCATCAGAAAAGCACTTGATCTTGGCGCGGACCATATCTTCACCCTGAATAACGACACCGTGGCAAGTGCCGATCTCCTGGAAAAAATGATTGAGTGGGCTGCAAAGACTCCAAATTCTTTGCTCGGTTCATTGGACCTCAATTTTAAAACAAAGAAACCTTATTACGGCGGAGAGGTGATCAACTGGCCACTAGCAAAGTCGCGATATCTTTTAGACGAACTTGACCAAAGCCGACAAAAAGGGTTGCATGAAGTTTCACTTTATCCTGCGAGAGGATTACTTATTCCCAGACATGTATTCGACAAGATTGGATTGTTCGAAGAAAAAAAACTTCCGCATTACATGGCCGACTATGATTTTACCCATATGGCTATACGCAATGGTTTCAAAGTCTATTGCAACTATGACGCGAAGCTTTATACATTTCCTGAAGAAGGCGGTGATTATAAGATAAAGAAGAATCCAAAGAATCTGCGCAATTATTATGATCACCTCTTCAGCATTAAAGGAGGAGCAAACTTGCGGAATTTTACAGTCTATACATTTAGAAACTGCCCCACAATGTACGTTCCCCTTTCATTGGCGATGGGCTACCTTCGAAGGCTTGGAGGATATTGGATTCATTAGCGACTGCGGGACTAACGAAGAATTCTGACTGCACCTTTGATATCGCCTCCGCCCTTCGAGTGTATCACATAATAGTAGGCGCCAGGCTGAAGCGGTTTACCAGATACGGTACCATCCCACGTATTATTATATGATTCAGCCTCGTAAATCTTTTGACCAGCGGGATCAAATATCGTAAGAGGCGAGTTGGCATATTTCTCAATATCCGGCCATTCCCATATGTCGTTTATGCCATCATCGTTGGGTGTAAAGTAACGTGGAATGGAACTAGCTTGAGTATCTGAACCCGAAACTTGAATTTGAAGCTGGTCTTTAGCTTTGCCGCCATGTATGTCGGTTACGGTGAGCTCAACTATGTATGTTCCTTCTGCCAGGTTATCTAACATAGGGCTATTCGAATTTTTATCGCTGAACAAAGCCTCGCCGGGGCCTGAGATGATCTCCCAACTGTAAGTAACTTCTGATCCGTCAGCTGACACGCCAGCACCATTCAGTTGAACAAAGCTTGTGGGAAAGGGGAGGGTAATGTCGTCGCCGGCACTAGCTGTGGGATGGTCCATTACCGCTACGGATACTTGATCCGTCGACACTAGTGTTGAACCGTCAACGAGTTTTGCGGTTAGGGTCAAGGTGCCGACCGGCGCATCATTCCATTCGAAACTGAATGGAGCCGTCGCATCTTCACCAATTTTTTGATCTCCATGGAAGAATTCCACTTTGCCTTTGGTCGTTCCATCGATGGCTGTAGTGATTAATATGGTTTGGCCGACACCAAATATTGTATTTTCCTGTGGCCCCGTAATAGTCAGGGTTATGGACGTTTCTTTGACAATTTCAACCGGGTTTACGGTGATGCTTACCGGTTTTGACATGCTTGATCCACCATCGTCATCAGTAGCCTTGGCTATTATTTGATGCTTTCCCTCCGGTGCATCCTTCCACGTTAATGTATATGGACTAGATGTATCCTCTCCGATTTTATTATCATCGATGAAGAATTCTACTTTCGCGATCGTACCGTCTGAGTCAGTTGCACTTGCCGACATTGTGATCGCGGATCCCTCGTCAAATTCACTGTTATCCGTTGGTGATGTAATAGTAACGGTAGGCATTGCATTGGACGCGGTTACATTAATTTCCACAGACGAGACGGCCGTTGCACCGAGGTTATCGGTTGCTTTAGCTGTCAGCGTATAGGCGCCCGCAGGAACTTTGTCCCATTTGAAGCTAAACGGACTTGACGTATCTTCTCCTAATTTTTCAGTGCCTTTAAAAAATTCTACTTTAGCAATGCTTCCATCGGTGTCGGATGCAGTTGCGTTGATTGTTATTGAAGTCAAAGCCGCAAAACTTGCGTTCTGCTGAGGGGAATTTATGGCAATAATAGGAATCGCGTTGGTCGGAGTTGTTACTTCGACCTTTACAACGGAGGATGTTGCGCTGCCTCCTGCATTGTCGGTAACTTTAGCTGTGATTGAGTGAGTTCCCTCTGGAATATTCTTCCATTCGAAAGTATATGGACTTGTAACATCTTCACCTAATTTCGTTGTGCCGTTAAAGAACTCGACTTTACTAACCGAGCCATCTTTGTCGGATGCATTGGCCGTTATCAAAAGATCCGATCCCTTAGTAACCTTTGCGTTGTTTTCCGGTGATGTGATGGTAATTTCCGGCAATGTATTTTCTGCCTCGATAACATCTATTTTTACGGTTGGCGACGTAGTGCTTCCGCCCGAGTTGTCGGTAGCCTTGGCGCTAAGCGTATAAGAGCCTGCAGCAACATCTTTCCACTCGAAAGAATAGGGTGCGGTAGCATCTTCTCCAAGCTTAGCCGTACCGTTATAAAATTCTACTTTGCTCACCGTCCCATCTTTATCCGATGCCTCTGCTGAAATGATGATCGACGAGCCCAGAGTAACCTTGGAGTTATTGGCTGGTTGAGTAATAGCCACAGCTGGCAATTGATTGGTGGGCGCGGCGGCTGACTTGGCTTCATGAGCGCCAATGTCGGGAGCCGATCCATGATAAGGGAACCCAACATTTACACCCGCATCAATCAACGGACTACCGCCAGCAGGTACATAATATGGGTCAGGCCTCGCTCCTGATTGAGTAATACCGCAATTGACCAGGAGGTTGTTTGTATAGGTACCAGCTACAGAACCCAGTGGTAACTTGTCAAGAAGATTATTTCCAACACTAAGTCCTGAGACTGAAGCCCCTTTTTCCAAAAAAATGAGGCTGTTTGGAAACCAGGCGTAGCTAGTATTTGAATTTATGATGAGATTATTTTTTAGATCAAGATTGCTGCTGCTTCCAGCGTGCAACCCGATTACATTTATTGTGGCGGTACCCATCAGCTCGACGGTATTGTTATAAAACTTTACATCGTGCAGACCGCTTACCTGCGCCCTGACAATGTCACCGGGATAACCACTGCTTAGGGAATGAAATGTGTTGTGATGAATTGACCAGTTAGAACAATAGGCTGGACTCCAATGCGCGATACCATAAGAGCCTCCTTTTATCCAGTTATTGTCAATTTCAGCATCGTTAATACTAAGTTCGATTGCATAGCCATGTCCTCCGGCGCGTTCCAGCAAATCGAAGACATTGTGGTGCACCCTGATGGAACGCCCTCCGGTTGCGGGTGTCTGAACATTCACAAGAGAAAGGTGATTGTCCATATAAGTATTATAGATCTCGCAATCGGTAAGATAAACCTCCCAAAGTTCGAAGGCGATGTTTGGCGCAGAGCCATTATTCCATTTTCCCGTGGGATTGACTGAAATGCGGCTGTCATGGAATTTCATTCGAGTGATTTTGTTGCCACCCGAACTCAACGCTTTTATCCCATAGCCTGTACTCTCGTCGATATTAAGACCACTGATATCAACTGACTCAAGATGGGCCAATTGAAGCGCGCCTGACGCCCAGCCAGTGCTTCCCCATGAACAATTTATAAGTGTGATTTGACGTAGGGTGGAGTTCTTAACATCCCAGATCCAGATCCCGCAAAAGTTGGTTTCCTTGACTTTTACGCTTTCAATGACAACCCGATTCCTGCCCTTAACATATATACCACCGTGAAGTCTCTTGCCTTCACCATCAATTGTAAAATTTCTTAACGTTTGGTTTCCGTCTGAAAAAGTAGAGGAATTCAAAGTCATCAGGAACTTATCAAGGGCAAAACCAGGATCTCCAGGATTGAAATGAAATGAGCTCGAGGCCTTAATAATGGTTTGATCGATGCCCGCACCTTCAATGTTAATACCGGGTGGAACGTTGAATGATCCCGATTCCACAAATGTGCCCGCCGAGAGTCTGATGGTATGACCTTGTCCTGCGGGTACCTTTGTCACGGCCGCACTTAACGTCCGCCAGGGGTTTCCCGCACTTCCATCTCCATTGTCGTTTCCCGAGGTACTGACGTAATAAATATTGGCAAGCCCGCAATGGACGCACACCATAAACAACGCTAATATGCTTACCCTCCTCATTCCCAAGTTGTCTAGTTGTGAAAAAATTATGCTAAAGGACTAGCACGATGTTTCAAAAATGAGGACGGTAACCGCCGGATGGAAGGTATGTTCGACGGATAACATTATTTTAATTTAGTCCGTAGTAAAAGGCTTTGAAAATTCTTCACCTTCATAAGCGCCAATGATAGTTGCTTGTCGGTATGACGATTTGCGAAGACGTACTCCGCCACCAATTAATGGACTTGTAGATTTCGGCTGATAATAGGGAAAGGGCCGTTCACCAACGGCCATTATTTCCGGGTCTTCGGAATGGTTATTACGCACAACACCTTCCAGGTCTCCCAATGGTAGATTTTTGAGCAAATTATTCTCAACGACGAGGTTTTCAATTGTAGCACCCTTTTCAAGACTAATAAAACGATTGGGGTAGTGAGAGTAGTCCGTATTCGAATTTATAATGAGATTGTTTTCGATTACAACATCTGCGCTCACACCTCCGTTGGCGCATTGCAGGAAGTTTACGGTCGATTTTCCCGCAAGCTCAATCGTGTTGTTATAGATATGGACTTTCTTCAAATTTCCGTTGAATACATTGATGACAGCAGTCGGATATATGCTGGCGATGCCATAAAAGATATTGTGATGTATACTCCAGTTTTCCTTGGCATGCGACCAGTTTGAAATTCCTGAGAATCCTCCGTTAAAATAATTGTGATCGATTTCAGCGTCGTGGATGGTGAGCTCGATTCCATAGCCCTTGCCTTTTGCCCTCGATTGGATATCAAAAATATTGTGGTGAATTCGAAATTTGTGACCTGTGGGCTTCGTAGAATGATCACTGTTAACTATTGATATATGGTTATCAAAGTAACAATTGTAGATTTCACTTCCGGCAAAACTATTTGCCCAGATTTCCACAGCGATATTCGGTGCTTTTCCGTTTTTCCATAATCCCATTGGGTTTACAGAAATCCGACTGTCGTGGAGCTTAAAGTTGTTTAGGTTGTGATCCTTCTCATGTCCGAGACTCTTAATTCCGTAACCGGTTCCTTCATCAATATTAAGGTTGTCGATATCAACGTTGTCAATATGCGCAAATTGAAAAGCCCCCGAGCACCAGTCACTACTTCCCCAGGCGCAATTCCGCAGAGAAACATTATTTATCCTGACGTCGCTTGCATTTAATATCCACAATCCGCAAAAATTGGTTTCTTCTATTCTAATGTCTTCAATGCGGATTCCACTTCTTCCATTAATATAAATTCCGCCATGAATTCTTTTTGATGAACCATCAATGCTAAAACCTGAAAGTGTCTGCTCACCATCATCATGCAACGGTCCGTCTAGCTGAAACAAAAATCGTTTTTCTTCAAAACCAGGGTTCGGCGGATGATAGTAAAAAAAGGATGTTCCAGTGATTATTGTCGAATACATTCCTGCACCTCGGAGGTTAATTTTGCTGCCCACCGATAACGGAGCCCTTTCAATG
This sequence comes from Bacteroidota bacterium, assembly GCA_023412765.1. Classification (GTDB taxonomy): domain Bacteria; phylum Bacteroidota; class Bacteroidia; order Cytophagales; family Cyclobacteriaceae; genus Chryseolinea. Next base: position 8,091 of record JAEZBX010000253.1, read on the forward strand.
AATAATCCTGCAGACATATTTATTGTGTGACCTCTGCCTGCCTCTACGTTCTCAAGCGCATATGCGATAGTACGCCACGGAGAATTCTCCGATCCATCACCTGTAACGTTATTCCCGGACGTACTTACGTAGAAATTGTCTGCAAGACAATTTCCTGAAAGCAAGACAGCTAAAAGAATTATTCGGACCGTCATCAATACGATTTGTTTTTCCAAATAACAATCCGAGGTTATACCTGGTTTGACCACAGGCTTGATATCAACCAACGGCTTATTGATCTGTAGGGTCGTCATTCAAACCGCCTACAATTTTGCTACAAACTAAACCATCTGGCCTTATTGTTGTTCTTTATTGTTAGTAAGCACAATTCTTGAACTTTCATCTTTAATTATTAACCCCCACCGTCGGGCATATCGGAACATGAAGTTGATTCGGTGCGCTACTTTATTCCGCCAACCCTCCCATAGCTCTGTAAAATGGACTGAAAACCAACAAGGAGCATGAAAATAATAATGATTCATAACCGGTATCGATATCAAGGCGGGGAGGACTCAGTTTTCCAGGCAGAAGTTCAATTGTTGTCCAGTCATGGTCATGAAGTGAATCAACTGATCTTTGACAACAAGGATATTCCCGACAATTTCAATAAATATTTGCAAGGATTTCGTGGTATTTATAATGTGAATAGTGCCCTGACTTTACAAAGGCAAATTGAGCTGTTTAATCCTGATATTATTCACGTTCATAATTTTTTTCCACTTGCTTCGCCATCCATTTTTTACACAGCAAAGAAAAATAATATTCCAGTAGTTGTTACACTTCACAATTTCAGGCTCGTTTGCCCAAGCGGAACGTTGTATTATAACGGAGAAATATATGAAGAGAATGTGCGCCAACTGATCCCCTGGAAGGCGGTAGTAAAAGGAGTTTATAGGAACTCCAAATTGGAAACGCTGGGTTTGGCTGGCATAACTGTACTACACAATCTGATTGGCACGTGGCGACATAAGGTTGACAAGTTTATTGTGTTGACAGAGTTTGCAAGAAGAAAATTCCTCGATTCGGCGCTTCGCATAGACGAAAGTCAGCTGATAGTTAAACCGAATTTTGTTCAGGATTTCGGAGAGGGTGATGAATCAAGGGAGAATTTTTTTTTGATGGTAGGCAGATTATCCGTCGAGAAGGGAATTGATGTCGTTTTAAAAGCGCTCACAATAAGGAAATTCAAAATCGTGATTATTGGTGATGGTCCCTTAAGGGATGTGGTGGAGAACGCCAGCAAAACAAATCCAGATTTATCATACGTTGGTTTTCAGGATAAGGAGGTGATTGTGGATTACTTAAAGCATTGTACTGCGCTGTTGCTGCCATCGGTATGTTATGAGGGATTTCCGATGGCTTTGCTTGAAGCATTTGCTACGGGTACTCCGTCAATTGTTTCAGGCTTAGGTGCCATGAAAGAAATAGTTCAAAACGAAGAAAATGGTTTACATTTTGAGCCTGGGAATGCACAGGATCTGGTCGACAAAGTGTATATGCTTTTAGATAACCATCAGATTGCCGAAAAATTAGGGAAGCAGGCGCGAATAAGCTATCTTAATAACTATACCCCCGAGAAAAACTATCTAAAGTTAATTGATATTTATACACAACTGACTCGTATCGGTGTTGGTGGCCTGTAACCGTATGGAAAGTAAGGAGAAATACCCACTCGTAAGTATTGGTATTCCTACCTATAATAGGAATGGGGGAATCGTAAAAACATTGGAATCCATTTGGAAACAGGAGTATCCTAATATCGAAATAATAATATCCGACAATCACTCGACCGACAATACGAAAAACATAATAGAAGATCTGAGTAAGGGACATCCCGAGATTAGGTTTTATAGACAGTCACAAAACATTGGTATGGTTCCCAACTTCGAGTTTGTGTTGAGACAAGCCCAGGGAAAATACTTTATGTGGGTTGCCGATGATGATGATCTGGCGCCGGGAATCATCCAAAAGTACGTCGCATTTCTGGAGGCCCATCCCAACTATTCTTTAGTGTCGGGAGAAATAAAATACTGGTTAAACGATCATGCAGATTTTAATGAGCGCGGGTTTACTTTTGAGCATGAATCCCCTGGGCTCCGGGTAATCCACTATTATTTTAAAGTTATTTATGGAGGAATGATTCATGGAATGATGCGAAGGGATCTTACTGGCAACATAAGATTGCGAAAGGTTATTGGCAACGACTACCACTTCATAGCAAATCTGGCTTATCTTGGGAAGATCAAGAATTTCGAGTTTGTTGGGTATAATAAAACCTTTGGCGGCACATCGAAAACTTTTAAACAGTATGCCGAAGCGATGGGGGAGTCTGACTTTGCCCGAAATTTTCCGCACGTAAAAATCGCATTTGATGCTTTTGCAGAGGTTTGGAACCGATCACCTGTTTATTCGGCAATGCATACGTTGCCAAAGCTCATGTTGGCTGTTTCGTCCTTTTCCGGGGTATTCTTTTGCTATTATGGAAGGATTTTTCCTTTAATTCTCGGGGGAAAAGTCAAAAGGTTTTTCAGCCGTGTTTTCAGCTAATTTAGCCTCCTTTGGCCATTTTAATGGCTTGAAATGATTTCAATCCAATAAATACATGATGCGTATCATTTGCAGGCCGTCAAAGAAAGTATTTGTTTGTAAGCGGAAAGTAACGTTGGTACAACAACCTAACGTTGATCTTTAAACTAAACAGAAAATAAACTAAATGAAAGCAGTAATTTTTGCCGGTGGATTTGGAACAAGAATTAGTGAAGAAAGTGGTGTTAGACCCAAGCCGATGGTTGAGATCGGAAACAAACCGATATTGTGGCATATCTTAAAAATCTATTCACATCACGGCATCAATGATTTCATAATCTGCTGCGGTTACAAGAGCTATATCATCAAAGACTTTTTCTCAAACTACTTCCTTTACACCGCTGATGTCACCTTTGACATGAAGCACAATAATATGGAGATCCACAATGCGTTTACGGAACCGTGGAAGGTAACGCTGGTGGAGACAGGTGAAGACACCATGACAGGCGGGCGCCTCAAGAGGGTTAAAAGATATATTGGAAACGAACCATTTTGCCTCACATACGGTGACGGTGTAAGCGATGTTGACATCACAAAGCTCATTGAATTCCACAAAAGCCAGGGCACACAAGCAACATTGACAGCAGTTCAACAACCAGGCCGTTTCGGTGCCTTTACATTGGGGAACGAGGACGTACGGATAAATAACTTTCAGGAAAAGCCATTGACAGGCGATTCACCCTGGATCAACGGTGGGTATTTTGTGTGCGAACCTTCAGTCCTTGACCTTATAACTGACGATAGCACAATCTGGGAAAGGCAACCGCTTGAAACCCTTGCATCGACCGGGCAATTGTCTGCATACAAGCACTCCGGATTTTGGCAGGCAATGGATACACTTCGGGATAAGCACGTCCTTGAAGACCTTTGGAAGTCGGGCAAAGCACCTTGGAAAAAGTGGTAATCTCTTATACTATAATCAATTCTAACATTTTATAAACGCAAATATGAAGATTGTAATTTTCGGAAACATGGGTTATGTGGGCCCGGGTGTTGTTGAACGATTGAGACAAACATATCCAACCGCCACTTTGATTGGTTATGATTCGGGCTTCTTCGCAAGCTGTCTTACCAATGTCGACTATTTACCTGAAAGAAAATTAGATCACCAGTATTTCGGCGACATTCGAAATGTAGCTGATTCCATCCTGGAGGGAGCTGATGTGGTCATCAATCTTGCTGCGATTTCAAATGATCCGATGGGTACGAAATTCGAAGAGGTAACTCTTGATGTGAATCACAAGTCGGGTATCAAGCTTGCTAAAAGAGCGAAGGAATTGGGAGTAAAATCATTTGTTTTCGCGTCCAGCTGTAGCATGTATGGAGCAGCCAGCGATGGGGCTAAAACGGAAGATTCAACCTTGAATCCACTCACGGCCTATGCGCGTTCAAAAGTATTTACCGAACAAGATCTAAAGCCTCTTGCCGACGAAAAATTTACAGTAACATGTCTGCGTTTTGCGACTGCTTGTGGTATGAGTGCAAGGTTACGCCTTGATTTAGTTTTGAATGATTTCGTGGCATGTGCGCTGGCGGCAAAGCACATTACAATCCTGAGCGATGGAACGCCATGGCGTCCGTTGATCAATGTAAAGGACATGGCGATAGCTATCGACTGGGCAATCCAGAGGCCCGCTTCGTTGGGGGCATTCCTCGCTGTGAACACCGGAAGTGAAGCATGGAATTACCAGGTGAAGGATCTGGCAGAAGCAGTTGCTGCAGCGATCCCGGGGGTGAAAGTTTCCATCAACACCGAGGCTCCTCCAGACAAAAGATCTTACCGCGTAAATTTCGATCTTTATAAAAAGATTGCTCCTAACCACCAGCCGCAATATGATCTGGCTACAACGATCCGGGAATTGAAGGAAGGCCTGGAAGCCATGAAGTTTAATGATGCGTCATTCAGAGATTCGAAACTAATGAGACTTAAGGTTTTGACATCGTTACAGAGTTCGGCTCAATTGGGAGACGATTTGAAATGGCGTGCCAGTTAAACATATTTCTTGTACTAATTATAAAACTCAAATACCAATAAATTGATCTTCAAGGAAACCAAGCTAAAAGGCGCTTATATCATCGAAATCCAAAAGCTAACAGACGAGAGAGGATTTTTTGGCAGATCATGGTGCAAAAAAGAATTCGAAGCACACGGGTTGAACGCCAATGTCGTTCAGGCAAATCTTTCCTACAGCAAAACGAAAGGGACTATCCGTGGAATGCATTACCAGGTTGCGCCATACTCTGAGACCAAATCAATCAGATGCTTTTCAGGTTCGATTTACGATGTCATCATCGACATACGCCCCGATTCTCCCACATTCAAGCAGTGGATTGGCGTGGAATTGTCGGCGGAGAATGGTTTAATGTTATACGTACCGGAGGGGTTCGCCCATGGTTTTATAACACTGGAGGACCATACTTCGGTTAATTACCTTGTCACGGCTTTTTACACTCCAGGAGCGGAGGGAGGCATAAGGTACAACGACCCGGCGTTTAATATTGAATGGCCAATTGAACCGACAGTGGTGTCTGAAAAGGACAAAAATCATCCACCGTTCCAAGTTCCTAAATCAAACTTCACCGTGTGATTCTGCGGTATGCCGTCTTAACTAGGCGACGACCGAAAAAAATGCGATATTCGTTCTCGAATGATGGGTGCCTATTGCCAACGCTTTGCCTATTGTAAAGATTTTTTAAAAAACAAACCAAATATTGATTTCGTAATATGATAATAATTGACACTGCGCTTGCAAAGCGGCACGAAGAGAACAATCCCGTCCGCGTTGGATTGATTGGAGCTGGATTTATGGGGAAAGGAATCGCATACCAAATTGCCACTGCGGTGCCTGGGATGAAGTTGGTTGCCATATATAACCGGACGCTGGACAAAGCTAGAAAAGCCTACAACGATGCGGGTATTGATGACGTTGCAGTTGTAACTACTGCGGCTGAGTTGGAAGATCGTGTATCGCGTGGCAAATATTCTATTACAGAAGATCCATTCCTCCTGGGCAAGGCTGACAACATCGACGTCCTTGTGGAGGCAACGGGTGCTGTTGAGTTTAGTGCACGAATCACCTATGATGCGATAAAGAATAAAAAGCACGTTGTGCTTATGGATGCTGAGCTCGATGGGACAGTGGGTGGAATTTTGAAAGTTTACGCCGACAAAGCTGGAGTAATTCTCACCAACGCAGATGGTGACCAGCCTGGTGTCGAAATGAATTTATACCGTTATGTAAAATCCATTGGTTTAAAGCCAGTGCTCTGTGGCAATATTAAGGGTCTGCAGGACCCTTACAGAAACCCGACTACTCAGGAAGGTTTTGCGAAGAAATGGGGACAGAACCCTCATATGGTAACGTCGTTCGCTGACGGAACAAAGATCTCTTTCGAGCAGGCAATTGTGGCAAATGCAACGGGCATGACGGTTGGCAAAAGGGGTATGTATGGACCATCGGTGCCTGTAGGTACGCCATTGACAGAAGTCCTTAAACATTATCCGCTTGATGTACTCACGTCAGGTCCAGGTATTGTTGACTATGTTGTAGGTGCTTCGCCTCCAGCAGGCGTATTCGTCCTGGCAACCCATGATAAACCATTTCAGCAACACTATCTTAACCTGTATAAACTTGGTGAAGGGCCGCTCTATGTATTTTACAACCCTTACCATATTTGTCATTTTGAAGTTCCGCTTACATGCGCTCGAGCTGTGTTATTTAATGATGCAGCCTGTGCACCGATCGGTCCACCAAAGGTTGAAGTCATAACGACTGCCAAGATTAACCTTAAAGCCGGCGAAAAGATCGACGGTATCGGTGGCTATCATACCTATGGCCAGTGCGAGACGGCAGAGGCAACTGCAGAGGAAGAATTGCTCCCTATTGGGTTGGCCGAAGGATGTGTATTAAAGCGTGACATTTCTAAGGACCAGGTTATTACATACAACGATGTCATCGTTCCAGAGGGCAGATTTTCTGACCAGTTGAGAAAGGAACAGAATGAATATTTTAAGGTTACAGCCTAAACAATTTTTGGATTGATGGCATTGAGATTCCGAGCTATAGCTCCATGAATTGAGACCTGTTGCTCTGAGAATTTCTGTTTTCTTCCCGGAATCATGAGACAACGTCATGCAGCGACTGTGCACAGCTGAATGGGCTGTGATGTTTGTTACACTCATTTCAAACATGAAAAATAATACAAACATCATATGCTCCACAGGCGCATAATGCATTGATCTGTCAGTCTTTATATTTAGTTTCACAAAAAAAATTGTCCGTGCAATACGACGTAATAATAGTAGGGGGTGGCGCAGTAGGTTTGGCCACAGCTTTACAGCTTAAAACAGAAAATCGAAACCTCAAGGTACTCGTAATTGAAAAGGAGCCTGTCGTCGCTAATCATCAGACGGGCAACAACAGTAATGTCATCCATTCGGGTATATACTATAAGCCTGGCAGTCTTAAAGCGCGGAATTGCATCAGGGGATACAATCTCCTCATCGATTTTTGCAAAAAGTATGAAGTACCCTTCAGCCTGTGTGGGAAGGTCATAGTTGCTACTGAACAAAAGGAACTCCCTCTATTGAAAACAATCCATGATCGTGGCCAGCAAAACGGACTGCAGAACCTGCGAATGCTAAAAGGTGAGGAGTTGAAGGAATATGAACCACACGTAGCGGGTATCGCTGGTATTCATGTACCTCAAACAGGGATCGTTGATTACAGGGTTGTGGCAGAAAAGTACGCGGAAGTTCTGCAAAACATGGGGGGCGAATTGAAGCTAAATGAAAAAGTCAAAGACATAAAGTTGGACACCAGTAGTGTTACCGTTGTAACTTCCAGGGGAACATATACTGCGAAGCTCATGGTTAACTGTGCGGGACTTTACTCTGACAAAATTGCCCGTCTAACAGCACCAAATCTTGATGTTAAGATTATTCCATTCAGAGGCGAATACTACAAGCTTAAAAAAGAAAAGGAATATCTTGTTAAGACGTTAATCTATCCTGTACCGGATCCAAATTTTCCTTTCCTGGGTGTGCATTTTACAACCATGGTTGGCGGCGGAGTTGAATGCGGTCCTAATGCCGTATTAGCTTTTGCAAGAGAAGGCTATAAAAAGTCTGATGTAAATCTTTCTGAATTAAGTGAGACTCTGATGTGGCCTGGATTCAGAAAAATTGTTTCAAAATACTGGCGAACTGGATTGGGAGAAATGCACAGGTCGTATTCCAAACCTGCGTTTACAAAGGCTCTTCAAAAGCTGTTGCCGGATATCCGCGAGGAAGATCTGGTTGTAGGAGGTGCAGGGGTGAGGGCTCAGGCATGCGACAGGACCGGAGGATTGCTGGACGATTTTCTCATAGTAGAGGATAAGCAAGTTATCAACGTATGCAATGCGCCATCACCAGCTGCAACATCGTCCCTGGCCATTGGGGAGACGGTAGCCAATTGGGCCAAAAATCGATTATAAGCGCTTCCAGGTAGGTTTATTCGTTAATGCAGCCTGTGCGCCACTTTTGTGGAAAACAGCTCTATAGCGATATGAATGGTATATTCAACTATCAGGATCAGAAAGCATGTGTTGGTGTAAAAATAGCGCTTCCAAAGCCTTCCGGGTTCCTGATACAGACGATAGGCCCACTCAAGGGAGCATCGTTGCATCCATACAGGCGACCTTTTCGCCAGACCTGCGTACACGTTAAACGCTTGCCCGACACCCAGCATACAGCCTAAAACTTTTCCTCTGTGTTCAGCCATCCATTTCTCCTGTTTTGGACAACCCAACGCTACAAAGATGAGGTCTGCGTGAGCGTTGTTTATTCTTTGGACTATTTGAGATTCCTCTTCGTCAGAAAGTGATCTGAATGGCGGTGCATAACACCCCCGGATGTCGAGGGTAGGATGTTCTCGTCTCGCGCGCTGACAAATCTTTTCCAGTACCGCATCGGTTGTACCATAGAAAAATACAGACTTGCCCCTAACTGCAGCCTCCTTCAGTAAGTCAGGGAATGCATCCATGCCGCAGACTCGTTCCTGATTAATTTTTTTGAACTGCTTTAGGAAAAGTGTAAGTGGTTTCCCATCGGGTGCAATTATATCCGCATTTTTTAGAACGGCATTAAAATTGCCATCTTCAAAGGCTTCTATAGTCATGTGTACATTAGCAAAGCACACGTACGACGACGATTTACGTTTAGCCAGTGAAAACACCTCATTGATGAATCTTCTATAGGAACCAAGCGAAACCGGGAATGTAAAAATGTTCTCTTTAACCATTTCTCCAACTGTTTTTATTCTCCTCTGGTGAGAATACAATAAAAAACTCGTTCCAAACTTTTTTATGAAGGTGGAACGAGTTAGTGGAAGTAGAAGTAAAGAGATTAGATCTTAGTAAGCGCTTTTTTCACCGCTGATCATGTTCCAAACTGTAAGGAAAATGATCTTGATATCAAGAGACAAGCTCCAATTTTCCATGTAATTCACGTCGTACTCAACGCGTTTTTCCATCAAACCGATTTCTTTTGTTTCACCACGGAAACCATTAACCTGAGCGTACCCTGTTATTCCGGGGGTTACGAAGTGTCTGACCTTATATTTTTCTATAGTCTTTGCGTATTGTTCTTGTTGAGCGCTGATGTGTGGACGAGGTCCGACAACTGACATATTGCCCATCAACACATTGACAAACTGAGGAAGCTCATCAAGATTCGACTTCCTGAGGAAGCGGCCAACCCTGGTTACCCGTGGATCGTCCTTCGTTGCCTGGCGCTCAGATACGTTGTTCGCGTACATCGTGCGGAACTTATAGCATTCAAACAGTTTGTTCTTCTTTCCCTGACGCAGTTGCTTGAAAATGATCGGGCCCGGAGAGTCCAGACGGATTGCCAGAGCAACGATCGGCACTATGATAGGGAAGATCAACAATATCACAAGTAGAGAAAAAACAATATCAAATAATCTCTTCAAGCCGGCATTCAACGCTACGCCTAGCGGTTCCTTGCGCGTGGTAATAACCGGAATTGAATCTAGCATGAAAACATTGTATTTGTCAGTCACAGCTTCACCCAGGTCCGGAGTAATCCGAAGGTAAATAAAGTTGTCATCAGCAAACTTTGAGATCTCTTTCAACAAAGCATCATTACCTGGAGGAAGCGCAAAATATATTTCATCGATATTGTTCTTCAGACAGAAGTCTGTAACGTCTTTCACTTTACCTCTGATAAGATCCTTAGAAACGATCAGTGGATCTGCGTTGTCGTCGAAGAATCCTTTGAAATTATATTTCGAAAAGTCATGCTCAACGAAGAAGTTATACAACGCCCGGCCTGAACGGGTTGCTCCGATGATGATCACTGAACGTTGATCAAATCCAGAGAATTCAAAGTATTTCCAGGTCAGCTTGTAAACGATTCGCGAACCAATGAAGAATGACGCAGTGAATAAGTATACGAATGGTAAAAACTGAACATTTAATGGATACGAATTAGTAGTATATAAAATGATGCTTAGCAAACAGAAATGAACCAGTAGAGTACCGAATAAACTTATGCTTATACTTCTAATAAGGCTAAACTTGTTTATGCGGTAGATTTCATTTAGAAATCCGGCAATAACCCATACCAGACTGAAGATGACAAAAAATGACGTCTCCTGTCCTTCAGGAATTCCAGCTGAGAACCCAAGCTTTTTGGTTAATGAGAACGCAAGAGAAATGAGATAGAAATCAAGGATAAATACCATCATCTTTATCAAGCGCGAATAATATTTATCTTCCATAAAAACTGTTTTTAAAGCCAAACATGTCATAAAAATAGGGTGGGATTCGCAAGATGAAGATGACCGTCATCATCACTTTTAAAAATCTTGCTCATCAAGTTGCGAAGAGGGGAAGGATGAGCGCAATGGTTTGCGGAAATGGCTGATTAATAGGGAGATATCATAAAACCTACCGGCGACTAATCTCTTGCGGAATGACAACGATCACTGAAAAAAGGTCCGCTTCCCGAAAGATCATTTGCAGGCTGAAATAGTTCTTTTTCTTTACAAACCTTACATCGCTTATTTCAATCGTTGGCGGGCGCCTCCGATTCTACCGCATCTTGCCTACCTTATTTGCGAAGATCATGACTAAATGTTCAAGCTTCGCCTTCTCACGGATCTTGATACCCTCATCTGAAATTTCGATCAGGCCTTCATCCTTGAAATCGGCGAGCGTCCGGTTTAATGACTCAGTAGCCGTACCAATCATATTGGAAATATCCTTCCGCGCAATGGTTATGATTTCCTTCTTGTTGGGTACATTATGCTGGTTGTAGATCTTCAACAGTGCGCCGGCAACCCTTTGGCGAACCGATTGATAAGCAAGATCAAGCAGGCGGTTCTCTGCTTCCATTAGGTTATTGGACAACATTTTGATGAACTTCCTTGCGATGTCCTTGCTTGAATATATAACCGTCAGGAAATCTTGTTTTGGAATGATGGATATTTCGGCTTCCTCAAGAACTTCGGCGCTCTCATTATGTTGTTTTTCTTCGAGCAAAGGTACATAGCCGAGGAAATCACCAGCAGAATGAATTCCCGTGATTAACTCCTTTCCATCATAGTTTGCCTTATATGTTTTAACCTCACCACTGATAATAAAGTAGAGGTCGGAGGGAGTCTGGCCCTCCATAAAAACAAACTCCTTCTTTTTGAAAATTCGTGTAGGCCGGTTTTCGGAAAGCTTTTGAAATTCCTTCATTTCCCGAGCCTTGTTAAAGAATGTGTTTACATCGTAAAGATCGTTCTTAACGTTAGCCTTTAACGACTCATTTTTCTTTAAGCGTATCTCAACCACCTTCAAAAGATCATGTCCTTCAAAAGGCTTTGTGATATAATCGTCGGCCCCGAGGTTCATTCCCATTCGCAGATCGTTCTTATCTGCTTTTGCCGTTAGAAAAATGAAAGGGATGTGGGCTGTTTCCGGATCGCTGTTAAGGATATGAAGCACTCCGTATCCGTCCAATTCAGGCATCATTACGTCGCATAATATGAGATCAGGGTGCTGTTGCTGCGCGATTTCTACACCGATTTTGCCGTTTGGAGCACTGAGAACATTGTAATGGGCCAGTTTTAAGATACTACAAATATTTTCGGCCATTTCCTGGTTGTCCTCAATCAACAAGACAGTATACTTCATAGGGCTCTGATTGTCTTTTTCAAGCTGCTATATTAAGCTTGTTTTTCTAAAACATTGACATTCATTATGGGAATAATCGCGATAAATGTGGTCCCTTTGTTCAGCTGACTCGTAAATTCGATAGTCCCTTTTAGAAGCCGAATATACTTTTTAGCAATGTTTAAACCCAGTCCCGTTCCCTCAACGTTGTGGGCATTTTGGCCTCGGTAGAAACGTTTAAAAATTTGATGCTGCTCGTTTTCCGGAATACCGATGCCTTGGTCAGTTACGCGGATCTTCAGGGAATCTTTTTTAAGTTCTGCAGCTAGTTCAATTTCCGCGTCGTGTGGGGAATATTCAATAGCGTTCGAAACAAGGTTGGTGAGAATATTCTTCAGAAGAAATTTATCAGTCATGACAGTGGACTGCTCACCTTCATAAGTAAACACAATCTTCTGCTTAACCTTTTTGATAGATCCAATCTCTTGCAGGAATTCATCAAAAAATGCTTTGATATCGGTCTCGCTATACGACACCCTTAGCTTGCCTTCTTCAAGTTTACCCAGGGACAAATAATCGTTCAACAACGCGGTAAGATTATGGACCGATCGTTTGATCTTATCAAAGAATGCGGTCTTCTCCAGTTCGTAATCAGCGTCGGTGTAATTCTCTAAAAGGAAAACTGAAGAGAGTATGGTGCTGAGAGGTGTTCTGAATTTATGGGAAGCCATTGTCACAAACTGTGACTTGAGAACATTCAGCTCCTTCTCGCGTTCCAATGCCTTTATAAGATTGTTTTCGAGATTTTTCTGATCGGTAATATTTCTGATAACAACCAACACCTCACTGATTTGATTGTGCCCGTCGGGGATGGGCACACCGTTTAACGTATATGATTTATTGTTGACCTTAAGCTCGCTGTATACCTGCTCGCCTTCAAAAGCTTTTTTCAATTCCGGCAACGCATTGAGGTTTACTTTGGAACTATCGTTTTTTTTGGTGTTCGGCTGAAACCCAAATTCTTCTACTTCACCGCCATCGGCAAGTATAACTTTCATTTCCTTGTCAATCACACAAATTACTCCATCGGGAAAATGGCGGGCCATGGCTTCTTGTAAATTCTTGCGCTTGAGCAGCTCCTTTTCAGCTTTCGCACGCTCGACAGAAATTAACTCCAGGGTTGCATTAGCTGATTTTAACTCACTGATGGCTTCATTCTTTTGCGCATGCAATGACCGGATAACGGCGTCATTTCTTATTGCATCTTTTCTGAATCGGTCATTGAAATAAACACAAAGCCAAATTACAGAAAGGGAGAGGAGATGGCTTACGACATTTGCTCCATCAAACGTTCCGTCCGAGGATACAAAGTAGCCTATGATAACCGCTGCTGTTGAGACGAGGCCCAAAATAAAAAGATTCTTATGTGAACCCTTATAGCGTACAATGTAGATCGAAATCAGGAGGTACGAGATGCTGCTTAAATGTAAAAACCACTCCAGGCAGAACACCGCCAGAACGAGAACTATACCAATACCGAGTTGACCAAATTTCATAATCCAATTAAAATGATACCTAAACGGCTCATTCTTAACAATTTATCTAACGAAAAAATTTCTTCTAAGGTATTGCATCCTCTAGGGTTTCTAAATGATCCACATCATCAAAATGAAAGATATCTAATATCGTATGTCAAAAAAAAACAAAAGCGGGAGAACCCCGCTCTTGGATCAAATAGTTTAGTGCCTTTTAAAGCGTTTATTCTATTAGACCTTTCTTAATCAGGGAAGCCTCCTTGATCAAACCACAGTTTTTGTTTCTGGTTCCAGATGATTAGTTTTTTACCTGTTACGATAATTATCTCTACCCATCCTGACCTGATCGGACATGCCTCTCTAATCAAGACAGCGAAAAGGTACAGCGGTGATGTGTGTTCCTACATGATTCCGATCATCACAGGAAAAGATTTTTGTCTAGGAGCGTAAAAACTTATCGAACAACACCCGAAAATTAATAAACAACCTCGCGAACTTCTTTGTTAACAGGCCTTTACGAACCTAGCAACCTTAGCGCCTTCTCCAAGTTCAATTTTTTCTTTAGAACACCATTGAACAAATCTCCCACTTTAGAAAGTCGGCTCTCCATATTATGAATGTTGAATTGTGAGGGGTGTAATCCGGGTTTTACTTCGCGCCATTCCAAAGGAGTGGATACAGATGCTCCTGGTACCGGTCGGATGCTATAAACTGACGAAAGGGTTTGACCTCGTTTATTTTGCAAATAGTCTAGATAAATTCTGCCATGTCGTTTGTTGAGGGGTCTCTCCAGAGTTGTTGTCTGGGGTAGCTGAGCTTGGGCAAGCGTTGCAATAAGTTCAGCAAATGCTCTTGCCTGGTCGTAGTCGTAAGCGGCGCCCAACGGTACATAAACGTGCAGTCCTGTTGCCCCCGATGTTTTGCAAAAGGAATTTGCCTGCGCTTTATCCAGTATATCTTTTATGACAAGCGCCGTCTCGATCACTTCCTCAAAAGTGCTCTTGTCCGAAGGGTCAATATCCATGACAAGGTAATCCGGTCTATCCAGGCTTTTTACCCGTGAATTCCACGGGTTGAGTTCTATACACCCGAGATTATTCAGATAAAGCAGCGTCGCCTTCTTGTTGCAAAGGATATAGTTGATGTTCTTATCGGCACTTTCCGAATATAGTTCAATCTGGTCGACCCAATCGGGAGCTGCATCACCCGCATCTTTGTGATAAAATCCCTTATCGGAAATCCCATTTGGGTTTCGCTTCAGAGATTGTGGCCTGTCTTTTAAATATGGCAATATGAATTTCGAAATTTGGTTGTAGTAGTTCAGAACCTGGCCTTTGGTAATGCCTTCCTTTGGCCAATAAACCTTTTGCTGATTGGTGAGCTTAACTTGATGACCGTTAACGGATATCGTGTCGCCAGTTTCCTTTCGGGTACTAGTCTTTTTGGGATTCGGTTTTTTCTTTGCGCGCTTTGATTTTTTTGGCGCCGTGGTTGTTTTTGTAGCCATTTAGAATTTCTGTTAGGATGCTTTCTTAAGACTGGCCTTCAATTGACTCATCAGGTCATCGGCCTTGCGATGTGTGACTCGCATCTTAGGTTTTTTTACAGTCTTACCGCTTGCTTTTGCTTTGATCAGCTTTTTGAGTTCCGCAGTATATGTGTCCTTGTATTTCTTTATGTTAAAGGAAGTCGTGAGTTGATCAATTAGATTGAGAGCCATCTTTAATTCCCCTGGTTTCGGTTTATCTCTGGGAAGCGACAACTCTGAAACATCACGCACTTCTTCGGCAAATCTTAAACGGTTCAAGACTATCGCATTTTTATACGGTCTTAATACACATAGATGTTCTTTGCTTCGAAGAACAAAGCTGGCGATTCCTGCCTTGCCACTTTTTTTCAAGGCCTCTCTCAAAAGTGTATAAGCCTTCGAGCCTGATTTTTCCGGGGCGAGAAAGTATGGAGTTTCATAATAGACGGGGTCCACTTCTTCTTCCAGAATAAAATCTGAGATCTCTATAAACTTACTTTTTTTTGGACTGGCCTGCTCGAAATCTTTATCATCCAGGATAACATAATCCCCTTTGTACTTGTATCCTTTTACAATATTGTTCCAGGCTATTTCTTTGCCTGTCTCTTCGTTCACCCGCTTGAACTTGATGTGAGCGTGATCTTTTTTGTCAAGCATGTCAAGGTCAAGCTCGCTGGGTTCAGACGCGCTGAAGAGTTTAACGGGTATATTCACCAATCCAAAACCAATCGCACCTGTCCAAATTGCTCTCATAATTTTTTTTTAGATAGCTCTTAAAAAAATAATGCCACACTTCTCCCGATGTTTAAGAAGACCATTCATCAAATTTTGAATAATATATATTCTTAAAGAGTGGCATTAATTCTACAATCGGAAAGGTGTATAGAATGCTTTCGTTACCTGAACAACCGACTGTGAAATAACTTTCTACTATTTTGTTCTCTTCATTCTTATTTGAGATTTTCGTTCAAAACCAATGAACCATGACGAAGATTACATTGACATTTGCTGCCCTTCTTCTTACTACACAATTGTCGCTGGCTCAAAGCGGAAAAGTTTTTGACAACCTTTCTTTGCCTAGCAAGATATTGAAGGGAGACCGGAAGTACGCGGTATATCTGCCGCCTGACTATGAATCATCACAGAGAAGCTATCCGGTTCTGTACCTCTTACACGGGGGTGGGGACGATCAGACCGGTTGGGTGCAGTTTGGAGAAGTGTTAACTATCGCTGACCGCGAAATTCTGGCCGGTCGCGCCACTGCTATGATCATTGTTATGCCTGATGCCAATACAGGTACTCGCGGTTACTTTAATGATGTAAAGGGAGAATGGAGGTACGAAGACTTTTTCTTCGAAGAATTCATGCCATTCATTGAGAAAACGTATCGCACTAAAAATGAGAAGAGATACCGCGCGGTGGCCGGGTTATCTATGGGAGGAGGTGGCTCATTCATGTATGCGCTTCATCGCCCGGATTTATTTTCTTCGGCGTGTCCGTTGAGCGCATCCACTGGCCCGCTTTCCCTTGACGCAACGAAGAAATGGCTGGAGCAGCGAAACATCAAGGCGACCGATGCACAGGTTGAAGCATACTACAAAAAGCATAGCGCTCTGGCGCTGGTCGAGGCAATGCCGGAAGATCAGAAAAAAGCTGTCAGGTGGTACATCGACTGCGGAGATGATGATTTTCTCTATGAAGGGAATTCACTAGTTCACATCGCGATGAGAAAAAAGGAGATCCCGCATGAATACCGGGTTCACGATGGAGGACACAACTGGACATACTGGCGGACGGCGCTCCCCACGGTTTTAGCGTTTGTCTCGGACAGCTTTCACCAGTACTAGCGCTACTTTGTGAAGTTGGAAAAAGGGAATAGGGAATAAGGAATAAGGAATAAGGTATAAGGTATAAGGATTGGACCGGAGAAGACTTTGTTTGATGTAGTGATACATTGCCCTGCCGCAAGGCAGCTGGCTTTGCGGCCTGTTAAACCGTTCACTAGTCACTCAATATGCGACGAAGACTAGAGCTGGAGGTCTTAAGTGATCTCCATTAACAACACCTTTTGCGCCTTTGGTACGCCACGAGGCGTGTGTATATATAACGTATAACTTAAATACCTATGAAGATGAAAGTTCTTCACAGTCCAATTTGCCGTTCAGACTGA
>JAEZBX010000256.1 GCA_023412765.1 Bacteroidota bacterium
ACCATTTTTGAAAAGCAGCACATCAAAAATATTCGTCGCGAACCAAAGGAGTTCATCCATTTAGGCAAAACTATAGTTGTGATCGGGACGTACAAAAGAGACTATGAGGCAGAGGATTCCATAATAAACCTTGATGGTAAATACTTGCACGTGTGGACCTCAGAGGCCAGCACCTATCGCATCAAGGGTGAAGCGTTTGGATATTTTCATCCGGTCGATAACCCTGAATCACTGATAATTTCTACGGATCAGCAACAACCTGACGAATCTGAAATTCAGGTCGAAGTACCATTTCAGCTTAAGGCTTACAATGCACTAATGGAAAAAGGCGTGCGCCAGCGGAATGCCACAATTAGAGTAGGGTTCTTTTCAGATAACGCAATATTTTATCCACATGCAGATAGTGCAATCGTAGGTATGGACCAGCTGAAACCCTACCTCACCGCTTATAGCAACCGTGGCACCATCACGATCAATTCGGTAACGTGTTATACTTATAATTTTGAGAAACTGGACGACTATATTCTTGAATACGATATGTTCAAAGTAAGCTGGAGCCGGGCAGGGGATGCGGGAAGAACAGAGGGCAAAGGAATTAGGCTTTGGAAACGGGAAACGGATGGATCATTAAAGCTTTTTCGAGAAATCGGCACTCATAACTACCTATGACCCTATCGTTCCCGATGATATGAAGATTATCTTTATTCTGCCGATGAAATTTTTGAGTTGGCTCCTTATAACAGACTACTGAATGCAATGGTCACACAACACGACGTAGGCACCTGGGCATTTTTCTTTTTTCCGATGACAGTTTATTGGATGTCTAGTTTATTACCCACGCTTAAGAAAAAAAGGCAAATCAATAGCTATATTGAATCTGATGTAATTATCCACTTTACCATCTGAGTGAAATCATTTATCCCTATTATGCGAAACATACATCTTCTAAGCTTGATTTTTGTGTTGTCGGCATGTGTTCACATTTCTTACGCGCAACTTTCAAAACAAGTGGAGGGCTATTCACAAAGCCACTTCAAATCTTTGCGATATGGATTGTTCAAGCCTCCGGGGTATGATCCAAAAAAATCATATCCGCTAATTGTTTACCTGCACGGTAGCACCGACACCGTTTCGCGAAACCTTTCATGGTATCATCACGATGTGCAACTGAAGAATCCAGCCTTTGTCTTGACACCCAAGTGTGAAATAGCCGACCAGGGATGGGGAAACACATGGCACCCCGGGCACCCAGTAGCCACTTCGTTGACGCTAAAGCTTGTAGACTCACTGATGAGTGTATATAACATCGACCAAGATAGACTCTACCTTTATGGCATTTCCATGGGTGGATTTGGAGTGTTTTCCATCCTTGCCAAAGAGAAAGGTAAGTTTGCAGCAGCCTATGCCATCTGCGGTGGTTCTGATTCGAAAGCAGCACGAGATTTACTGAACACGCCCTTATGGATATTTCACGGAGAAGCGGATGATATCGTACCGGTAGCACTATCGCGCAACGTCTATAAGGAGATAATCAAATTGGGAGGTAAGAATGTGCGTTATACAGAGTATCCGGGCGTAAAGCATAACAGTTGGGAGAATGTATCGCAGGAGAAATCCCTGCAACCCTGGCTCTTCTCACATCGCAGAACAAATAGTAAATAGTATGAAATTGACAATGAGCCAATCCAGCTGGTTTTATCGGTACAAACTTTATCATCTGCCATTTTGGTTTGCGTATCATTTCATGTGGTGGACGTTACGTATAGGCAGTCCGATGGCGGTTGTCGCCAGTCTTGCTCTACCGCATGCAGCTTTCAAGTTTCTCTTTTACATGATATTTCAGGCAGCGGCTGTCTACTTCAACCTTTATTTTCTAATGCCTCGATTCCTGGAGAAGGGACGATATTTTAACTATGTCATTCTCCTGCTCACGACAATTATAACGGCTGCTGTCCTCATCGTCAGTGGTTACTATTTTGGCGCATGGATTTCTGGACGGACTATGCAGGAATTGTATGGAATTGATCCACGTAATTATTTTTCACTTTTCGAGAGCGGAGCACTGCCATCCACCGCGGCAAGTATGACTTTAGCGATGAGCATTAAACTTGCTAAGAATTGGCTTGATGCCAGGCGGCGGGAACAATTGCTGACACAGGAAAAACTGGAAACGGAATTAAAATTCTTACGTGCCCAGTTCAATCCGCACTTCTTATTCAATACCATAAATTCAATCTTTGTTCTGATTAACAAGAACCCCAGGCAAGCCTCGGATTCTCTCGCCAAATTCTCAAGCCTGTTACGGTATCAGCTCTACGAATGCAATGAGCATCATATACCCATTGACCAAGAGCTTTTCTACATGGAGAACTTTTTAGAATTACAGAAGCTGCGTCTTGATGCAAATGTCGAAGTTGTTTTTAAACGAGATCCAGATCACCATCCTGGGTTGACGATAGCTCCCTTCATCATTATGCCTTTCGTGGAAAATGCATTTAAGCATGTGTCTCAAAGCAAAGAATTCAAGAATTGGATTCGGATTTTTTTGAAGTTAGATGGTACTCAACTACTATTAGATGTATCAAATAGTATATCCGAGAATACGCCGACATCAAAAGATGCTGTTATATATCGTGGTATTGGATTACAAAATGTTCAAAGGAGGCTTGACCTCCTTTATGCAGGACAACAGGACTTGATGGTTCAGCGGAATAGCGATCATTTCCGCGTAACATTGAAGCTAAATCTCAAGTATGAAGAAAGAAGCAAAGACAACAGGCAAGTAGCCTAATACCTATTTATATGTCGATAACCTGTATTATCATAGACGACGAACCCCTTGCCCGGGAATGTATAGCTAACTATGTGGCTGAAGTCGACTTCCTTCAACTGGTAGGAGAGGGAAGCAATCCGATAGATCTCTTGCGATTGGTGGAAGCTCATTCTCCTGACCTGATCTTTCTTGATATACAAATGCCTATCATGAATGGTATTGATTTTCTGAAGGCAAATCCACGGCTACCGTTAGTTATCATTACGACTGCATATCCCAGTTACGCGCTTGAAGGATTTCAGTTAGATGTAATGGACTACCTTGTAAAACCAATTGTGTTTCCCAGATTTTTTCAGGCGATAACAAAAGTCAGGGAATATCAACAACTTATTAAGCGATCAGCAACGGCTGAGATCCCCGGAACGGAAAGATTAGAATATTTTTTTATTAAGTGCGGACATACCTTCGAGCGCATTCGTTTCGATGAATTGCTTTACGTCGAGGCATTACAAAATTATGTAACCTTATTTACGCAACGGGGAAAATATATAACACAGCTTCCATTAAAGAATGTCGAGCAAAATCTGGAAGGACAACCATTCATTCGCGTTCATAAGTCATACATTGTGTCTATACCCAAAATTCAGGCTATTGAAAATAATGATATCGTGCTGTCTACAGCGCGGATTCCTATCAGTCGACATTATCGGGATAATGTGATGGCTCGCGTTGTGAGTGAAAAGCTGTGGAAGAAATGATTTAGGATATGGTTGCGGTACAACCTAAATTTCCTGGATGAATCGCATGATTGTTATTATTTTCTTGTTCTTGCGGCTTGCGACGCCTGCCCAGCAGCATGATCAGTCCATAAAACGATCAGTTTCATTCACTTTCGACGACCTGCCATCCACAACAAGTTTTGAGTCCGGCCACATTATTCAGACTATCACAGAAAAATTGAGAGCGGACAATGTGCCTGCAATAGGATTTGTGAATGAGATCAAACTGTATAAGGAGGACAAAGCTGACAGTGTTCAGATTGCGTTGCTGGAACATTGGCTCGATAGGGGACTCGAGCTCGGAAATCATAGCTTTTCTCACATAAGCATAGACAACGTACCGCTTGACCAGTATAAAGCTGACATTTTGCGCGGCGAGAAAATCACAAAACATCTGCTGAATGAAAGGGGAAAGAAATTAAGATATTACCGGCATACGCAGCTACGAACTGGTCCGACCCCCGAAATCAAGAATGAGCTTGATGATTTTCTCTTGACGCATAGCTACATCGTTGCGCCGATCACGATAGATAACAATGATTATATTTTCGCAGATGTTTACGCGCGAGCTAAGCTCAAGAAAGATACAGCCATGATGAGGACCATCAGCTCAGCTTATTTAAAATACATGAAGGAAGTCGTTAAACATTTCGAAGAGGTGTCGCGCTATATATTAGGGTACGAAGTGAGGCAGATTTTATTACTTCATGCAAATTCATTAAACGCAGATCATCTTCAGAGTTTGATCCAATTATTTAAGGATCGCGACTACAAATTTATAAGTCTTGATGAAGCGCTTGAAGACCCCGCATACCAGCTACGGGAAGTTAGTGTGAAAAAGGGTCTTTCATGGCTACATCGTTGGACACTTGCAAAAGGATTAGAAATTCGTGAAGAACCGCGCGAACCGGAAAGAATCGGTGAACTATTCAGGACTTATGGTCGGTGAATTAAGATTCAGATTAGCATACTTTTAGGGATCTTTCATGTAACTTTGGATGGGCGAGGGTTTGACCATTAACTCCAAGTACCGGCTCAGAGACGTTATCCGGGGCATCAGGAGCTGTCGAAATGACTTAAAAATCCTGTTTACAGGAGTGCCTGTCTCCTTGTGGCACCCTCGCCTTTTTCTGTTAGAAACAATTGACCGTCGAAACCAGCAATACGATTTTCCCGTATAGAAGGGATGCCTGTGCAGGACGCTATACAATTAGCTATCACAACGGTCAGTTCCCCACACCTTAGGGATGTTGTGCAGAGGTTCTGGCAGGTTGATCGACATGATGGAAAGTGTATACGCGAAACAATTATTCCGAAAGGAAGTGTCGAGATAATTTTCAACTTGCTAGACGAAAGCTTTTCTATTCCGGCTTTGATCGGAGATCGGGCATTTAAACTTCCACGTTGTTTTATCTCCGGACACAACACAGTACCCATCCACTTGCAGGTTCCGCGTCGACAATTATTCTTTGGTGTATTTGTTAGCCCAACTGCGCTGAAGAAAATTTTTCGCATTTGCGGAAAAGATTATGCTAACCAGTGCGTTGATTTGACTTTACTGGATGTATCGATCAATTCGTTGTGGCATCAGCTCGCAGAAAAGTCGAATTTCGAAGAACGGATTGGCGTATTTTCAAATTGGGTAATAAAAAGAATACCTCAGGCGTCGCGTCACGAACGATTATTCGACGAATTTCTTAGTACCGTATCAACGAACTGGAATTCTGCAGATCAAGTTTCAGAACAGCTTTGTTACTCGCCAAGACATCTGTCCAGGAAACTCTACGAGATAACCGCAATGAATCTGGAGCAGACATTATTATTCCGGCGATATGTTCGCGCACTGGATCTAATCCATAATTCATCATTACAGCTTACCGAGATCGCGCATGCGTGTGCCTTTTCAGATCAATCTCATTTTACAAAAACCTTTAGGTCATACGCACAAATGAGGCCTAAAGAATATCGTTCGGTAAAGAGTCATGTTTCAGGTCATATTTTTCAGGGTTGATCATTACCGGGGCCTTCGATAAAACGTGAGAGAATGTCCGTTAAATACAATTCGGTGGTAGAGTATTGATTCATCTTTGCGTAAAAAAATACGCAAAATGAACTTCAGAAACACTCTTTATGCATTAACCTGTTTATCCTTTTCAGTAATTATTGGGGCAGCCATATATGAGCATATCGCTCTGTGGCCTGCTGCATTTTCCGAACCACCAAAATCATTATCTGTATTTCAGGGGCCATATCGTCTCAATGCCGCACCGTTCTGGCAGTCTATTCACCCGGTTACTTTGTTGTTCTTTGTTGTCAGTTTAATATTGAATTGGAAGGCACCAAGAAAAAAGCATGTGTTGATACCGCTTGCAGGTTATGTCGCGATCTTAGTCGCAACCTTCTCATTCTTTGTTCCCGAACTCATCGAGCTTAGCGGCGCAACATATGAAGAAGCGGTAGATCCCTTGTTGCAATCTCGTGGAAGTCGATGGATCACTTTAAGTCTGATCAGAGGCGCAATATTGATTATACTTGCGATGGTACTTTTATTCGGCTTGACGAAATCCGAGAAGAGTGCAAGGGTCTAAGTGAATCTTAGGTATGGGTAAAGGGTACAGTATAGGGTGACGAACTTGAACGTTTCGTCCCTTCTTGTCAAGTTATCAACCGCGAATGGGCCACAAAACCGCTAGCGTCGAGTCCCCAGGGGATTCACATAAGCACATCGGATTCTTGTGGACCATACCAATTCCTATTCTATCCTGTATTCTTTCCTTCAAAGGTTTTCATAACTACGAAAAAGCAGGATTAAGTACTACCGAATAACTATCGGCTCGTTCAAAGTAACTGCTACCTTTGATCGAGCGCACACCCACCTCTCACACCCACAATTAACTAATAACTTATAATCCTACTTTGTCAAGTTGGACAAAAGGTATAGGGAATAAGGAATAAGGTGAGGTATAGGGTATAGGGTATAAGGCGTATTGCTACGATATTTGGTCGAGCGCAAAGCCACTTCACAATAACTAGTACTACTTTGTCAGGATAAGAGAACTGCATGGCTTGAGGAGTAGCAGGACCATTCTTCCAGCTTTTGGATTGCAACCTAATTTTAGCTTTGGCCTGGTGGGGGATGTGCGCTGCGCCTGCCGAAGCTCGGCGGAGGCAGGGCTAAAATTCAGTTG
>JAEZBX010000259.1 GCA_023412765.1 Bacteroidota bacterium
GCCTGCTGGTTACAACTGATATGTTACTGGAAGGAATTCACTTCGATTTAGCTTTCACACCTCTTCATCATCTTGGTTATAAGTCAGTGGTAGCAAATGTCTCTGATATCGCTGCAATGAACGGTAGAGTTGAGCAGATCACGGTGAGCATTGCTTTGAGCAATCGTTTTTCCATTGAGGCGGTAGACGCACTGTACGCAGGAATAAAAGCAGCTTGCGAAAATTACAAAGTTGACCTGGTCGGAGGCGACACTACTGCTTCGGCGTCAGGGCTTGTCATTTCAATAACCGCGCTCGGCCGGGCTAGAAAGGATGATGTTGCATATCGAACCGGCGCACAACCGAATGACATCATTTGTGTCACTGGCGATCTCGGCGCAGCCTTAGCAGGATTGCAAGTCCTTGAACGCGAAAAGGAGGTCTTTCTGGCTAATCCTTCCATGCAACCAGATCTTGAAAAATATGAGTACGTTGTTGGAAGACAATTGAAGCCCGAAGCGCGCACCGATATCGTTTTTGATTTGGCGGACGCCGGAGTAAAACCAACTTCAATGATCGACGTTTCCGACGGACTCGCATCGGAGTTGATTCACATCTCTAATAACTCTAACGTTGGGATCAGGATATATGAAGACAAAGTTCCGATCGACCATTCAACTTATGAAACTGCAATAGAGTTTAAGCTGGACCCGATAACGTGTGCGCTAAACGGCGGCGAAGATTATGAGCTACTTTTTACGATAAACAAGGCAGATCAGGAAAAAATCAAGAACCATCCGGATATTCACTTCATAGGATACACGCACGAAAGAAAATCTGAAAATGTTCTCATTACCAAACAGGACACGATCGTTCCGCTGACGGCGCAGGGATGGGATCACTTTCGATAGTTTAAAGTTTAAGGTTTAAGGTTTAAAGTTGC
Source organism: Bacteroidota bacterium (assembly GCA_023412765.1). Classification (GTDB taxonomy): domain Bacteria; phylum Bacteroidota; class Bacteroidia; order Cytophagales; family Cyclobacteriaceae; genus Chryseolinea. The sequence continues at coordinate 923 of JAEZBX010000259.1, forward strand.
AGTACTCCCGGTTGAGAAGATAATTATTTAGGATGTCAAACTGGACAGAAGAAAGTATCAGCACTTTTCAATCGAGCGAAACCTTGAACCTTAAACTTTAAACCTTAAACTAAATTTAATCTTCAGGGTACGGAATAAAAACAAAATTCGTAAACCCAGGATCGATCACGAAAAGGCAGCAGAATTCGTCGGGATCTTTGTAGGCTTTCTCAAAGTCCTCCACCTTATCAGCAGCCACCAGTTCGCGTTGGACAAATTCATTGAGAAAAGATGCGTAGTAATACCACTTTGTTCCATTGGCTTCCGGTTGAAGCAACAGTTGGCCTATGGGTTGTGATTGTTTGCACAATGGAAAGATAGGATATTCAAATCCTGCTTTTCTTATTTGATAAGAGGCTTCCTTAAGCGTGTCCGACACTTTAACAAAATCCTCTGAGATGGTGCCGAGATATTTTCCACTGAGTTCAGGATCATTATTCATAACTAATGCTACGGGGTTTTGTACGTTTTATTTATAAAGAAATTCCTGAGCAAACTGCTTTACGTCTGGCAAAAACGAATGAAACTCAGATTTGAGTTCATCATAAAAGTCCTTCAATTCGTGAACGGACTCATCCATTCTTGAACCATATTTCGCACGGCGCGAAATGCCTGCCAGGGCCTGGCCGATTCCATCGAAATTTCCATAATTCAAAAGCCAATTGTCTTTTATCATATACGGCAGCATACCCCGAACCTTGTCGGGTAGAATATCTCCGTGCTCTTGAAGGGTCTCATAAACGCTCCTGGAGTAGGCAACCAACGGTGTCGGGTGATATTGGCTCCAGTATTTCGAAAGAAAATGATCGTAAAAGATATCCACGATCACAGCTGCATAGTGCCGATATTTATGCCGGAGCTTGAACTTGCTTTGCTGAACAACAGGGTGGTGATCGGTATACTCATCGATCAGTCGGTGGAGTTCAATTCCCCTTGCAATGTCCGTTTCATACGTTTCCATAAAGTTTCTTCCCTTCACAAAATCACCGATGAAATTGCCGACCATTATTTTAGGATTACCGTTCGACAAATAAATATGCGCCAGAAAATTCATGCTTTGTAAAGTTATTGGTTATTTGCGATTAAGTTGGTAGGTTCAATAACCCCAACCTCGCACACACACTACAAGTATCCTCTAAATACATTCCGATGTCCGCACTGTCGCAATTAAAATTACTCATTAGTCTGGCACAGATTGATGGTAAAGTCGCTGAACGCGAACGCAACTATATAACAAACATAGGCAAGGCCAACAACCTGTCACTTGCTGATATTGAGCAGTTGTTGGAACAACGGCATCAACTCATTATTCCGAAGGAATTAACAGACGACGAAAAGTTTGATTACATCTTTAGCCTCGTTCAGTTGATGAAGATCGACGAGCGTATGTATAAGGAGGAAATGATGTTTTGTACAAAGATTGCCGAAAACCTTGGTTACAATAACCAGGTGATGTTCGAATTGCTTTTACATGTTAAGGCTGGTGTAATGGAAAAAGATGAGATCACCAATCTCAAAGAGGTGACACAAAAGCATCTCACGAAATAGCACGCCTATTAATGGGTTTATAGTTCAAGGTTTAAAGTTTAAAGTTTAAAGTTGTAGTACTTCCACTTTAGAGGGAACTATTAGTGAGCCAAACTTCAACAAAGAAAGAATCTGCCCTTTTCAATCAAGCTAACCTCAAACCTCAAACCTCAAACCTCAAACCTTAAACCCAAACGAACTTTCTAAAACAGATGAAGTATTTTTTTGCAACTTTTTTGGGCCTCGCATCCAATTTCTGCGCGGCGCAGAGAATCGTTATTCATTGCGGTACTCTTATCGATGGGAAAAGTAATGGTGCTCAAACACAAATGTCGATACTCGTCGAGGGCAATAAGATTGTAGAACTTGTTAAAGGTTTTGCTGACGTAGGTGCCGGCGATAGCCTTATCGATTTGAGTAAAAAAACTGTTTTGCCGGGACTTATCGATATGCACGTACACCTTGAAGGGGAGACTAGCAAAGATCAGGCGCTTCAGAGATTTACTTTGAACCAGGCAGATATCGCTTTCCGCGCCACAGGTTTTGCGAGAAAGACATTGATGGCCGGCTTTACTACGGTGCGAGACCTGGGCGGTGTAGGTGTGAATACTTCCTTGCGCAACGCCATCAACCAGGGTCTCGTGGTTGGGCCCAGAATTTTTTCAGCAGGGAAGTCGATAGCAACGACTGGTGGTCACGCCGATCCTACAAATGGATACAGGAAGGAGTTGATGGGAGATCCGGGGCCGGCCGAAGGGGTCATCAATTCACCCGAGGATGCCAGAAAGGCTGTTCGCCAGCGCTATAAGGATGGCGCGGATTTGATAAAAATTACAGCGACCGGCGGGGTGACGAGCCTGGCCAAGGATGGCTCAGGACCTCAGTTTACCGATGAGGAACTCAAAGCAATTATTGAAACCGCCAGAGATTATGGGATGCACACCGCTGCCCACGCACATGGGCCGGTGGGAATGAAGCGAGCAGTGCTGGCGGGCATTACTACAATAGAGCACGGCACCTTAATGACCGAAGAGATTATGGATCTGATGAAACAAAAAGGAACGTACTATGTGCCAACCCTGACAGCCGGGAGGTTTGTTGGAGAGCAAGCAAAAATTCCGGGCTATTATCATCCTTTAGTGGTACCAAAAGCAATTGCCATCGGTCCTCAGATTCAAAAAACGTTTGAAAAGGCCTACAAGCGTGGAGTAAAAATAGCGTTCGGAACCGACGCCGGAGTATTTTTTCATGGAGACAATGCGCAGGAGTTTGCCCTTATGGTCCAGGGTGGGATGCCTCCCATAGAAGCAATTAAGGCTGCCACGGTTGTCAACGCTTCCATACTTGGAATGAGCGACCAGATCGGCTCTTTGGAAATCGGAAAGCTAGCGGACATCATTGCCGTGGACGAGAATCCGCTACAGAATATCAAAGCACTGGAAAAGGTGAGTTTCGTAATGAAAGACGGCACTGTTATTAAACGTTAACCGTTAATAGTTGATCCTACTTTGTCATGTTTAAGCATTTTGAGGAAAGGAATAAGGAATAGGGAATAAGGGTGCGCACTTTGAGTTACACCCTTACTCCTTATTCCCTACTCCCTATTCCTTTTTTCTAACTTGACAAAGTAAGACTATTAAAAATTTCAATTTTTATTAAGCCTCACATGAATTCAAAATTAATAACCCGGGGAAACCTCCAACAAACCTATAATGATGTCTTAACTCCAGAAGTTCTCGCAGCACTTTCGGAACTGGTTCGCTTCAATGACGAGATTAAGTCGGCGATGTCCATTCGACTCGCATTGCGCGCGGAGCGCCAGAAAAATAAACAGCGAATATCTTTTCTGGATGCAGAAAGCTATATCCCCCGAACAGACATTAAGGTTAAGGATGCCCGTGAAGGAAAATTTGAAGGGTCCATAATTCCA
>JAEZBX010000266.1 GCA_023412765.1 Bacteroidota bacterium
GCGTCGTGCCAGGCTGTTGTAACGTGGGTTGCACCCCTCCCTTCAGATAATTGCTCGGGAACCATCCTTTCGACGACACATCCCTCCGGTAGCACTTTCAATGTGGGAACAACCAAGGTGACTTACACTGCTACAGACGCTGCCGGAAACGCAGGAACCTGTTCATTCAATGTAACTGTCGTTGATAATTCACCGCCTGTTATTGTCGGATGCCCCTCTAACCAAACTGCCGATGCAAACGCGTCCTGCGAGGCTGTTGTGACTTGGTCCGTGCCAGCCGTTTCCGGTAACTGCGCCGGCACAACCCTCTCGGTAGACAAGCCACCGGGAAGTGTATTCGCATTGGGAACTACCCGTGTCACCTATACAGCACGTACAGCCTCAGGTAAAACCTCGACTTGTTTTTTCGATGTTGTCGTAAAAGATAAATTGCCGCCTACAGCTGGTCCAATGCCAACGGTGCGCACAACAGTTGGACCGGACTGCCGAACGAATGTGATGTGGACCATTCCTGAGGCATTCGATTGCAACGATGTCCAACTTGAAAGCACGCATCAGCCGGGAGATGAGTTCAATTTTGGTTCGACCGATGTAACGTACACCCTAACCGATGGGTTAGGCAATACATCAAACCAAACCTTCCAGGTTGTCGTCGAAAATCCTACGCCACCGGTTATAACCGGATGCCCCGGCGATATCACCATTGAGGCCGACGAATTTGGCTTTGCTGTTGTCAGTTGGCCAGAGCCAGCTGCTGAAGTCATATGCGGACAGTTGTTGCTTACCGGATCACATTCACCGGGCCACACGTTCCCTACTGGTGTTACAGAGGTTGTTTACACTGCATCAGACGACTTAAAAAATGAAAGTTTTTGCAGATTTAAAGTAACAGTTTCCCCTCCTAAAATTGTTGTCGATATCGCAAAGGTAGTTACTCCCGATGGTAACGGAATAAATGACTTCTTAAAAATTGAAAACATTGAAAAATACAAAGACAATGGAATCATCATCGTTGACAGATGGGGTGGCACAATATTCAAAGCAAATGGTTACGACAACGAAAAGAATGCATGGAAAGGAACAAGCATGTCAGGCGGCCTGGCACCTACCGGAACCTATTTCTATACCATGTCGATCCGATACGGATCACAAAGCATACAACACACTGGCTTCATCGAACTGATCAGATAAGTACTTTCCTCGGTTGAACCAAACTGATTCTATTGCATATTTTCTTCCAGCAGCGACGTGTTAATCTTAAGTGTCCACTGTCGGAACAAAGTGTTCGCCAACGAAAAAGTACCAGGAGGATTTTTGGTCCGATCACTTATATTATCATAAACGAAATCTTAAGAAATTTTGTGTATGCGACAGACTTTGTATGGCTTGATCCGGTTGTTCCTTTGGCTTACTGCGCAACCGCTATCATTCTCTTGTGCGTCTTCCAGACATTGAGCCTGAATAGAGAGGATCTTTCCAACGCGCTGAAAAATTAAGAACTACTACTTTTGACGCCGTACCTTGTTCCTTATTCCTTATTCCCTAATCCGTATCTTATCTAGAAGGCAAAAAAGAAAGTCACTAACTACTCTGACTGCAACGCCGGTAAAATAACAGTAAAAGTAGCACCCTTACCTGGGCTCGAACTGGCAAAAATGTGACCGCCGTGATTCTCTACAATTTTTTTACACATCGCCAACCCAATACCAGTGCCGTGATATTCGGATTTTGGATGTAATCTTTGAAAAATATCAAATATTTGAACGGCGTGATTTTGACTAAATCCGATTCCGCTATCGATGAAATAAAGACAGCAATATTGTCTTGAAGGTTTGAGGTTCGGGAATTCCGATAGAAGTTCCCTGTTCTTCATCATAAATCGAATCGCCAGACAATTGGCCGCTTCTGGCCGTGCAAACTTCAGCGCATTGGAAATGAGATTACTAAACAACTGGCCCATCTGTAATGGGATCGACTCAATAACGGGTAGGCTATCGCTTTCTATGACACAATTCTTCTGATCGATCAACAGCTCAAAATCATTCATGGTTTCTTCGAGCACAACATTGAGATCAACTTTCTGAAATTCATAACTTGATTTGGACAACTGCGAGAAGGCAAGTACATCGCGAATGAGTGAAAGCATCCTTTTGCTGGAGATATCAATCTTCGTCAGATAGTTTTTCGCACGCGAATCAATATCCTCGCCGAGGATATCCGCAAGGAGCTCAATGAAGGTACTGATCTTCCGGGCCGGCTCCTGCAAGTCGTGTGAGGTTATGTACGCGAACTGCGAAAGTTCTGCATTCGTCCTGCGCAGACTTTCGGTCCTTTCCTTCACAACCTCTTCTATTTGCTGCCGGGCCAATACCTGCGGCGTTACATCAATGCTAATGGTTAACACGCCAAGAATGTTTCCGTTTGCATCCTTGTAAGGTTGATAGACAAAATTCTGGTAAACAGTTTCGAATTTTCCCTTTCGGAACAAAACAACGGAAGCTTCATTAGCTTCGTACGACTCGCCAGTATGATAAACATTGTCGAGAGCAGCCTCAAGACCCTGACCGCGCGCGTCAGGCAGCCCCTCAAAAATTGGCTTGTTAATAATCGATTCGGACGGCTTACCCCATAGCTGGAACATCAGATCATTTGCAACCTCAACAACATGGTTTGGTCCCGTCATGATACACATCGCTACAGGTGCCTGCGAAACCATACTCCTGAAATTCTGTTCACTTTGCTCCAACTTCAGCTTGGCAATATTGAGATCAGTTACATCAGCAGCAGTATTCATAACTCCGTAAACCTGGCCGTCCAGATCGAACAGCGGAGTAAAACTGTAGTTGAAATAAAATGGCTGAAGACAGCCATTAACCACCAGGTCAACCCGTCGGTTTCTCGCGTGAAACGGCACACCGGTCGTGTACACAGTGTCAAGCTGCTCATAAATTTCCTGGTTCTCCAGTTCGGGTAACACTTCGGCATATCTTTTCCCTATTAAATTTCCACTCTTACCCCAAACGTCGATGATTGCCTGGTTTAACATTGTGATGCGCATTTCTCTACCTTCGTAAACCCCGATTGGGAAAGGAGCGCTTTCAACCAACGAGCGCACCTTATTCTCGCTTTGCTCGAGTCTTTTACGTGTATCCAACTCCTTCGTAACTTCGATTGCCACGGCCATTACACCCGAGATTGACCCGTAGCCGTCCCGAAAGGCCTCATAGACAAAATGGACATACACCAGTTCTTTTCTTTCGTTCCGGAACAGCGTAACGGGTGCGCCATACGCTACATATGTCTCGCCCGTCTTATAAACTTTGTCCATTATTGCTTCAAATCCTTCATACCGGGCATCGACTAGTGAGTCAAAAATCGGCTTGCCCATGATGTCTTCCCTGCTCCCTCCCCATAATTCATACATTCGATCATTGGCGATTTCCACAACATGTTTAGGACCTTTCAAAATACACATAGCGACCGGTGCTTGAAGGATAATATTTCTCAAATTCGCTTCACTTAGTGCGAGACTAGTCCGCGACTGTTCGAGTTGCTTTAAAGTATTAACCTTTTTTGTTGTCTCGTTGCAGATCACAAGCACCCCATCTATGGTTCCTTCATCACCCATAACGGAGCTATAGGTGAAAGTCCAATAC
>JAEZBX010000296.1 GCA_023412765.1 Bacteroidota bacterium
CTGGAGAAAAGGCAAAACAATTTTCTTGCTTCAATTTTTATGGGCAAGAATACGTATGGAGTTGCCTTTCTCGATGTATCGACCGGCGAATTTTATGTTGCGCAAGGGAGTGAGAATTATATCTTGAAATTAATTCAGGGCTTTACGCCTTCGGAAATCATCTTCAGCAAGCAAGGACGTGGACATTTTGAAGTTATGTTTGGGGATGAATGCAGTACGTTTGCACTCGATGAATGGGTTTATGGCTTCGACTATGCCTATGAAAAATTGATTCAACAATTCAAAACGGCATCGCTAAAAGGATTTGGAATTGATGAGCTTGGCGAAGCAATTATTGCGGCGGGTGCGGTGTTGCACTACCTGGAAGATACCGAACACAAGGATACATCGCACATTTCATCTATCTCCCGTATAGACGAAGACAAGTTTGTATGGCTCGACAAATTCACGATACGAAATCTTGAAATTGTAGATTCACAAAACGAAGGAGGTGTTCCACTCATCAACGTTCTTGATTGTACTGTAACGCCAATGGGATCGCGTCAGCTTCGCAAATGGATGATCCTTCCATTAAAGGAAAAAGGTGTGATTGAAGAGCGATTGTCCATGGTCGATGTATTTTTTAAGAATCATAACCTTGCAGATAAAATTCTGGAATCGCTTAAGCAGATCGCCGATCTCGAGAGACTAATTTCTAAGGTGGCAGTTAACAGAATTAATCCGCGGGAGATGCTTCAGTTAAAAAGATCTCTGCGGTGTGTTGCACCTATCAAACAGGCATTGATTAATCACGAGTCTCCTGAATTAAAAAAACTTGGAGACCAATTGCATCTGTGCGAGTTTCTTGCCGACAAGATAGAAAAAACACTGCGCGACGATGTATCTATCGTTGTTAACCAAGGCAATCTCATAAAGGAAGGTATAGACCATGAGTTGGATGAACTTCGCAAAATTGCATTCTCCGGCAAGGATTACCTCATACAAATTCAAAAACGTGAAATTGAAAGAACATCTATCAGTTCGCTGAAAATATCTTACAATAAAGTTTTTGGTTACTACCTGGAAGTAAGTAATGCAAATAGGGATAAGGTTCCTTCAGACTGGATCAGGAAACAGACTCTTGTGAACGGTGAACGGTATATCACCGAAGAATTAAAGATATACGAAGAGAAGATTCTTAACGCAGAGGATAAACTCGTCGTCATCGAGCAGCGCATATTCAACGCGTTGGTTCATCATGCAAATGATTTTGTTCCACAGATTCAACAAAATGCAAGAGTGCTGGCACAACTGGATTGTTTGTTATCATTCGCAAGCGTTGCCCAGGCCAACCGTTATACCAAACCTTCGATCGATGACACCCTGGTTGTTGATATTAAGGCGGGCCGACATCCGGTTATTGAGAAGCAATTGGCAGTAGGTGAAACATATGTTCCGAATGATATTCTTTTAGACAGTGACAGGGAACAGATCCTGATCATAACAGGTCCGAATATGGCAGGTAAGTCGGCGTTGCTAAGGCAAACCGCTTTGATAGTTTTGATGGCGCAGATGGGAAGTTTTGTTCCCGCTTCCGCCGCAACCATTGGAATTGTTGATAAGGTATTCACCAGAGTTGGGGCCTCTGATAATTTGTCGCGGGGTGAATCAACCTTCATGGTTGAGATGACAGAGACTGCAAGCATTCTGAATAACCTGAGCGAACGAAGCCTGATTCTGATGGATGAAATTGGTCGGGGCACGAGCACATACGACGGTGTATCAATTGCCTGGGCAATCGTCGAATATCTTCATAATCACAAGGACTTCAGGCCTAAGACATTGTTTGCAACACATTACCATGAATTAAACCAGCTGCAAGAAGATTTGGTGCGCGTAAGGAATTTCAACGTGTCGGTCAAGGAAGTTGGCGACCGTATAATCTTCATGAGAAAACTGAAGGAGGGAGGGAGTGAGCATAGTTTTGGAATTCACGTTGCTCAGCTCGCCGGCATTCCTAACCGGGTTGTATTGAGAGCGAATGAGATCCTTCATTTTCTCGAAAAGGAAAAGCACAAGAATGATGGTGGCAATAGGATGAAGGAAGTTCCACGACCAATACCACAGTTGAATTTGTTTGAAGCAGATCCGCGTTTTAAGGAAATTCAAAAAATGCTGACGAATGTTGACATCAACACGGTAAGCCCGGTGGAAGCACTTCTTAAATTAAATGAAGTGATTAGTATTCTGAAAAATTAGTTCCTTCGGAAATTATTTCGCCGAACAGGTCTTCCTGAGCTTCGCTTTCTGAAGTTAGATTTCTTTTTTGTGTCGGGCTGGTATGCTGGACCCTCACCAATGGAAGACGGCAAAGCAAGTTTCTCTATTGTCTGACCTATCAATTTTTCGATGTTGAAAAATTTCCGCTGATCCTTAACATTAATAAAAGTAATTGCTGTGCCGGTTGTTTCTGCCCTAGCGGTTCGTCCCACGCGGTGAACATAGTCTTCTGGATCGGGGGGTACATCGTAATTTATCACCATACTTATTCCCTCAACATCAATTCCTCGCGATAGCACATCAGTTCCGATGATCATGTTTACCTTCTTGTTTTTGAAATCGCGAAGGATTTGTTCACGTTCCTGCTGATCAAGGTCGGAATGAAATGCTTTCGCTTCTATGCCTGACCTATGGAATGCAGCATCAAGCTTCTTCACATTTTCTTTTGTAGATGCAAAGATCAGAACGCTGTTCCACTCGTGGGTTTTCAGAATGTGTCGAATGAGTATTCCCTTCTGCTCGTCATAGACGACGTAAGCCTGTTGAAGAATACCTGCGGCAGGTTTAGCGATGGCAATATTTATTTCTTCGGGATGATTAAGAATCTTACTGGCAAGCGTCCGGATTTTCGGAGGCATTGTGGCGGAAAAAAGTAGTGTCTGCCTTTTCTTCGGGAGGTAATTGATGATCTTTACTATGTCATCATAAAAACCCATGTCAAGCATCCGATCCGCCTCGTCAAGAATCAGGTGCTCAAGATGATCGAGAATTATCTTTCCAGTTGCCAATAAGGCAATCAATCTTCCGGGTGTAGCAATGATTATATCCGCTCCTTCCTCCAGGGCTCTGCGCTGCTGATCCCAGGTGGCTCCATCACCACCACCATAAATTGAAATCGAACTGACACCCAGAAAATACCCAAACCCTTCGATCTGTTGATCAATTTGCTGCGCAAGTTCTCTCGTCGGCGCTATGATCAAAGTATTTAGATGCCTCTTTTCCGTATGGATGATCCGGTTCAAAACGGGCAAAAGGTATGTAGCAGTTTTTCCAGTACCGGTTTGCGCACAGGCGATCAGATCTTTCTGGTCCATTATTACCGGAATCGCTTTCTGTTGAATGGGAGTTGGCGTTCGGATTCCCATGGAATCCAAACCTTCGACTAGTCTGCTGTCAAATTTAAAATCTTCGAAGGTCAAAATTGAGATGAAATAAGATTAGAGATAAACATATTACAAAACTGTCGAACAGCAATGCGGGTGTCAATTTACGCTGTTTAGGGAATAGATAGAATTCAGGGTTAAGCAACATTTTCTACTTCAGCTTTTTCTACGTCGGATTTTTCAACCTCAAATTGCTTTCGTAGCATCGCGGCCTCCTTCTTATTCTTTGAGTGCTTGATGTGCTTCGGCACTTCTTTTAAATCCCATATCAAGCCTATTGAAGCGAGGCCTCTGAGAATATAATAAGTAATATCGACCTCCCACCAGAAGAATCCCTGCCGGGCCGCTACTTCATAATAGTGATGATTGTTGTGCCAGCCTTCTCCCATCGTCAGCAATGCAAGCCAGATACTATTACGCGACTCATCATTCGACTCATAGCGTTGCGTGCCGAACTTGTGCATAATGGAATTGATAGAAAAAGTTGCATGATATAAAATGACCGTGCTCAGAAAAAATCCAACGAACAGTGCCGAAAATCCTGCATTAGTAAACATCATCGTGATGCTGCCTCCGTTGACAATTCCTCCCAACGCCATGACTACCAGCGCGAGAATAAAGGGCGGCACGAGATAGTTTTTGTTCAGCCAAACCAGCTCCGGATACTTCGCGTAATCGCCGATAACCTTATAATCCGTCTTCTTAAAATCAGGTCCCACTATCCAGCCTATGTGAGAATACCAGAAGCCATAGATCTTCATTGAATGGGGATCCGCTGGCGTATCGCTATGTCTGTGATGATGCCGATGATGAGCGGCCCACCAAAGGGCACCTTTCTGTGCAGTTGTTTGCGCCATAAATGCTATCACAAACTGAAACCACCTTGACGTTTTGTAAGACTTATGCGCGAAGTACCGATGATACCCACCTGTGACCCAGAACATCCGAAAGAAATAGAGGAAGATACATACCGTCCAATCGAACCAGGTAGCACCGGTGAAAATTGCGCCTAGTGGCAACAGATGCATCGCTGCAAACGCAATCTCCTGTACTATTATTGGTTTGCTTCTTACTTCGGGGGTTGTTGGTTGGGTATTCATACTAGCTCAAAACAAAAAAAGAGAAATATAGTGTCATTATCTGCTAGAAAAGTTCAAAAATAAATCAAAGGTAATGTTTTCACAACCAGGCAGTAAAGATGCTGGACCGAACGACTGTATGGTAGTTTAAAGATTTCTGAGATCTTGTTGAATGGTAACTAGAATACGACAATTGCGTCGTATCTTGCGCAGCTAATGAATCATGAACAAACCATAACGCTCTACCGCCCCATGTTGCAAGCCATTGCTTATAACCTGGTGCGTTGCAAAGCGGATGCTGAAGACATTGTTCAGGAGACATTCTTAAAGTGGCTTACTGTCGGGCCGCAAAAAATTGAGAACACAAAAGCATATCTCATCAGAGCCGTCAGAAACAATTGCTTAAACCACCTAGACTCTTTGAAGAAAAAGAAGGTCGAATTGTTCAGCAATGCCAACTTTGCTGATATCCTTGATCGTTTCAAGGAAAGCAATTTCGCTCACCTTGACTTTGATGTGGAGATTGCGAAGGCACTAAAGTTGGTGCAAACAAAACTCGAGCCCCTGGAACGGGCGGTCTACCTGCTTAAAGAGGTTTTTGACTTTGACTACGAAGCATTGCAGGTGGCACTCGATAAGAAGAAAGATCATTGCAGGCAGCTTTTCTGCAGAGCCAAGAAAAAATTGGAGGAAGGAACTCCTAAGATCAATTTTGAGTTACCTGATGCATCGACGCTGATAGACAGTTTTCGTAGGGCCTGCAGTATGGGGCACCCTTCGGATCTTGTAATTGAGCTTGCTAAACAGGCTGAAATCCGCTCTTTAAAAAAATCATAATTTTTTTCACCCAATCTGTCACAAATCCTCAACCAACTTGTCTTGCACTTAAAGCCATTATTGGTTTTGGGCATTTGTCTAATCTAAACCTAATATTTTATCATGACGGTCATTTTGGTATTTTTCATAGCGAGCTGGTATCTGTCGCTATTCTTTCAAACCTTTTTTCTTCATCGATACGCTGCCCACAAGTCCTTCACCATGGGGAAATTTACCGAAAAGGTGGTTTATGTCCTGACATGGATATTTCAAGGGTCAAATTATCTCAGTCCGTATGGCTATGGAGTAATGCATAGAATGCATCACGCTTTCGCCGATACCGAAGACGATCCACATTCGCCGAAGTATGACGAAACGATCTGGAACATGATGTGGAAGACAAAGACTATTTATTCAGATATAGCCAATAAGAAACTTATCCCAGAGAAGCGTTTCACAGAGGGTGTTCCTCAATGGGAAGCGTTTGACAAGTTTGCAAGGTCATGGCCGTCCAGAATTTTTTGGGCAGGTATCTATATCACAATTTACGCCCTCTACGCCGACGTATGGTGGTTGTGGTTGTTACTCCCTATCCAGTTTTTACTGAGTCCGATTCACGGCGCTATCATCAACTGGTTTGCTCATAAGTATGGTTATAGAAACTTTGAGGTTGGCGACACATCAAAGAACTTCCTGCCCGTAGACTTCTTGATGATGGGTGAAAGTTATCACAATAATCATCACAAGAACGGCTCGCGCCCTAACTTCGGCGGTATCCGTTGGCATGAGATCGATCCTACCTATGTGATCATGAAAGTGCTCGATAAGATTGGAGTAATTCAATTGAAAAGAAACAAAGAGGTCAAGCTTTCGAATATTGAGAAGGCGAAAGCCGCCTAGCCTCTTTCTATTGGTTTGAGTAACCGGGTGATGGGTTGCCTGAACTAAATCGAAAGGAATAGGGAATAAGGTATAAGGTATAGGGGCGCAACTTGAACAGTTGCGCTCTTTTTTTGTCGAATGACATAGACGAATGGGTCACAAAGGGTCAATGTCATTGCCCAAAGTGCGGCGAGCTGTTACAATACTTTCGTCGTGATCGTGGTGTTTCCTTCCTGGCCGTTGTGGACCGGAATTTTCGGATAATGATGTTATTGATTGTTGCAATCGATCCGCGTATTTAATCCAAACTCAACGCATAAAGACGCAGGCACTAGATCCTGGCGCACACCCGCACCCACTCCCACGAATAACTAATAACTAATAACTAATAACTAATAACGGATAACGGAAAAATGATAAAGAACTACCTCAAAAGCACCTTCCGACACATTATTAAAAACAAGGTTAATTTTATCTTTA
>JAEZBX010000015.1 GCA_023412765.1 Bacteroidota bacterium
AGAGTGATGAGTGAAGAGTGCAGAATGCAGAAAACCATACCCATTATGCGGTTGCGATGTTGCCGTCTGTGCTAACTACTGCCACAGGCTTGCGACCGAAGATCCGTTCCTTCAGTTTCGCTGCAAGCAGATACATCACAGGAACAAGAACCAGCGTAATTACAGTTCCGAACAACAACCCGAATATCATTGTCCATGAAAGCGGACCCCAGAACGCGACGTTGTCACCACCGAAATACAAGTGTGGATCCAGTTCCGTGAAAAGCGTTACGAAGTCCATATTCAACCCTACTGCCAGTGGTATCAAGCCGATAGAAGCTGCGATTGTTGTCAGCATAACAGGCGTCATACGAGTTTTTGCTGCCTCAGCAATAGCCTCGCGCAACGGAACGCCTTGAGAACGGAGCAAATCCGTAAACTCAACGAGCAGGATTCCATTTCTTACGACGAGACCAGCAAGCGCCATAATACCCACACCGGTCATTACAATGGAGATCTCCATCTTGAACAGTGAGAATCCAATAAGCACACCGATGATACTGAAAAGGATCTCAAGCAAAATGATCACAGGTTTGCTTACAGAGTTGAACTGCGTAACGAGAATCATAAAGATCAAACCGAACGCAAGCAAAAATGCAAGACCAAGGAAAGCTGATGTTTCGGCCTGCTCTTCCTGTGCTCCAGTCATATCAACTGTGACACCATCGGGCACATTAAATGATTCCATATGCGCCTTGATGTCAGCTACCACTTCATTCTCATTATATCCACTCAGCACGTTAGAAGAAATAGTTACCGTTCGCTTTTGATCTATCCGCCGTATCCCAGCATAACTGTTCGTGTATTCGGCAGTTGCCACTGCAGACAAAGGAACCTGCCGAACCTGTCCGTTCTTACTCATGTCCTGGAATATAATTGGAAGGTTCATTAGCGTGTTTACATCATTTCTTTGCGATTCCTGAATTCTTAACTGAATCGGATAGTCGTCGTTGGCGTCACGGAATTTAGAAACTTCAAATCCATATAACGCGGTGCTTAGTGCATATCCGATTGACTGAGTAGAGATGCCCTCGCGATTTGCTTTTTCACGATCGATCTTCACAAGAATCTCTGGTTTATTACTTTGGAAATCGGATTTCAATTCCTCCACTCCAGGAACCTGCAAAGAATCCAGATAACGTTTAAGCCGGGTTGAAGTAGATGTCAGAAGATCAAACTCCTCAGCCGAAACCTCGATATTGATCGGCTTCCCTGTTGGAGGGCCACCCTGCTCCTGATTTACAGAAATTTCAGCGCCCTGTATTCCCTGAACTGCCTCACGTATCTTGTCCATGTATTCGCGAGTGTTCTTGCCATCGCGTTGTGAAAATTTCACAAATGCAACCGCGACTTTACCAAGGTGCGGACTACCAAGTGTTCCACCACCCTCCATCGGATCTTCACTAGCACCAATTGCAACGTTGGAGATGATCGATTCTACAATCGGGTTATCCTCGCCGACCACGCCTGTTACACGTTTTTCAACAACTTGAGTAATAGAATCGGTAATTCTTTGGTCGGTACCTATCGGCATCCGGATGTAGGTATAGATAAAATTAGGATCACCCTGAGGGAAGAATACAACCGGCGGCTTGCGGATCGCGGTGAACACAATGGAGAACACAAACAAAACTACAATACCGGCAACGATACCAATCGGCCTGTAGCGCGTCAGACACCATTCCACGATGCGCTTATAACTGCGTTGAACACCAGGCCAAAGATCGGTTTGAAAATGCGTTATCGCCCTTGATAAAACGAAATGGTGAAGGGCATAAAGTGCAAATAAGAATACAGCCAGGTTCCCCACGCCAGGTATACCGGCGACGTACGACACAAGTGCAATCCCTCCAAACACAACGGCTGTAATTTTAAATCCTTTAGTCACTGTAGGCTTTCTATTGGCATCATGATCATGTGGTTTCATGAAATCGGCAGCGAACACCGGGTTCATGATATACGCCACAAACAGTGAAGCCAACAGCGCTATAATTAGTGTGATAGGCAAATACATCATAAACTTACCAATAACTCCAGGCCAAAACGCCAGCGGAACGAATGGTGCAAGCACTACGAGTGTTCCTGAGAATACCGGAAGAAAAACTTCACCTGCAGCAATTTTAGCAGCTTTTCGAATAGGTACTTTTCCGTTATCGAAAACGCGGTGAGTATTTTCTATAACCACGATGGCGTCGTCCACAACAATTCCAAGCGCGAGCAGGAATGAGAACAATGTCATCATGTTCAGACTAAAATCGATCACTGGAAACACAAGGAATGCAATGAAGCTTGAAAGCGGAACTGAAAGTCCCACAAACATTGCGTTCGTCGCACCCATGAAAAACATCAGGATCACTGTTACGAGAATAAATCCGATGATGATGGTATTGATAAGATCGTGTAACGTCGTTCGTGTGTTGTCAGACTGATCAGCTGTGACTGTAATATCAAGGCCAGGCGGCAAAATGTTCTCTTCATAATCTGCAATGATCTCATTGATTGCGTCAGACGCAAGAATCAAATTTTCGCCACTACGCTTGATCACATTCAGCGTGATAACATTCTTCTTGTCGAGACGGGCAAAGCTTTCCTGCTCTTTATGCGAGTCAACAACTTCGGCAACGTCCTTTAAGTAGACCTTCGCACCCCTGATTGACCCAACAATTGTGTTAGCCATTTCACGCGCATCGCGGTATTCGCCGCTAACGCTAAGGGATCTCTTAACCCCAGCAACCGACATCTGGCCACCAGGTATAATAACGTTTTCCTGTCCAATCGCTTGTGATATATCGTTCAAACTAACTCCGGCTGAAGCAGCTTTAAACAAGTCGACGTTGATCTGTATTTCACGGTCAAGTGCACCTACAATATCCACGCGACGAATTTCCTTCACCGTCTCAATCTTGTCCTGCATCATCTCCGCATAACGTTTGAGTGTCTGCAGGTCATAGTTTCCGGAAAGGTTCACGTTCATAATCGGAATCTCCGATATATCAATTTCAAAGACCTCCGGATCCTTCTCGAGGGTAGGAAGTTCAGTCTTTGCCCTGTTCACGGCGTCCTGCACATCTCTCTTCGCTTCCGTAACATCAATATCTGTTTCAAACTCGATAATGACACTTGAATAATTTTGTACGGAATTACTTACGATTTCCTTAACGCCATTGATTGACTTGATCTCTTTTTCAAGCTCTTTCGTTATGAGGTTTTCAATATCAGTCGGCGGCGCGCCCTGGTAAATCGTAAGAACGTAGATCTGTGGAAAGACCACTTCAGGGAAACTTTCCTTTGGCAACTTATTATAAGTTACAATACCCGCGATACAGATCAGTACCGTGGCAACGTAAATGCTGATCTTATTGTCGATGGCCCAACTGGTGGGCTTAAATTCTTTATCGATGTCCTGCATACTTGTTGGGATTAGGCAATGAACTATGATGAGATGAAATCATCTCATCATAGACGTTTGCAGTTTATATTTTGATAAATTCTCCGTCGTTGAGGCCCTGGTAACCGAATGTTATCACTTTGGAGCCGGGTTCCAGGCCGCTTACCTGTGCCATACCGTTGTAAACACCTTCAACCTTTACCACCTTGCGACGAGCAACAGTATTCTTTCCGCTGGGCTCTGCAACGAAGACAATTTTTTCTTCATTGATGTCCTGCACAACGTTTATAGGTACCGTTATTGCGCTCGGTTCGGTATGGAAAACTACTTTGATAATACCCGTCATGTTAGGCCTCAGGTTAGGGTCTGATGGTAACTCAATTTCTACAGCAAATGTGCGAGAAAGCGGATCGATCGTCCTGCCCACAAAAGTTACTTTTGATTCAAGTTCTTTTTTCAGTTCAGGAATATTGACCAAAACCTTGTTGCCTTTCTTAACATCGGTCACATATGCTTCAGAGATATTAGCTGTGATTTTCAGATCTGAAGTATTGACGACTCTGATTGCTGGCTGACCAGGTTGTACTGCCTCACCGATCTTTACAACAACTTCATCGACTGTACCTGAGATGGGTGCCTTGATACGCAGCATTTCATTTTGTTCTTGTAAAGAAGCAATCTGTCTTTCCAATCCCTCTTTAGCATTCTTTGCCTGCAGGAATTGAACTTCGGTACCGATCTTCTGGTCCCACAGATTCTTCTGACGTTCGTAAACTGTCTCTGCCAGTTCCAATTGAGTCTTCATCGATTCAATGTTTCTCAATACCACCGCATTATCGATTTGCGCCAATACCTGTCCTTTCGAAACTTGCTGACCTTCATTTGCATATACAGCCGTGATAACGCCTGGTGATTTTGCACTTACAGCAATATTGTCTTCCGCTTCCACTCTTCCCTGAGTTTGAACGTAGTGATCGAATTTCTTCGGAGTCACCTCTGTGATTGCAACATCTTTTGTTTTGATATTGGCTTCTTCCGGATTTTCTGCCGCAATCTCTTTTTCAAGCTGCTGAACTTGTTTTGCAATCTCCGACTGCTGCTTTTTCAGATTCTCCAGCTGTGCTTTTTTGTCGTCCGGTGTGGCTGCACTGCACGCAGCCAGAATCGCAGCTGCAACAACTATCGATAAACGGTAATAAAAGGAAGATTTCATATAAGGTATAGTTTTCATAAGGTGTTCGTAGTTAGTTGGTGCTGCTGACATATTTGTTAGGGTCGATTTTAGCAAATGCCTTATCAAGGTCAACCTTGGCGATAAGCGCATCGTAAAGCGCATTGTAATAATTCACTTGAGCTTCTCTCAAGCTACTCTCCGCTTCGATAACTTCTATGTTGGAGCCAACACCTTGTTCGTATTTGATTTTTGTGACACGAGCGACTTTCTCAGCCAGGCCCATGTTTTCATCCTGGGACTTTAGTGTCTCCAATGCATTTTCATATGTTGTTGTATTCTGGTGGATACTTAAGTCGATGCTCTGTTTCAGCGACGAGAAACTGTTTTGAGTTTTCAACAGCTCCAGCTTTGCCTGTTGTACCTGATAGCTTCGTTGAAGACCGCTAAACAAAGGAATGTTAAGCGTTACACCAAAGGAAGAATAAGAGTACCATTTATCAGGTCCATATAGGTCAGTCGAGGGCACTGCCGACTCAGTCTTAAATAGCCCGCCAATGTTGGGCGATTGCGTTGAATACCCATAATTATAAAAACCCGTGAGGCTGGGAATAGATGCAGAATATTTATTCTTTAAATCAAGCTCCCGCAACTTCACCTGGGTTTCCAATACCTGATACTCTATCCTGTTGGCGTAATTCCAATCCTGCTGGTATTCATTGAACAGCTCTTCATCGACTGTCAAGGCAGAGATGTCTCCTGCGACATTTAGATCCTTGTCCATTGGGTAATTCATCTGGAACTTCAACAGGTACAAGCTTAAATTTTGCATGTTGAGAAATTTCAATCTCTCTGACTTTAAGTTGTTCAAGGTCACCTTTATTCTATCAACATCAATCTCTTCTGCAAATCCGTTTTGATTCAAAGCGATAGTGTTTCTCAGGAGCGAGTCAACCCGCGCTATATTGGCGTCAAACAACGTGATGCGTTCGGTATTAACCAATACCGCATAATATGCTTTTGTTACACCTTCAACGATATCAATCTGCGTTTGAGTTTCTGTCTTATACGCAAGGCTCTTATAAGTGCTTGCAGCTTTTAACCCTACGAGATAGGAGCTGCTGAATAAAAGTTGATTGACAGTTAGTCCAGCGTTACCGTTGCTTGGTAATTGAAATACGTTGGGAAAAGCTACAACATCGCCCGACTTAATTCCTGGAATACCACTCAGGTCGAAAAAGCTTTGTTGTTCTGCATCATATCTTTGATAGAACCTTGGGAGCTTCGGATTGTGCTGCAGCGAAACACTTCCATCGATTTGAGGAAGTCCAAGGCCTGTTGTTTCCTTGACCTTTGCTTCAGCTATTTGAGCATCGATACGCGCATTCTTCACTTCGACAGTATTTTCCAACGCATATTTGATGCATTGGTCAAGTGTGAAATCACCCTGCGTCTCTGATTGCGCATCTGCGTAAAAGGGTACAACTGCAATTAAAATAATGAGTATTCTTTTCATAAAGTAGAGAGAAGGTTAAAGTTCTAGTCCGATAGCTTGCCTAATGAGTCTTTTAATTTCTGATAAAGTTTCCTGCCCTTATCGGTCACGATACCGTGCACGAAGTGATCGAAAATTTCCATCTGTACCTCAGCGAGCTGAAACTGCGAAGGAGGAAAAGCATTCTCATCAAAAGGGAGCTGTACCATTTCAATCCGCATAGCAGCAACGATATCCACATTCAGCTCCGGTCTGTAGTAACCTTCCCGTATCCCCTGTTTTAGATTCCTGATCATGGATTCCCGAATAAATTTATTCTTGTGGTTTAACCAGACGCCCCAGGCCTTCGGATGATATTTCTGTAAATCGAACAACAATGACGGATTCGTATCCGCCGTGTTCTGCTTCATGCACCTTGAATACTTCGTCAACTCCTCAAGGGCATTTTTTGAATTTCTCGAGATCTCCAAAAACCGACTCGCGATCGACTCGATGTGCGCCTGACAAGTCATATACACGATGTCTTCCTTGTCAGCAAAATGCTGATACAATGTTTTCTTCGACACCGAAAGATGCCGGGAGATGTCGTCCATCGATATGCTCCGCACCCCGTATTTCATGAACAGGCTTTCGGCAGCTTTTAAAATTTTCTGTTTGATATCCAATACTTCAACTTGTTCCATAAGGGGCGCAAAACTATGGAAACTTTTTACATCACCAAAGTTTCCTCAGTTTCCTTCAACGGCTTCGAATGTATCTGGTTCAGCTTTTTTAAAGAATTTTTTACCAATTTTTTGCCAATCAGAAACAATCGTTTGCAATCATTAGTCGACTATTTAAGGAGCAGCTACTAAAGACAGTTATGGATAAGAAAAATGGACATTTACATAGGCTTATTTTCGTGGCTCCCTGGCTTGGAACACCATTTTTCGCGCATCTTATTCTTGAGGGCCTCACGCTCTTCGGGAGTCATAGACGATATTTTTTCCGCAAACCGGTTTTTCCAGTGTTGTTGGGGGGCTCCATAATCACCACAGCTGCTGCGGCGGCCACCAATTCCGAAGAAAAGAATTTTGGTTAGCAGCAATAATCCGAGGGCCTGCCAGAAGGAAATTACCGGACCAGCAAATAGAACGGGAACGAGCCAATTCCAAAGTAGCCACGTAATCCAGCCGAAAAAGAATATGCCCGCTATTATCGCGACAAGGCACTTCAAGAACATTCCTCCTTTTCTCATATCCCACGCATTTTACAGGTTATCATAAAGCTTTTGTAATTTCTTGCGGAGGGAAAGGATGGCATACCGCTTTCTTGACAAAAGCGTATTTATCGAAACCCTTTTTTCTTCAGAGATCTCCCGAAAACTTTTTTCTTCAATCTCATTGAGAATATATATTTCTCGCTGCTCGTCAGGCAAATCATCAAGGGCCTCCATTATTGCTTCCCACATGGCCTCCCGGAGATACAAATCTTCCGGAGTATTCCCAAAATCAGGTAAGATCTCCTGAAGCGTTAGCGGTGCTCCGTCATCAAAACCCGCGTGTATCTCAAGTTCAGACCTTTTTGGTCGCGCTGAATCGCGGCGATATCGATCAATAATTTTATTTCGGGCGACTGAAAACAACCATGAGGTTACACGATCAATTGACTCAATCGTTTCGTAACCAGCTATGAACTGATAGAAAACATCCTGAAGGATATCTTCAGCTTCCTCGACGGTGGATACCCGGTTGCGAATAAACCCCAGTAACCGGTCTTTCTCCTTGAGGAATGTCTGTTCCTTAATTTGCATGGCAAAGTCCATAGCTGCTAATATGACTACTAAGTCGAACTTCTTTTCGATTTATTTTAGTTCCATCATGATTCAACGGAATTTATTTTGAGCGGCTCATAAGATCTTGCAATAACTTGCACAAGGAGTCAAAAAGTATACTTTTGAGCGACATAAACCTGAACAGCATGTAATGAAGGCAGGACGTCAGCTCGGATTTTTCTTGGGTCCAATATTTTTCTTGCTCATTTACTTCGTTGTTCCTGAAACAGCTATCTCACCAGGTGCCAACAAAGTGCTCGCTGTGGCAGCTTGGATGATTACCTGGTGGGTAGCAGAAGCGGTTCCTATTCCAGTAACTTCATTTTTACCTCTTATAACGTTCCCTCTCCTGGGGATTATGAGCATGCGCGAAGCAGCCGCGCCATATGCCAATCCTATCATATTTCTTTTTCTCGGCGGATTTATGATAGCGCTTGCGCTTGAGAAACATCGTCTCCACATAAGGATCGCCCTAAACCTCATTCGTGTAACCGGAACCTCAGGAAATGGGATCATTCTGGGCTTTATGATCGCCACAGGTTTTATAAGCATGTGGATCAGCAATACGGCGACTGCTATGATGATGCTGCCAATTGCCATTTCAGTTATAAACCTTTTGAAAACTAACGGTGAGGCTATGCCTCATGATCTCCCGAAAAGGGAAAGAAACTTCGCGATGGGACTCTTACTTATGGTAGGATATTCAGCAACGTTGGGTGGCTTGGCAACAATTATTGGAACGCCACCGAACGTAGTATTTGCGGGTCTTTTGGACGAGTTTTATCACCAAAAACTTGACTTTGGCAAGTGGATGCTGGTAGGGGTACCGGTAGCAACAGTTTTACTACTCAGCACGCATCTAATTATTACGAGAATACTTTTCCCAAATAACCTTGATAGGATTGAGGGATCAGATGAGCTCATCAGCAACAAACTGTCAGAGCTTGGCAAGATTTCTAAAGAAGAAAAAGTCGTCTTATTCATTTTCTGTTTGACGTCCTTCTTCTGGATATTTCAGCAGGCGTTGAATACGATAGTATTCAAAAGAGATTTGCTCAACGATACCAACGTTGCTATGATGGGTGGTATTCTCATGTTTATCGTACCTGTCAATGGGCCGCATGGGCGCTTTTTGCTTAGATGGGAGGACACGGTAAAGCTCCATTGGGGAATTCTTTTCCTCTTTGGTGGGGGTCTTTGCCTCGCACAGGGCCTGGAACACACTGGTATTATTCAAGGTGTGGGACATTGGATTGCTGGCCAAAGTTCATTTAATGTTTGGTTGATCCTGGGCCTCATTGTGGCCACAGTTCTTCTTTCTGAATTCATGAGTAATGTCGCGCTCGTCCAGATTTTTGTACCAGTAATTTTTGGAATTGCCGATGGCATGCAAATAAACCCTATTATGCTGGCCTTGCCGGTAACTCTGGCGGCTAGTATTGGATTTATGTTTCCGATTGCTACACCACCAAACGCTATTGTTTTTTCCAGTGGATACATTCGCATAAGGGACATGGTGCGGGCCGGGATACTATTGGATCTTGTGTGCATAATTATTTGTTTTATTGCCTCTCTCACCCTAGTGAAATGGGTGTACGGATAGCCGATTTGCAGTTATTATACAAAATGAACTGTCGGTAAATTCTTTGGCAGATTTATGCGTTGGTATAATATCTGCTACCTTGCAAACAACCCCGGAAGCGTCACTATGGCATATTTGAAAGGAAAGCTTCATCCGAATTCAGTTAAGAGGAAGGTCCTTGCAGGATTTCTGCTGGTTTTTGTAGCGATTCTGCTGGCGTTGGGCATCACTCGGTTTGGATTTCAGGAAATGATGTCGACCGTGGATCAGTTGTCAGAACCTAATGAGAAACTGCAGTCGCTGAATCGGCTTTTTCAGGATATTACGCGCTTGGATCAATTGCAACGTGCTGATGCCATTAAACATCCACAAAAACCTTATGATGCTTTTCTGATACAATCTAAGTCAATGATCGACAAAATCGATTCGATTCGATTGATGTCATGGGACACTGCCCAGCAGGTTCGGCTTTTGTCCATGAAAAATATCCTCAACAAGCGAAACAAAGTTTTCATTTCATATCTCAAGCTTCGATCAGATCTTTTGAACAACCGGCGAATGTCGTATCGGCTCGATACGCTCTCTGCCATCATTGAAAGTGAAAAGATCAAGGTGGATACCAACGTTGTGACGACGCAGAAAAAAGTCGTTACTACATACACAAAAGATTCGGTCATTGAGCAAAAAGATGACAGATCCCGAATCGCGAAACTCTTCAGCAGAAAGAAAAAAGTGCCTGACACGACACAGTTCAAGGTCGAAGAGGAAATGAGTGTAACTATTGACACGCTTTCTGTCGCAAGGCAAAATCAAGCCTTGGAAGAAGTCGGTCAAATCATGATCGATCTCGACAAAGAGCAAAGAGCCGAAAGCAAAAAATTAATGGAGCGCGAACTGGAGCTCATAAATTCGAATAGCCTGTTCGTTACTCAGCTACTCGGAATTTTACATGACGTTGAAAATGAGGAGTTGTCTAAGATGCACGAAAATAACAGTCGTGCTGTGACCGTTGTGACTCAAAATATTTCACGGATCAGTTTACTATTACTCGCATTCTTTCTCGGTGCTGCCGTTCTGGTTTATCTGATCTGGGTGGATATCACCCGAAGCAATTACTATAAGGATCAATTGGAACGAGCTAAAGAGGAAGCAGAAGAGCTAAGCAAGATCAAGCAGCGCTTTCTTGCCAATATGAGTCATGAGATCCGCACGCCGCTGCAATCTATTGTAGGATTTTCTGAGCAGCTGAAGAATTACCAGGGACCTCATATGGAAGCTGTAGGCGCGATTCATAGTTCATCAGAACATTTACTTCATATTGTAAATGAAGTGCTGGATTACAGCCGTATTTCATCCGGTAGTTTCACCCTTGTCAACGAGCCATTCTCGCTATTCTCGCTTTTGAAAGAAGTGGAATCTGCTATGCGCATCCAGTCTGAGAAAAAAGGTTTAACGCTTTTGCTGGATCTTGAAAAAGCATCAGACTTCGACTTGCTCGGCGATTCTTTCAGGTTGCGCCAGATCTTGTACAATCTGATCGGAAATGCGATAAAGTTTACATCGAAAGGATATGTTAAACTTACGCTAACGACGGAAGAAGATAAACAGGGTGTTCATTGTACTTTCGAAATAATGGATACCGGTATCGGTATACGCGCGGAAGATCTGGAAAAAATCTTTAATCAATTTGAGCAGGCCAGTTCATTTGTAACTCGAAATTTTGGCGGGACAGGCCTTGGTCTTACCATTGTAAAATCCCTGGTTGAAGCACAGGGAGGCAAGTTGAATGTGACGAGCCAACCTGGCGCTGGCTCGACTTTCAAGGTTGATATCCGGTTCGAGAAGAATATTGGAAAGGTCGCCGAACTTCGGAAATTGCCTGCGGCCAATACTGCGGACCTTCCCGGCAAAGTCATTGTCGTTGACGATGATGCGATGATACTGCGATTGTGCAGTCTGATTTTCCAAAAGAATAAGATTAACTATATAACGTACAATGATGCTGGCAAGCTGATTCACCAGGAGCCTGATCCGGAAGTGACGCACATCCTTATGGATATACGCATGCCACACATCAATGGGATTGAATTATGTCATGCCCTTCGTAAAAAATATAGTCAGCAAACAAAGTTTATAGCTTTGACAGCGCATGTGTTTCCGCAGGAAAAGCAGCAGCTTATAGATGAAGGTTTTAATTCGATTTTATCAAAACCGTTCCGCGAAGACGAACTGCTACATTTGTTTGGTCTGAAAGCCAGAGATACTTCCGACTCACCTGATCAGCAATCTCTTCTTGATCTCTCGATGTTAAGAAAAATTACCATGGGAGATGATTCGTTGTTCCAATCAATCCTTGAGCAATTTCATGAAGAAACAGAAAATGACTTTCAGAGATTGATTGAAAACCTGAAATCGTCCGCGCTTGATGGCAACAAAATAAGGGAGATAGTCCATAAACTCGCAGGTCGTGTTGGGCAGATGGGTGCGCAGCCATTGTCCTCTCATTTCCATGAAATAGAGAACGCCATCGTTGAAGGAAAACCAATTGAGTCATTAAGGTCAGAACTTGAAGAAGCGCGCAACGACCTTGCAAAGGTTATGGAGGAGATCAAGAACCAAATTCTGCAGCGCTCGAACTAACGGTTGGGCTACTCTATACCGTACTTTTCAATCTTTAAATAAAGAGTTTTGCGATCGATATTGAGAATCCGTGCAGCTTTTGACTTATTGAAGCGGACCTCATGCAAAGTTTTGATAATCATCTCTTTTTCCTGCGTTTCCTGCAAGGCTTTCAAATCGTAGATCGGCGCAGCTTCCGATGAAGCTTTTTGAGGTGGATTCTTAACGGTTTCCAGCATTTCCGAAGGGAGAGCGCTTACCTTGATTAGGCCTTCATTAGTTAAAAGAACCGCACGTTTGATTACGTTCTTCATCTCACGCAAATTTCCCGGCCATTCGTACTTTCTGAAAATCTCCGACACCTGGGCATCAAAACCGGTTACGTTCTTATTCAATTCCTGGTTCGCCAGCTCCATAAAGAAGTTCAGGAATTCCTCCAGATCTTCTCCCCTCTCTCGAACGGCCGGAACCACAAGTTTAAATTCATTTAACCGATGGTAAAGATCTTCCCTGAAAGTGCCTTTTTTTACGGCGTCGGCCAGATCGTCGTTAGTGGCGGTAAGAATGCGAACATCAACTTTGATTTCTTTATTGCTTCCAACGGGTTGAATCACTCTTTCCTGGATAGCTCTCAGCAGTTTTATCTGGACTTCATATGACAGGTTCCCAACTTCGTCGAGGAACAAAGTCCCTTTGTGGGCTTCTACGAACTGGCCGGTTTTATCCTGGACCGCACCGGTAAACGACCCCTTTACATGACCGAACAGCTCGCTCGCTGCAAGTTCCTTGGAGATCGCACCACAATCGACTGCCACAAATGGTGCCTTCGATCGGGCGCTTAATCTGTGGATAGTGCGCGCAACATTCTCCTTTCCAGTACCGCTTTCACCCTCAATAATTACCGACATATCCGTTGGAGCGACAAGTTTTACGTACTCGTAAAGTTTCCGCGCTAACTGGCTTGTGCCCTCAACAAACTGTTTCGTCATGGCAGGCCGCTCAGGCGCAGCCGATTGCTTCTCCTTCTTCAAAGCTTGTTGAACTAGCATAAGCAATTCGTCGGGATTCACTGGTTTTGTGATGTATTCAAACGCACCCATTTTCATAGCTTTTACAGCAGTGCGTATGTCCGAAAAACTTGTCATAATGATTACCGGAACGGTTAGCGACAGCTTTTTTAAGTCCATAAGGACATCCATTCCAGTCATATCAGGAAGGCGATAATCCAGAAGCACGAGATCGATCTTATCCCCCGCAAACGCCTTCAACCCATCCTGCCCCTTATGAGTGACCGACACTGAAAAACCGTTCTTAGACAAGAATCCATCAAGAATTCTGCAGAAGGTCAGGTCGTCCTCAATGACTAATATTCGCGCCATAATTGGCCCAAAATAAAAAAGAAAGCTGGAATATTTCCCAGCTTTCTTTTTTCATTTACAAGTTGTTAGAAGTCAATCGAATGCTAACAAATTAGCCTTGCGCTTTGCCTTCTTTATCGAAAGTTACAGTCTTTGTTTCAGCACCGTTCTTCAGTTGAACTTCATAAGAATCAGTTGCTTTTACATGATATGCAGCGTCGATCAACCAGCCACGATATTCTTGAGCTTCAAGAGCTTTCTTAACTGCTTCTGGTAGCTCTTCAGACTTGATTTTAGTCTTTTCATCCTGATCAGTCGCAGCAGGTGCTTGGTCTTGTGGAGCAGGTGCAGGAGTCACAGCTTCAGTAGCTTGATTGCTTTCCTGAGGTTGAGCATCTTGCGCGTTTACTAGAGCGACACTTCCCAACAGAGCTAGAGAGGCAAACATTAATTTCTTCATGAGTAATTGATATTAAGTTAAACATTTAGTTTTCACTCATGCGGCTAATGATATGCCAGAGCCCGTCATAGTCTAAACCAGTTGCTGGTCAATAACTTAAAAATTTGTACAAAAGCAACTGGGTCAAAAAGGTGTAGAACGATTCTACAAGGTGAGATTGTGGTGCTACGAAAACGGTAATCGGTGTGCTCGATCAAAGTTCATACTATACTCAATCGAGCGCACACCCAAAGCTAAAGGTAATCGGTAACCGGTGTGCATAGATCAAATGTGTGCTAACGTAATAGTTGGGAGCAGGCAGGTACTGAGGTAATCGGTGTAGTGCGATCCATGTCATTGAGCTAAAGGATCGGGTACTTACACCGATTACTCACAAGTCTATTTTTTTCTTTCCTCAGACTTCATTTTGTTTTCTTCGATTAAGTAAGATGCGCCAAGGCCAAGTCCACCGAAGATGAACAGCATAGAGAAATAAGCAACTTCTTCCATGTCGAAGTTCCGGTCGAGAAAGTGACCCAATAAAAGGCCAACACCGGCGCCAATCATTAGAAGCGAGGCTCTAAGCGGTACGGAAGTATTGAATGCTTTTTTAACATTGAAGAATTGCGGATCTACTCCTTTCTCAATCATCGCAAGTCGTTCTTCGTTTGTAAACCTCCGCAGGTAAACAATCATAACGTATGCTCCGACGATGGCAATAATCACCATCACGATTCCTAAAATATCTGGTCCCATTTGTTTGTATGTTTTAATTTGAACGTTGGACGCCGCGGCGTCTCCTCAGGTTACACCCCCCTTATACCTTATACCCTATACCTCAGTCTTTCGCTCCTATGAACGAGGTATAAGGTATAAGGTATAAGGAAACACTGTAACTTCCTCCTCCGAAACAGCGTCCAAGAGCAGTCATGACAAACGATCCGGAGCACTCGCGCATAGAGAGGATTCTGGCCGGTGAGCATCTTTTATACGCCGAAATGGTGAACAAATATAAGAGCTATGCATTCACTGTTGCCCAGAAAATTCTTCAAAACAGGCCTGACGCGGAAGAGGCAACGCAGGATGCTTTTATAAAAGCGTTTCATCATTTGGCGGACTTTAATCGGCAGGCAAAATTTTCGACGTGGTTGTACCGGATCGTTTTCAATACAGCAATAACCTATAAGCGGAAGCGCAAGCACCATTTTCAGAGTATTGAGAACACGGTGGTTGAATACCATGAAGAAGCCAATGCAATGCTGGAGAAAAGAGATAAAAAAAAATATCTAGATCTGGCTATGGAAAAACTCAATGCAGCCGACAAAACTGCACTGACATTGTTTTACATGGAAGAATTCTCGCTGGAGGAAATTGCAGAAATTACGGGAATGCAGGCAAACACTGCCAAGGTCCGTATACATCGCGCGCGACAAAGGCTTGCCGATGAATTAAAAAATATTCTTAAAAAAGAAGCCTTAACTTTGTAAAGTATGAAAAAGGTATCTCAATTGGTGGATGACATGCTGTCGGATTATCTTGATGGTAACCTTAACAGTTCGCAAAGGCTTGAAGCGGAACAGGCAATTCGTGGTAACCCTGCACTGCAGGAAAGGCTGGATGAGTTACGAATGATCAACACGTTGCTTAGCCAGCCCAAGATTGAACAACCGTCTCCCTCATTTACTGATGGTGTCATGAATCACCTTCACCAGTATCCCACATCCAATGCTTTTTCTATCCGGAAGGGTCTATTGCTGTTAACGGGGGTTTTGATTGTAATAGGGATTGCCACCATTTTGCTCTCTACAGGTGCTTTTGATAACACTTCAACAAATATCGACTTGAACCAGATTGAGTTGTCGCGAAAATTTGTCAAATCTCCCCTTCCGTCTTTTGAACTCGACGGAAAGTTTATTGTAAATATTATCATCGTATTGAACCTTGGCCTTGCCTGGATCGTACTTGATCGGGCGATTCTGCGGCCGTTTTTCGAGCGTCGAATGCAATCAGGCCATTGATTTTCGATTGTTGAATTTCTTGTTACCTTAATTGATAAAATCAATTGAGATGGCAAGCACTAAAACTGCATTTCGCGCCGCCGTAGTCGCCTCCCTTGGCGGTTTCCTTTTCGGGTTCGATACGGCTGTTATTTCAGGTGTGGAACGATCCATTCAGCAACTCTGGATGCTTGCGGATTTCGCGCATGGCTTCACCGTTGCATCCGCCCTGATCGGTACAGTAATTGGATCCCTTCTTGCCGGATGGCCGGCTGAAAAATACGGAAGGAAAAAAGTTCTTCAAGTTATAGGTCTCATTTACCTTGTTACATCACTTGTTACTGCCCTCACTTCCACGTGGGAACTCTTTGTGTTATTTCGATTTATTGGTGGTATTGGTGTTGGAGCATCGTCGGTAGTCGGTCCTATGTACATATCGGAAATTTCTCCAGCGCACAACCGCGGGCGACTCGTTGCTCTTTTCCAATTCAACGTTGTGAGTGGTATCCTCATCGCGTTCGTTTCTAATTACCTGCTGTTCGGTATTTCAGATGAGGCCTGGCGATGGATGCTGGGCGTGCAGGCGTTTCCATCGCTGCTTTTCTTCGCGATGGTTTTTAAAGTACCTGAGAGCCCGAGATGGCTTGTTAAGAATAGAAAAGTCGATGAAGCGAAAACAGTGTTTGAAGAGGTTGGAGAAGGAAATCCCACGATCGAGATAGAAACAATCCAGGAATCGCTGCATATGGAAAAAGGCTTGAAGGCGGAAAGCGTCTTTAACGGAAAATATAATAAGCCTGTATTGTATGTTATTGCATTGGCCATGTTTAATCAACTCTCGGGCATCAATGCAATCATGTATTACGCACCGCGCATTTTCGAAATGACAGGCCTGGCAAAAGACACCGCGTTGCTACAAGCTGTTTCCATTGGCGCAACAAATATGATTTTTACTCTGCTCGCGATCTCGGTGATTGACAAATTTGGTCGAAAGACTTTGCTAATAATTGGATCGGTAGGGATGGTATTATTCCTCGGACTGGTAGCCTGGTCATTCTATACTCAAGACTTTGGTGGCTATGCCGTCATGTTTTACCTCGTAGGATTCATCGCGTTTTTTGCTTTCTCGCAGGGTGCAGTCATATGGGTATTTATGTCGGAAATCTTTCCGAATAAAGTCAGATCACAAGGACAAACATTGGGAAGTTTTACACATTGGATAATGGCAGCTGCAATTTCCTGGACATTCCCGATACTGGCTGAGTCATCAGACAACGGAGGATTCTATTCCTTTCTGCTTTTTGCCGTGATGATGTTCATCCATGGAATTTTTGTCTGGAAAGTGTTACCAGAAACGAAAGGGAAATCGTTGGAGGGGATTCAAAGAGAGCTGGGGATGTAATTCTTAATTCTGAATTTTAAATTTTGAATTTTGAATTGGTGCTCCTCGAACGGAAGTACCTTCAACCTCAAACTTCAAACTTCAAACCTCAAACTGCAAACCTCAAACCTTAAACTTTAAACCTTAAACTTTAAACTATTAAAACTATTTCGCTTCCGGACAGTCTATCTTCCACTCCCGTGCGAGCGCAGCTGTACCTTCTTTAACTTTTTTGATTAGTTCTTCTTTCTTCTTACCGAATTTACAGCCCATATCCACATGACGGAATTTAGCTCCATCGATGATGAAATTAAAATGACACGTGTTCGTCGCTTTATGATTTTTCATGCATACAAATTCAATATTGTCGCCCTGAAAATCGGTTGACCCGGCGGAAATTAAAGTGATCAGAAAGAGGCTCAAAACAGCTGTATAATTCATATAAGGCAATTTTAATTAAAGTTAACAACCTAGTCACAATTCAAGCACACATTGTAAGGTTTGTTGCCAGTTTTCTCAACATAAAAAACCCCGGCTGAGCCAGGGTTTTCATATTGTCAGATCAATAGTCGCAGTCCGTATTCCTTATTCCCTATACCTTATCCCCCTCTTTCAAATTTTGATGGAATATGACAACGCACAATCACAATTAGTAACGATAGTAATCAGGCTTAAATGGACCCTTGGTTTCAACGCCAATATACTTTGCCTGCTCAGGGGTCAAGACATCCAGTTCTACACCGATCTTTTTCAAGTGAAGGCTAGCAACTTTTTCATCCAAATGTTTGGGCAGCATGTAAACCTTGTTTTCATATTTACCTGCATTAGTCCACAATTCCAGCTGGGCCAAAGTCTGGTTTGTGAATGAATTAGACATTACAAAGGAAGGGTGGCCCATAGCGCAACCGAGATTTACCAACCTGCCTTCGGCCAGCAGAATAATTTGTCGGCCATTGTTGAGGGTGTAAATATCAACCTGCGGCTTAATGGTATCCTTCTTTCCATTCTTGTTTAGCCATGCCACATCGATCTCATTATCAAAGTGCCCGATATTGCAGACGATAGCTTTATCCTTCATGCTGAGGAAATGCCTGTCGGCTACTATACCAAAGTTACCAGTAGCCGTCACGATGATATCTGCATCTTTAACAGCATCATCCATTTTCTTCACGGCGTAACCATCCATCGCAGCTTGAAGCGCACAGATCGGGTCAATTTCCGTAACGATCACACGAGCACCTGCACCGCGAAGCGATGCCGCGGATCCTTTTCCAACATCACCATATCCTGCTACAACGGCTACCTTACCCGCAATCATAACGTCGGTCGCGCGACGGATAGCATCCACACACGACTCCTTACAACCATACTTGTTGTCGAATTTCGATTTTGTAACAGAGTCGTTGATGTTTATAGCTGGAAGAGGAAGTTTGCCATTATTCGCCCGCTCGATCAGACGGTGCACACCAGTAGTTGTTTCTTCCGAAATGCCTTTGATGCCTGCAACCAACTCCGGGAAACGATCTAATACCATGTTGGTAAGATCACCGCCATCATCCAAAATCATGTTAAGTGGCTTACCACCCTTAAATGCGTGCAAGGTTTGTTCAATACACCAGTCGAATTCTTTTTCATTCATGCCCTTCCATGCAAACACCGGAATGCCGGCAGCTGCTATTGCAGCAGCAGCGTGATCTTGTGTTGAGAAAATATTGCATGAAGACCAGCTTACTTCAGCGCCCAGCTCAACCAATGTCTCTATAAGAACAGCCGTTTGAATGGTCATGTGCAGGCATCCTGCAATCCTTGCACCTTTCAGCGGTTTTTGTTTGCCATACTCCTCGCGAGTAGCCATCAGGCCTGGCATTTCAGCTTCGGCCAATGTAATTTCTTTGCGTCCCCATTCTGCGAGGGACA
>JAEZBX010000037.1 GCA_023412765.1 Bacteroidota bacterium
TGCCATACACGATTACAAAAATGTACAACGTACTGACTGGAGAACAATATTGGGAGCTAAAAATTAGAAATCCTGATAACTCAACGTTCTCATTTTATCGGAGATAAAGTCATTGTTTAAAGTTGAAAGTTTAAGGTTTAAAGTTCGCTCGAGCCAAGTATGTATATACTATTCTCTAGCGAACCTTAATAGCTTAAAAAAGTTGTGGTACTAGGAAGGTCATCAAACACGGAATACCGAACACCGAAATACCACCCAAGCCAGTTCGCACACATCATCCTCGTGCGAAACCTTAAACTTTAAACCTTAAACTTTAAACCTGAAACTTTAAACCTGAAACTTTAAACTTACTTCCCTGCCAAAGCTGGTTTCTCAAATCTTAAGAACTCTGGCCAATCGCTTCCTTCTCGCTGTTCTAATGGAGGATATATGGGATAGGAATTCATATCCCAATCCGAGGGACGTTTGAAAAAGTAATATGCTAACCGGTTAGCGGTCCACTCGGTCCAGGTATGCTGATGATTAAATGAAGGATCGTGTGAGGATCGCTTTGCGCTGCTAAGACTTTGCCAGGCGATGTAACGATAAAAAAAACGCTTGCCCCATTTACGAGCCTGGAGAAAATGTCCATACTCATGTCGAAGTAGAGAAATGTTTTGAACTTCATCCGGGTGAACGAAAATTCCGACACCAGGCAAAGCTACTGCAGCCCGATTTCTTAGTTCGCCAACCTTGCTGGCATAGCACGCGACTCCTTCAAAGTTGCCGACGTAGCGGGCGAGGCCTATACCTTGAACGAGTTTACGGAAAATTGTTTTGATTGTAGACCGGGAGACGGATTCCTTCCCAATCGCTTTTAATGGACTTATGCTACGGAATTTTAAGCCTCTCACGTCTATTTTGTCTTTTACAAAATGGTGACACCCTTTAATGGTTCCCCAATCTTTTCCAGCCTCTCCCCTTCGTTTTTGTGTAAAAACTCCCCAATCTGCCTGGCGTCATTTCCAACAGTTTTCAGCAAATGAAAAAGGGTAAAAGGCGAAATAGAAAATCGCTGGCACCAAAAATCGATGTCAGAGCGCCCTGAAATGACAATTACTTCATCGCTCGGATGTTGTGGCTCTTGGGGAATGCGCATGTGAGATTATGATCTACAAAAACTATTCCGGCGGGGAATTGTTCGGGGTTGGCGAAGAAAATGGTGTTTTGACCAGCAAGCCTTGATAAGCATATTCCATCGATATGTCCGACAACCATTTATGTTTTGCAAGATTATGCTGATGGAATTGATCATCGTTATTGCAGAGAAAATTTTCCAAGCCTGATTCGTGGGTAGTTCCGTCAGAGTCCCTTAGACAGAAAACCTGCGGAGAATAACGGATAACGATTTGAAAGAATTAATAAGACACAAGCTCCGCACATTACAACTGCTAAACCCATCCCGCAAACTGTTGTTTATTACTTTATACAAGTTAAAGGGTTAAACATTATAACACGGCCTTGCGAAGCATTGAAATCAAACACAATTTCGAAAAAGCCGTCTTGGGCAATATTGTCCTTTCCGCATGGTGCTTCATGTATTTGATAGGCTGTGCACCTAAGGTTGCAAAAATCGATCTGCCGTATGACACGCTCGATGCATTTTCTAATGCGGGAGAAGTAGAGTTACCATCTAAATGGTGGTCGTCTTTCGAAGATCCTCAATTAAATTCCCTGGTTGATTCCGCGCTTCGGATGAATTTGTCATTAAAGAATGTATGGTATCAACTCGAGGAAGCGGATGCCCTGGTAGGGATCGTCGGATCCGAGCGGTGGCCACAAATATCGACTCAAATCCAGAGCGGCTTTAGTGTTCCGGAACCAGACTTTGTCGGAGGTGAGAATACTCAACTTTCACTCCGGGCAAATTACGAGGTAGACCTCTGGGGGCGCATCCGATATAATTTGCACGCCGAACAATATCGGTTCCGGGCAACCTATTTTGATTTTAAGACTGCATCTATTTCACTGTCGGGTGAAATAGCAGTGACGTATTTCCGTCTTAAAGCAACGGCCGTCCAACTCAGCCTCGTGGATGAACAACTAGAAACAAATGAACAGGTACTGGCTCTAATCAGGGCCCGGTTTGCCAGCGGTCAAATAAAAGGCGTGGACATTTTGCGGCAACAACAACTGATCGAAAATACCAGGGAGCAAAAGATCGAACTGGAAATTCAAATGGAAGTTCTTAAAAATCAGCTGGCCATCCTTGTCGGCAAACCACCGGGACAGATTTTTAGAGGTGCTGTAATTGTCTCCGACACGTTACCCTTGCTCCCGCCTTTGCCGGAGACCGGCGTCCCCTTGGATCTAATCAATCGCAGACCGGACATTCTGAGTGCGTATTATCAGTTGCAAGCCGCTGATCGTGAACTTGCCGCCGCCATCAGTAACAAATATCCGCGACTAAATATCTCTATCACAACAGCCGTAAGATCGAACTCCTTTGAAGGTCTTTTGGAATCGCAAGCTGGCTCATTCGCAGGTAGCTTGCTCGCCCCCTTATTTTATGGACGCAGACTAAAAGAAGAAGCCAACAGGGCTGAAGCGGTCAGACAGCAGCTTACCCAATCTTACGCACAAACAGTTTTAATTGCTTTTCAGGAGGTGGAAAACAATTTGATTCAAGAAGTAAAATTGAAGGAGCAAATCGCGGTGATGGAGGAACAGCTGAGGCTTGCGACCGAAAGCCTCGGACAACTGAGGATCGAATATCTCCATGGCTCTATTGCATACCTCGATGTACTGTCAACTTTGACTCAACAGCAGCAACTTCGGAGGGAAATTGTCGATGTGCGTATGGGGCTGATTGAAACGCGAATTGGTCTTTATCGCGCGCTCGCCGGCTCATTTGAAACCGATATCGAACAAGAGAAAATGTAAATGATGTTATCAATCGAGTAAGCCTAAATTGGAGTAGCATACAAAAAAGGCCTTGTTATAAAAAAGTTCAGAACGCAGATGTCCAGAACCAAAACAATATTTATCAGCACAGGCATTCTTCTACTCAGTGCAGTTATCACAGCTGTCGTGTTCATGACGGAACCCGATGCGCAAAGAGAAACGGCGACGAAGAAAACTGCCATGCTGGTTGACGTCGTAAAAGTTGAACGTGGCAGCTATACGCCAAGCGTGGTGGCTACCGGAACGGTACAAGCAGCAAAAGACATCACTTTGAGTCCGCAGGTGGGAGGCGAGGTCATCAGCATTTCAAGGAATTTCATACCCGGATCGTTTGTGGAAAAAGGAGAAGTCCTGCTTCAAATTAATCCCGCGGATTACAGGAATACGCTTCAATTAAGACGCAGCGATCTTGAGCTTGCAAAATCGAATATGAGTATTGAAATGGGCAGGCAGGCGGTGGCGCAAAAGGATTTTGAACTCGTTGGTCAGGAGATGACAGAAGCGAACCGGGCGTTGGTGTTGCGCGAGCCACAACTTGAATCTGCTAAAGCCAGTGTGGCAGCGGCGCAAGCTGCAGTCGATCAGGCAGAATTAAATCTTAAAAGAACGGTTGTACGCGCCCCATTCGATGCCCATATTATAAGTAGAAGTACC
This sequence comes from Bacteroidota bacterium, assembly GCA_023412765.1. Lineage (GTDB taxonomy): Bacteria > Bacteroidota > Bacteroidia > Cytophagales > Cyclobacteriaceae > Chryseolinea. The sequence goes on from JAEZBX010000037.1 coordinate 3,598, forward strand.
AACATTGGGGCCCAGTTGGCCCCGGGTGCAGAAATTGGCCGAATCGTCGGAATGGACGAGTATTGGGTACTGGCCGATGTACCGATGGATAAAGTAAACTGGATAACATTCTCTGAGGACGCATCGGGAGTTGGATCGGAAGTAAAGATCATGAGTAAGAGTTGGCCGCCGGGGCAACATCGACAAGGCAGGCTGTCCCGTCTTGTTGGCGCGTTAGATGCGCAGTCCAGGCTTGCACGGGTGCTCATTACAGTCCGTGATCCGTTGGCACGCAAGGCGAACAGGGATACAGTGCCTCCGCTAATGATCGGCGCCTTCGTGGAGAGTCATATCGCTGCACGCGAAATTCCCGATGTGGTTCGGCTTCAGCGCGACCATTTGCGCCAAGGCGCAACGGTATGGGTAATGGAGGACGGGAAATTGCAGATCCGTCAGGTGGACATCCTGTTTCAGGATGCGGATTATGGCTACATCGTTAGAGGACTTTCCGCGGGCGACCAGGTAGTGACAACAGATCTTTCTACCGTTGTTGAAGGTTCTGACCTTCGTACGGAAGCGGAAAGCGACTCAACCGTTAATGAGAATGGAACTGATAAATAGTCCGTTCAACTCATGGAACCGATCTATAAAAATGGGGAAGATAATTTCATACCAACAGAAACGGAATGAAAAACGAGGATCTGACTGAAGATACAAAAAAAGGAAGCATTGCCTTTATGGCCCGCAATAAGGTCATCACAAATCTTTTGATGATCCTTCTGATTGGCGGTGGTATTTGGACAATGGTTAACATTCAAAAAGAAGTCTTCCCACAATTTGCTTTAGACTTCGTTGAAGTGAATGTAAATTATCCAGGTGCCGCACCCACGGAAGTAGAGCAAGGTATCGTTTTGCCAGTGGAAGAGGCAATCAATGGTATCCAGGGCATCCGCGAAATTTCTTCGCAGGCAAACGAAGGTTCAGGAAATATCAGCGTCGAGTTAGTGCAGGGTACGGATCGGATGAAGGCGTTGCAGGATATCGATCAGGCGGTAAGTAGAATTCAAACCTTCCCCGACGACATTGAACAACCACAGGTCATGCTGCGCGACCGCGTAATGGATGTAATGCAAATTGGAATATTCGGAGATGTGGATGTGTGGACCTTGCGAAGGCTCGCGGAACAGCTTCGAAATATTTTGCTTAGCAACGACCAGATCACGCAAGTGGAAATCGGTAATGTTCCTGACTTCGTGACACACATCGAAATCCCCGAGAACCGCCTTAGAGAATACAATCTTACGCTTGGAGCAGTAGCAAACATTATTCGGCAATCGAGCGAGGATGTGCCAGCAGGCTCAATTGAGACGCAAGCCGGGGAAATTTTGCTGCGATTGGAGGAACGGAAATTGTGGGCTGAAGAATTTGCAAATATTGACATCATTTCATCGACTTCGGGTGCAACGGTTAAGCTAGGCGATATTGCAACAATAACGGACGGATTTGAAGAGAGTGGCTTTCATGGACAATTTAACCAGCAGAACACTGTAGATCTCGAAATATTTCGGATCGGTAAGCAATCGCCAATTGAAATTGAAGAAATCGTTAACGATATACTTGCCGAATTTGAAACATCACTGCCACCTGGAGTCAATGTACGGATTGACAGCAACCGGGCTGAAGATTTCCGCGAACGCCTTTCACTATTGACAAACAACGGAATGCAGGCCATTGTGATCGTTATGGTGATCCTGGGCTTATTCCTTGAATACCGCCTTGCTTTTTGGGTCATGATGGGTATGGTTATTTCGTTTATCGGTGCCATGATGTTTTTGCCGATCGTCGACATCAGCGTTAACATGATCTCTATGTTCGGATTCCTTATTGTCCTTGGTATTGTCGTTGATGATGCAATTGTTGTGGGAGAAAATATTTATGCGTACCGACAGAAGGGATACAACTATATGGATGCAGCAATCCTAGGCACAAAAGATGTTGCCAAACCAGTCGTGTTCAGTATTATAACGACAATTCTGGCGTTTGTTCCGTTGCTTTTCATTCCTGGTGAAAGCGGTAAGTATTGGTGGCCGTTGCCAGTTGTTGTGATCGTAGTACTTTTGGTTTCTCTGTTTGAAGCACTATACATCCTACCATCGCATGTCACTCAGAAAAAGCAAGGTGAATCGGGAAAAGTGATACAGAAGCTGGAGAAAGGCCAACGCAGAATTGCTGACGCCTTCGACCGTTTTATAAAGCGCGTATATGAACCGTTACTGGATCGTTGTCTACGTTATCGTTATATCACCCTGAGTTCAGCTCTGGCGATACTTCTTCTTGTCGGCGGGTATGCATGGAGTGACCATATGGGAATGGTGCTGATGCCAGAACTTGCTGCCGATGAAATTGAAGCGGCTGTGCGATTACCGGTGGGCACAACCACAGATAAGGCTGCTAAAGTCGCAATGGCGATAACGGAGTCTACGCAGAAAATGTTTGAGGAGCACAATCTTTACGAAGTAGCAGAGGGGATTAAGACGAACGTACGTGGAAAAGATTTTGTCGATGTGGAGATTGTAATGAAACCACCTGACGAGCGCGACTTCACCGCCAAACAGATGATTGACCTTTGGCGGGAAAACATCGGCGACATAGAAGGAGTTGATCAAATTACATTCGAAGCAGAACGTGGACCGGGAGGCGCAAGACCTGACATCAGCATTGACCTAAGCCATCCCGACATAGCAGTCCTGGAAAAAGCCAGTCATGCGTTTATGGAAAGAGTAGCAACTTTTTCTGAAGTGCGCGATATTAATGACAACTACAACATGGGTAAGATACAGCTTGGTTTTGAGCTGTTACCCGAAGGAAGAAATCTTGGCCTAACCCCTACTGATGTAGGCCAGCAAGTGCGCGATGCCTTCTATGGCGCACTGGCGATGCGACAACTCCGGGGGATTAACGAAATCGAAGTGCGGGTAAAGCTACCGTTGGAAGAGCGAAAAGACCTCTATAATCTCGAGGACTTTATCATCCGTGCACCAAATGGAACTGCTGTTCCATTGATGAGCGTTGTAAAAGTAACGGAAGGTCAAACCTTCACCAACATCAACCGGCGTGATGGAAAAAGAGTAGTAAACGTGAGCATGGACGCCGAACCTGCAAGTGCACAGAATCGCATACTTGAGTCATTGACCAGTGATGTCCTTCCTCAACTGCGAGCGGACTTTCCCGGTATCACCTGGACATTTGAAGGCAGTGAGGCGGAAATGCGAGAATCAACACAGGCGTTATGGTCGGGCTTTATCATAGCTATGATATTGATGTACGCATTGCTTGCAGCAGCGCTGAACAGCTATACACAGCCCTTGGTCGTGATGCTTGCTATTCCATTCGGGATTATCGGGGCTGTCATCGGGCATATGATATTAGGGTACGATTTATCATTGGTAAGTTTGATGGGGATCATCGCACTGTCGGGAGTGGTTGTGAACGATTCTCTGATCATGATAGATTACGTGGACAAGCACCGCGGCGACCGACCGGCATATGAAGCAATTCACGAAGCGGGTGCCAGAAGGTTTCGGCCAATCATTCTGACAACTTTAACAACGTTTGGAGGGCTGACACCCATCATCCTCGAAACTTCGAGTCAGGCCTATCAGTTAATCCCCATGGCTATTTCACTGGGCTTTGGAATTGTTTTCGCGACGTCTATCATCCTGGTGATCGTCCCCTCGCTGTATCTTATTATTGATGACATTGTACAGCAGACAAAAAAGAAGGTGGAAGAATTGAAAGCCAGTACGGCGACGTGAGGACAGGTCCGAGTAGCCGTGGTCGGTGTTAACTGTCCGCAAAGACAAGCCACCAACAGCAACGCGAACCTCGAAACCCGTTTTTGGAAACCCTTTAAATTCAAGTCAGCGTGGTTGTTGGTGAGCCATCAGAACAAATCCCAGCACACAACCTGCTTACCGGCGAGGCAGGCATTAACAATGGCCAAACATTTAGTAAAACTCTCTCCCGCGGGTAATAACTGGCGCTTACCAGTCCGTATAAGTGATCTGTTGCCAGGTAACACTTGTGATAGTCGATTCCAACATGGATTTGCCATTCCTATAGACGGCGAATTTATCATTCTCGGAATTTACAACAACGCTGTCTCCCACATGATAGTTTGATATGTCTCTCAGAAGTATCCGTGGCTGTCCATTTGGTTTGAAAAACAAAAATCGCATCCATTTATGGTGGGCCAATCGTTGATTCAAACGATCTTCAACGGTTGGATTAATATTTCCTCCAGTCAGCCTGCAAACCAGAAAGCCCCTCCCATTCTTGCCGACTGCAATTATGGAATCAACTTTCCCGGAGAAATTGTAGTCAAGGTTCCTAACATAGGATACCTTTTCGTCGTCGATTTCATTTTTTGTCTTTAACAATAATCTTATTCCTGCGAGCAAGACTAACACCAGGGCTATAATAATGATGATTTGGTTTTTCATGGAGATAACATCCATAAAGCAGAATAAGTAGGACTCAACTAATTTAAGACTACGAATCAGGACAATAGACTATAACATCTGCACCCCGTATGCTTGCAATGAAGTCACAAAATGTTTTATCACATCAGCAGGTGGAGGCCCTTGCGGAACTGGGAGGGATTTACCATCCGGTGCAGGTGTGCTGTTATCCCAAAACCATTGGTCCAGGCCCGCGGGACTAATATACATCAGTACTTCAGCCCGCTCAGAGAGTATCGTGAATGAATGAGGGACATCCTTGGGCAAATAAACATATTCACCCTCCTTAACCGTAAGCTTATCGCCGCCGATCGTGTATTCAATACTTCCCTTCAAGATGAAATACGACTCATCCTCGCGTGTATGCGTATGAGCGGGCGGCTCTGCTCCTTTCTCGACAAGGATCTTTATAAGCGCGTGCCTGCCATCCGTCTCGCTACCTCTGGCGAGGAAACTAAATACTGCACCGGGGATAGCGCGTGTATTCTTTGGTGAAGGACCGGTTTTAAAACCTTTTAATAGCTCCATTTGTGTTGTCATTGTATTAGTCAGTTAAACTGACGATATTTACGAGGTACAACAGATTAAGGTTACAATGGTTTCAAGAGAAAACTACAAAAATACTGGGGCATATTTACGTCAGTTGTCGGATGCACTAGTTGTAAACCTTCACGCCCGTCTTGCTGAGGAAGGTTATGGGGAGATTACACCGTCGCATGGACTCATATTTCAATACATTGAAGACAACGGTTCGCGAATTACAGACCTGGCACATCGTGCAGGTATGACTAAACAGTCGATGAGTGCATTGGTGTATCAACTGGAGGATGGCGGTTATCTTAAAAGAAAGGTTGATCCGACGGATGCCCGCGCAGTACTTTTTGATCTGACAGCCAAGGGATTTGCTTTGAGGACAAGAGGCCGTCAACATAACTTTGAATTTGAAAAAAAATGGGAACAGGTACTTGGTCCGGCGCATTACAAGAAGTTTAGAATTATGTTGAAGCAATTAGCAGCAAGTACCGGATGACGGCCGTCGATTACCAGGACAAACAACCTCCATCCCAGCAGCGTCTCCTGTCTCAGGGACGCTGCGTTCATTATAC
>JAEZBX010000240.1 GCA_023412765.1 Bacteroidota bacterium
GCCATGCGGCTGGGGAGCCAAGTCACGACAAATTACTGCTGCGCTAGGCGACGAAGTACAAAATTTTGCCTCAACAAGCGAAGAAAACTCATCTCAAAGAACTTAAATGGAAGTTGACAAAGTAGAAATAACTAATAACGGATAACAAGATGAAAGAGGAATTCATCGAAATACACGGTGCTCGCGAAAACAACCTTCAAAACATATCCCTCCGTATCCCCAAGCGCAAGATCACTATTTTCACAGGGGTATCCGGGTCGGGAAAATCATCAATCGTTTTCGATACTATTGGCACTGAAGCACAACGTCAGTTGTATGAAAACTTCAGCATGTTTGTCCGTAATTTTCTTCCGCGCTATGCGCCACCACAAGCAGACGCCATCGAAAACTTGAGCATGCCTATCGTAGTTGACCAAAAGAAATTGGGTGGAGGTTCCAGTTCTACAGTTGGTACCATTACTGATATTGCCCCGGTCTTACGCTTGCTATTTTCTCGTGTAGGCAAACCGTATGTTGGTTATTCAAACGCGTTCTCATTCAACGATCCACAGGGTATGTGCCCGGAATGTGGTGGACTAGGAAAGAAAATGGGGGTGATCGCTGACAATTTCCTTGACCTTGATAAATCCTTGAAGGAAGGTGCCGTTCAGGTACCCGCCTTTGCCAGCTGGGAAAACGCGATGTATGCCAGCTCAGGACTGTTTGATGCCAACAAAAAGCTTCGGGATTTTACCAAGGATGAGATGGATTTGCTCCTTTATAGCAAGCCAACAAAAGTGAAGATGCGATTCGGCGGCGGCAACATCAACGTAACCTTCATGGGTGTGGTCGAAAAATTCACAAAGGCATACATCAAAAGAGACATTAAAACTCTATCAGAACGGACTCAAAAGAAAGTTGCACCATTCATCGGCATGCAACGATGTCCAGTGTGCAAAGGCGCGCGCTTAAACCAGGCAGCGCTTCGTTGCAAAATTCAAGGCCGAAACATTGCCGAGCTTTCAGCTATGGAAATTACTGAATTGACTACTGTTCTCGATAAGGTCAAGGACCCGATAGCAGCACCGATGGTAACTACACTGAAAGAAAGACTGCAACATCTTATTGATATCGGTGTCGATTACCTCAGTCTTGATCGCGAAACCAGCACCTTATCCGGCGGTGAATCACAGCGAATAAAAATGGTCAAGCACCTAAGCAGTAGTCTGGTAGACGTCATGTATATCTTCGATGAACCGAGTATCGGACTTCACCCGCGCGATGTACATCGCCTTAATGAATTGTTGCAAAAGCTCAGAGACAAAGGGAACACTGTACTTGTGGTTGAGCATGACCCTGATGTAATCAAAGTGGCAGATTATGTGGTCGATATCGGTCCAAAGGCAGGAAGTCAGGGTGGAAGGATTATGTTCGAAGGCGATTTTAAAGGATTGCTAAGGGCGGACACGCTTACAGGCCGGTACATGAAAAAAGGGAGAGCGATTAAGGATCGATGCCGAAAAGCAACAGGTTCATTGCCGATACGTAAAGCGAGCGTGAATAATTTGCAAGGTGTTAGTGTAAACATTCCGAAAGGAGTATTTACAGTCGTAACCGGTGTCGCAGGATCTGGTAAAAGTTCTCTTATCCATCATGCCTTCTTGAAGCAACATCCGGAAGCGGTTCAAATTGATCAGTCAGCTGTTGGAATTTCAACGCGATCAAATCCTGCTACATATACTGGGATCATGGATGATATTCGAAAAGCATTTGCTTCTGCCAACAAAGTTAAGCCATCACTTTTTAGCTTTAACTCCGAAGGCGCATGTGAAAAATGTCAGGGTGCTGGCGTAACTTATACTGATCTCGCATTTTTGGACGGCATCAAGATGCCATGCGATACATGCAATGGGAAAAGGTTCAAGGAAGACGTTTTGAAATACAAACTGGATGGAAAAAATATTGCTGAGGTCCTTACCCTGACAGTGCGCGAAGCACTGGAATTCCTGAAGCAAAAGGAGATGCAAAGGAAGCTGAAGGCCATGTATGATGTTGGAATAGATTATTTGACACTAGGTCAACCGTTGAGCACGCTTTCAGGCGGAGAATGCCAGCGGATTAAATTGGCGAGCGAGCTCCACAAAAAAGGTAGCATTTATGTGCTCGATGAGCCAACCACAGGTTTGCATATGTCGGACATCGACCACCTCCTGGCCATCATCGACAACCTTGTCGATGCTGGCAATACCGTAATAACCATCGAGCATAACCTTAGCGTTGTAAAACATGCGGACTGGATAATTGATATGGGCCCTGAGGGCGGCCACAGGGGAGGCAAGATTATTTTTGAAGGCACACCTAGAGATCTCCTTAAATCCAAAGATTCGATAACGAGCCTCTTTCTGAACAATAAGGGTAGAGTTTAGAGTGTTGGTCGAAGCACGAACTTCTGCATTCTGCATTCTTCACTCATCACTCTGCACTCAAGTTCTGTAATTCGGACTTCAAATTTAGACTTCGAGCTATCTGAATGAGTGCAGAGTGTAGAGTTTAGACAAAGTTCTGCACTCTGCATTCTGCATTCATCACTCTGCACTCAAGTTCTGTAATTCGGACTTCAAACTTAGATTTCGAGCTATCTGAGTGATGAGTGCAGAGTGTAGAGTTTAGACAAAGTTCTGCACTCTACATTCTGCATTCATCACTCTGCACTCAAGTTCTGTAATTCGGACTTCAAATTTAGATTTCGAGCTATCTGAGTGATGAGTGCAGAGTGTAGAGTTTAGACAAAGTTCTGCATTCTGCATTCTGCATTCATCACTCTGCATTCAAGTTCTGTAATTCGGACTTCAAATTTAGACTTCGAGTTATCTGAATGATGAGTGCAGAGTGCAGAGTTTAGAGTGTTGGGGCAGACAACTTGTGCCTTGATAAGCTCGAATCAAAACACGAACCTCTCTGTTAGTTGGCAAGCAGCATTTTGACTGCAACTAAGGATCACTGCTCGTTTTACGCCAGTAATTTTTAATTTGAGGGATGATTTTGACACGGGACGCTCTTACTGGCATTAAAGCGGGAACTATAACGCTACAGTTTCGCCGATGGAAAAAACCGTCAGTGCGAAAAGGTAGCCGTATCAGAACCGAAATGGGAGTTGTCGAGATCACCGATTTCAGTGAGACAAAAGCAGAAAACATCACTAACCGCGAAGCAGTCAGCGCCGGATTCAGGGATGTTGATGAATTACTGAATGTCCTAAATTCCGTGCGAGACGGGCAGGTCTATAAAATGAAGGTTCGCTATTACTCTGAAGATCCCCGAATTGCGTTAAGACAAAATACCGATATCAGCGACAAGGATCTCGAAACCATTAAAATTAAACTTGAACGGTTAGATCGCTGCAACAAGGACGGACCTTGGACCTCTAGGGTTTTGAAAATTATTCAAGAAAACCCAAAGTTGCGGGCGGCAGATCTTGCTGTAATGATGAAAAGAGAGAAAGACGAATTAAAACTCGACATCCGGAAACTAAAGAACCTGGGACTGACAATTAGCCATGAAGTTGGCTATACAATTTCGCCATTGGGGGAAATCGTCCTGAAATCTTATGGACGATAATTCTTGGACCTTTAACTATTTATCTTAAAATGTAAATCATTAAGAAAGAATTTTATAAAGTAGTAACTTCTGACGCAGCGTTTTTGTCGGTTTTGCGGTCATACTACTAGAACCCCATCCGTCCCGTATGAAAAACAGATTTAATCACTTGACCAGATGCATCGGGGTTTGGCTGGTGTTGTCGTTTGCGCTCTCTTGTGATTCTTTTAAAGAAGATTCGGTTCAGCCCAACAACCAGATCGTTTTTACACAGACAGAATTTTACACTTTAACTGAATCATCAATCATTGTTAGATACTCTGATTTTTGAAATTCATAAATAAAATATGAGTAGCATAATTTGAAGTACTGACCTGCTGAAACTGACGCATGATCAAGCCCAGGACTTTACTCGAACGTTGTATAAAAAATGATGCCAAGGCGCAGAAGGAGTTGTATGACCTCTTCAAAGATAAGATCATGGGCTTGTGCAGAAGGTACACAAAGAATAGGGAAGAGGCAGAAGATGTTTATCAGGACACTTTCATCCGGGTATTTCAGAATATTTCACAATTGAACGCCCCTGATCTACTCGAGCAGTGGATCAAGAGAATTGCAATCAATACAGCCGTAAAATATTATCACAAAAATAAAAGGCACGATCACGAGAAAGAAAGCAATGGTTACCTGCATCCAAACGACGACCACGCATTAATTATTTCCAGGTTTTCGGATGAGATGCTCCTGAGGATCATCAACGATCTACCCGACGGCTACCGCATGGTTTTCAACCTGCATGAGATTGAAGGGTACAACCACGGCGAAATCGGTGCTTTGCTCCAAATCACAGAAGCAACGTCACGTTCGCAGCTAAACAGAGCAAGGCACATGTTAAAAAGTAAACTCAAGCATCTAGGTGTATTGAAATATGAAAGGTATGAATGAACTGTATGATGATTTGCGGCGGCGGCTGAGACAGTATAAAGAAAAACCAGAACCACGCCTTTGGACTTCCATTTCAGCAGGGATCGAAGAAGCAAACCGACCGCTTCGCCTGAAGAAAAAAATACGCAATGGATGGATATTTCTTATCGGCATATCCATTGTGTGCGGAGGCCTCTTTTTGAGAGATGATTCACCTGTCCAGAATATATCGACATCAACACAAGCTTCAGACCGTAAACCAGCCGTTCAGGTAGTTCCCGAAGTCAAGGGTGGAACGCCAGTGCCTTCGTCAGCTATGACTAAGAATCAACTTGATTCGAATGCAGACGAGCAACTTGCGGATGTCCAGCAGAGCGATGGTGTTGAGGTGGGCGCTTCAACAGAAATGGCTGGGGACACAGTCGCGGTTGATGTAAACGAATTGTATGAAGGCTCGATTGTGTCTGAAGGATCCGATGGTGTTCATGGTGAATTTACCCATGAATTGACTGAAAAGTATGATTCCTCAATACCGGTTACTGAAGAAAATGTCACCATCGGAAATGAGCCACGGAAACTCGCGACCAACAAAACTGAGATAAAGAGTGAACCCGAAACTGAAGAGGAGGATGAGCAAGGCAAAACGCGACGCTTCAAACTTTATTTTACGATCATGCCAACCCTGGGGTATCAACGCATCAAACCTAATGAAAATGATAACCTTATCATCACGAGCACAGACCGAATTAAGACCTTTGACACGGATAGGCTAGGCGTCAGGGCCGAATTGGGAGCGGAGTATCCAATTAGTAGTCGTTTCAATATTTTTGGAGGGCTGTTATATTTTCAACGACAGCAAACCATTGGCTATACCGAAAAGCAGGTTAGTCAAACGGATATCTCAATCGGTCCGAACGGAGAGACAATTGTAAATCCACAATTCAGTTACGTTCACAAATCATTTGAGTATGAAGTGAAGAACCTGGGGCTGCAATTGGGTGTAAACTATCAGTTGGCGAAGAAAAAGTTTTCCCATACGGCTGGTACAGGAATGGAATTTCATGTTGCACTCAACAAACTTCAGGAAAAAAGAGTCACATCCGACTTGACAACCAACCCATCCATCTATGTATTTTATAACCTCTACTACCGTGTACAATACCCGGCTGACACGAAACTCAGAGGCGTTGTTCAGCCAACGCTCAACTATGCATTTTACATAAACGAAAATGCGCACGCACCTTTTTACGTGAAGCCTTACGGACTTGGACTAAATATAGGCTTTACATATAATTTCTAGGATGTCGAGACTCTCTTTCTTTGCCACATCTCTTTGTGCCCTGGCGTCTTGGTGGCAAAAAACGGTGCAACATTTTAAGATGCTTTTGAACCTGGTTGCCAAAAAGCCTTCCCCTCAAAAAGCTCCGTATCCTTTAGCTCGAGCGAAACCTCAAACCTCAAACCTGAAACCTTAAACCCTTAAACGAATATGTGCTATCTTTAAACTGGTGGAGAGCTGGACATCAGAAATATGAACAGGACCGTTATCATCGTAGCAATAACAGTTTTTATCGGATTGTTTCACAGTGCGAGTGCTCAGATTACACTGGAGGATGCCAGCGACCCAGCTAGCATGATTAGTCGAATAACACTCGATCTCGAAACCTATGGTTTTGAAAACAATGCACGCTTTTACGTCTTCAGGCCAGGTTACTATTATGGACTCCGAAACGAACAGCATCTGCTGGGCGTATCCGTACCGTTGATGCACAATGTCTTTGAAGGAGACTATGCTGGATTCGAGAATACAACCGGCTTCGGTGATCTTAAAATGTCTTATCTCTTTGTCCCATATCACAAGAGAGATGTAATCGGAATCGAGCGCATAACACTTTCTTTGGATGTAACTTCACCCACAGGCGAGTATAAGCTGGGTAGAGGAGCCGGCACCTGGTTGTACAAGCCGGGTATCATCTTTAAATGGCGCATCGCAGAGGCAGTATTGCTTTATCCTGAGTTGCGTTTTCAATTTTCTGGTAAAGAAGCCAACAGTGGAGCTGGTAGCGATGGGATACCAGACCCTGAGGATCCGGAAAAAGACGATAAAATTCAAAATTTTTCCATGTCTCTACCAGCGACCGTCAACATCGAAGATTGGAATGGATGGTTTTCATTGAATGTTCTTTATACAAGATCTTTTAGGGAGAATACAGATTTTATTTTTCTTCGAACTGATCTTGGGAAAATCATCGGAAAGAATTCTTGCGCTTCACTGCGCATTACAAAGTTTATTGCAGGCCAGCCAAGGCTTGACCTCGTAGTCCAGGCAAACGCGACATTCTTTATACGTTAATATTTTGCGACGACCCTAAGCTTTTTCTCTGCCAGTATTCCATCGGCGCACAATCCCCTCAGCAACCTCTGCGTGTAATTCCCTCCGGACCTCTGCGTGCATTCCCCCCGCGGTCCTCCGCGGTAAAAAAGAAACTGACGATAACGAGATAGGACCCTGCGAGCATCCAATAGCATACGGAGAAGAGGAGTGAGGATATTTTTAGTTTATTTGCTGGCACGTGGCTTCAGGGGGTATAGGGTGAAAGTATAGAGAAAAGGAATAGGGAATAAGGAATAAGGTGAGGTATAGGGTATAGGGTATAAGGCGCATTGCTACGATATTTGGTCGAGCGCAAAGCCACTTCACAATAACTAGTACTACTTTGTCAAGATAAGAGAACTGTATGGCTTGAGGAGTAGCAGGACCATTCTTCCAGCTTTTGGATTGCA
>JAEZBX010000313.1 GCA_023412765.1 Bacteroidota bacterium
AGAGTATTGGGATCATCAGGATGTTCTGCAACAATGATCAGTCCGGTCTCCAGACTCTGCTTACAAAAATGTTGGACATAATCATACGTGATTTCGTGTTCCAGGCGAACAATACCTCCTTCCGTTCCTACAACAGCCTTATAGAGTTTAATGATGCGATCGACATCATCGATCGTAGCAGTGCGATAATGCATATAAAGAATTAAACCGCAAGGTAATCCAGCGCGGTGTTTGGCAAAAGGGTGCTAGTGAAATTTTACATCGATGAGAAACTTGATTTGCTTCTCTGCGACGGATTGTGGTGCAAGGCGCAAAAGCAGGTTCCTCAATTTCATGAGCAATGGATTTTCAAGCTGCGCAATACGGCCAAGCTTCCAGGAATCATTTACCACGAGTGTTGTCCGAGAAATTCTTTTTTGTTCGAAAGCAACCAGGGCCTCCTCAACGGATCGGCTATCAGCAATTGTATTTCCTAGTATTACAGCATCTTCGATGGCAAGGCATGCGCCTTGTCCCATGTTCGGCGTTGTTGCATGGGCAGCATCACCCATCAACACAATGTTTCCGAACGAAAATTTTTTTATGGGATCGACGTCAACTATATCATTCCATATCAGCTTTTCATCACGCGTATGTTCCAGGATTTCCCGGATGGGCGAATGAAATCCACCGAAGTGATTTAATAAATCCTTCACACGATAATTGCGCATAACAGGATCGTTTTCCTTCGCATTAAGGCAAGCAAACCAGTAAAGTCTTCCGTTGGTTAAAGGCGCAATACCAAAGCGACTTCCTCTACCCCAGGTCTCGGAGGTCACCTGCATATCTACCGATGTTGGGACATTGTCAATAACAGCCCGCCAGCACGTATAGCCTGCGTACCGCAGTTTACTTTCGGGCAGCAGTTTCTTTCTGAAAATGGAATGGATACCATCGCAAGCGATTACATAGTCAGTATCGTGCGTTGAGCCATCCTGAAAAATCAGTTTAATACTTTTGGGCGTTTGTACGAAATCCACACAACCCTTTCCCAGGTTAACATTACCTACGAAATGTTGAAGCAGTACTTCGTGCAGATCAGCACGATGAATGGTAAAATTATTTACCGTATTAAATTTCCTGCTAATTACTTCGGAATCGGTTTCAGCCAGGATCCGGCCTTTCTCATCTTTGATAAACAACGTTTTAAGAACCGATCCAGCACTTAACACAGCATCGGCAATCCCGATTTCGGCAAAACCCTTTACGGCATTCGCTGCTAATGCCAACCCCGCGCCCAGGGGCTTGAGTGACGGCGCATTTTCAAATACACTAACGTTATATCCTTTCTTCTGCATGGCGATGGCTAGTGTCAGCCCGCCAATGCCTGCTCCTACAATGGCAAAGCGCTCTGGTCTACCCATTGAAGTTTAAAGAGATAACGCTTGTTCTGTGAGCGCTTCTGAAGGCGCTCCTCATAGATCAACCGATTAAGATTAAGCTGAGCAACATAAAATTGCTTCAGATAATTATTGGTCGATGTCATTACACGCAATTGATTATTCATAACATGAGCATTTATTGATACGACAATTAAAAGGTAAAAGCCCCCTATTTTTAAAAAGTAAATTATTTCATTAACAATCTAACTTCACTTCTAAAAATCAGGATCGGTCAAGTTCAAGCAAGGCAATAATTGATAGCGCTCATCCTCTCGCAAAAAATATCAATTATTAAATTTGGTTGTTATACGAAAAAACTCCTAACGAGGTTCAATAATGTTTCGATAAAACTACTCTCCGAAGGGTTTTGCCGTAGCTTAACCCGTTGATTTACACTATCCCCGCAGTTGTCAGCACACGATTGCACTTCGCTGAAGCCCTCACGGAGTGGATAGGCAAAAAAAATGCCCCATTTAATTTTGGGGCATTCAAAGCTTTTAAATATTTGGCTGTGGTGTTGTCCGCAGATAAGGTTTGATCCGGTTGTGTCCTTTTGGAAACTTAGTAGGAACATCCTCATCCTTCACAGCAGCAGTAATTATTACGTCTTCGCCGTGCTTCCAGTTCGCAGGTGTTGCCACGCTATATTTTGCCGTGAGTTGAAGGCTGTCTATCACACGAATGATCTCGTCAAAGTTTCTACCCGTAGACGCAGGGTAAGTGATCATCAGTTTTATTTTCTTATCAGGGCCGATAACGAAGACCGAGCGAACAGTAAATTTGTCGGTTACGTTCGGGTGCACCATTCCATAAAGGTTGGAAATTTTGAAATCAGGGTCTGCGATCAACGGAAAGTTAACAGCAGTATTTTGGGTTTCGTTGATGTCGCCGATCCATTTGGTGTGTGAATCAAGCGGGTCAGCGCTTATCGCCAATACCTTTACGTCACGCTTGTCAAATTCAGCACGCAGCTTTGCAACTGCGCCCAACTCGGTGGTACATACCGGGGTAAAATCAGCAGGGTGAGAAAAGAGTACACCCCAGCTATTGCCCAACCATTCATGAAAATTGATCGTGCCTTCTGTGGTTTGCGCTGTGAAATCAGGAGCAACATCGCCTAGTCTGAGTGACATGTTTTATGGATTTTTAGTTAAACAAATATTGACATATAAAAATATAGAACTCCGGATGAATAGACATCCCTATTCGAATGTATTTGTGTAACGGTCTTTATTCCATTTTAGTTTGCCTATAGAAATGATAGACATTAGGCCTTCTGATATCCAGTTGCATTTTTGACCGGATTTTAGCCTATGAACCCTTAAAATTAGGCTAATGCCTGACAATTTTCCAGGATGCGGCCGGTTATCTGCTCGTCAATTTTGAAAAAGAATTAGATTCGCGTGGAAGCCCTTAGCTTCAAAAGCCGAGATAGCTCAGCGGTAGAGCAGCTGTTTCGTAAACAGCAGGTCGTGGGTTCAAATCCCATTCTCGGCTCTTGGTTTTCTGCCATTTTCTCGACTCGCCATAAAACAATCTGCATCTCCGATTGTCATAGATCGTACATCATTCATTAACCTAAACTTAAATCTATGAAAGACCTTCGAAATGCAGGGCTGGCGACGCTGCTGTTGTGCGCATTCGCCTGCGAAAAAGAGAACGATGTCGCATCCCTCCAACCGGTAGACGACTCTCCGGTTTTTATGAGCCTACCCATTAAAGACCAATCAAATGGAAGAGTTGGTACACCTTCGCAGTACGCTGTCTTCTCGGCACAGTATCTCGCCAGTGGCGAATCCGGGCAAATCGGGAGAACGGTTTACTTCAATGATGTAGGCAACAAGCAACTTGAAGAAGATTTTGTCCCTGGCTTGAGCCTCGACGAAACAGACGCCATCTCATATTACATCGATGAGACCCGACCCTCTGACGATCTTCCCGCTACTGTGACAAGTGCAGCGATTGACCGCGCAATGCAAACCTGGGAGGGAGTTGAGTGCTCAACGTTGGGATTATTCCGGGTTCCCTCCGACCCCAGTATTTCAACTGGTTTTGTAAGCGCACTTTTTGGATTTGGTGGAAGTTTCGACTACGTGGCTGACCTTGTGCACGCGGGCTGGCTACCGGCCGATTTCTTTGACTTGCTCGCGCCCGATGGCAGCGAATTTATCCTCGGAGTTACATTTACCATCATTTTCACTGACGATGACGGCAACCCTGTCGACACCGACGGCAATGGAAAAGTTGATGTGGCATGGCGCGAGATATATTATAACGACGCTTTCCTGTGGGCCGACGGAAATCATTACGATGTTGAAACCATCGCTCTTCATGAATCTGGCCATGGATTAAGTCAGGCTCATTTTGGAAAAGCATTCACAACCAATAGCAATGGTAAACTGCATTTCGCACCAAGAGCCGTTATGAATGCTGCCTACTCTGGCATCCAGACAGAAATTAAAGGCTCCGACAACGGTGGCC
Organism: Bacteroidota bacterium; assembly: GCA_023412765.1. GTDB lineage: Bacteria > Bacteroidota > Bacteroidia > Cytophagales > Cyclobacteriaceae > Chryseolinea. The sequence goes on from JAEZBX010000313.1 coordinate 3,903, forward strand.
ACTGCAGCAACTGGGCAAGCTGGCCAGCCAATTAGGTTAAGGCCCTTGAGTCGAAACGAAGACAGGCTTTTCTCCCAGTTAAACAAAAAGAAACACCGGGCCTAATGACCCGGTGTTCTTCTTTCTACAATAAAAATAAAGTGACTCTTAAAATGCTGATTTCAAAAATTCATCCGTGTGATGCGCCATGAATTTAGACGCAGCTGCATAAACACCATCGCGATATTTTCCAGGATCAACATTAACGACCTTTGCATTCTTCGTCGTTTCGTTTCGCACGCTATAAAATGTTCCATATATCGTTGATGTACCCGCTGACACACCGCCGCGAGCATAGCTACTTATTTTCTCATCGTCAATTACGTCGAGGATCGCCAACGGTCTGGACAGCGTTCCCTGGTAGACAGAAGTTGCTCCGGCACCGACCTTGCCGTGGTAAAATGCAACATCGCTAACAACAGTTTGAATTTCGTTCTGTCCTTTCATCTTAATCTTGGCATCTGATGTCATTGTTACCGCTTCGCGTCCGATAAGGCGCAAGGAAGTCTTAACTTTCACCTTAGCTCCATTTCCTTTGAACCCTTCCTGGTCGGAAATAAAAAGAACGGTAAGGTCAACCGTACCAACCACTGCATCACCCAATTCCTTCGAAAGCTTCGGATACATCATGGCCTGATTGCCCAGGAATCCACCTTTCTTTTCTTTTCCATCCTTTGCAATATCCTTCACAAAATATTCGTACCCTGTTGGCGAACAAGTCATTACCCCAGGGATCTCAGCCATAGTAACGCTTCCACCTTTCATTCTCACAAAACCCTTGTAACTGTCGGTCTTTGCAGCTTCATCCGGGCCGATGATCGTTAATCCTTTGGCCTGAAGCTTATCGACATATTCCTTGTATAGCTTATCCGTTATTTCCTGAACGGTCTTTTCATCCAATCCTTCCAAACCGACTGAGACCTCAGCCAGCGACTCACCGCGCATACCACCGCCGAATTGGGCACCGCCTTGTTTATAATCCTGTTTTTCATTGTAAACCTGGAAGTTGACGTCAAACCCGACGATGTAAATACTTTTAGTGTTTGACTTTCCGATCTTGTTTAATCCATATGACGTGTCGCTAGGCTTAAACTCCCCCAGGGACTGCGCGACTGCGCTCCCCGCAAAAATGGTTAGGACCAATGCTGCAAAAAATCTTTGTTTCATACTTTATGGTTAAGGTTTTAAAAGATGTCAAAGATGTAAAAGTGCGGTTGACACACTTATCCCATTTCTGGTGATACCATTTTGATGTAAGGTTAAGTGAATTTGAGCCACAACGCTGGACATTATGCAGAGCGGTGTTACACTAAACTACCGGGAAAAGCATTTTGAATGTCTGGAATGTATCTGGTCGAATTGTATAGTTGGCAATCTACGATATGACTCGACGGGCACGCCAGCCCTTCCCAAATGAAAGTGCTATCCAAATTGGATAATCTCTTCCATACCTCACTTGGAAGTAAGCCACATTAAGGAAAGAAAAATTATCAGTTTTTCGATTTTAGTCTGGCATGAATTACCTAACTTCATATCGTTAGCCCGTTGATTGCAATCTCTTTTATCACACACAATTTACTTTTACCATCGGCCGAACTTATTTGATTTCATGAACAAGGGATGTCGGGCTTCCTCGCCGGTCGATCACGTTTCATTATTAGCCACTAACTACAATAACCCTATGGAAACAATGACCCAAACTGCTTCCGACGTCTTAGAAGAAATCAGAAGCGCCAATCAAAACTTTGAAAGAAATTTTGCTGACGGTAATGCCGAAGGAATGGCATCGCTTTACACCAGCGACGGTATGCTGCTACCTCCAGGTGCGGGAGTTCAGGAAGGCAGTAAAGCAATTCAGGACTTTTGGCAAATGGTAATGAACCTGGGTGTGAAACGCGCGCAGCTAAGCACAGTTCAGGTGGACAAAGAAGGTAACATGGCCGTTGAAGTGGGTAACTATAAACTAAGCGGTGCCGAAAACCAGATGCTTGATGAAGGCAAGTATATCGTTGTGTGGAAAAAACAGAATGACGCCTGGAAGCTTCATAAAGATATTTGGAATACGAGCTTAAGTCCACAATCAAACAATTGAAAATAAAGAAGGCCTCTTGAAAAAGGGGCCTTCTGCATAAAGGCAAGCGTAGCCTTAAAAGATATATCAGGTTGTTATAAATCCCCGATTATTGTCTGATGATTACTAGGTAAGGGATCGCGTGATTGCTCAGCATTACAGTTTTTTTCAAATCCAAAAAAACTGCCCTTCTTGCATTATAAAATTGCATGCATGAATCTCTATACCCTTTTCATTGTAGGCCTCGGAGGATTTATCGGCAGCAGCCTTCGATTCATCACCGTTCGCTTGGTGGATAGTAAGCTCAATGCATTATTTCCATACGGAACGCTGACAGTTAATATTGTTGGATCTTTTCTATTGGGAATGATCTGCATGCTGGCTATGCGCAAGGTAGGGATCTCTGAGAATGCCAGGCTATTTCTCGGTGTTGGATTTTGTGGTGGGTTTACAACATTTTCGGCATTCGCGCTGGAGAATTTTAATCTGATAGAAGAAAAGTTGATTGGCACCGCTGTATTGTATATCGTTGTTAGTGTGGTGATGGGGGTACTCGCTCTGGGGGTGGGGATATGGGCAAGCCGGTTCCTTTAGATCGGACAACTTTTACATTTTACAGCCGATTGCTATCGGCTGGATATTTAAAACAAGAAATTGGAAAATGGAAATTAATGCAGAGTGATGAATGCAGAGTGCAGAGTTTAGAATAATGAAGAATGAAAGAGATTTGATCGATGAATGATTTAGTGGGAGCACTCGCTGTTTTTAATTAAATAATTTTTCGTCCCAATCACTAATCAAAAAGCGTTGTCTTATTTTAGCGCTGAATGCGATTCGGCCAAGACTACCTAACAGAAATCCAAAAGTTTACGACCAGCCAATACTGGAACTCTGGTGTTCGCATTACCGCCGGAGTTATGATACCCATGCTAATCATGGTCAACAAAGGTTGGCTGTCCATGGGTATACCCTTTCTCTGGGGTGCTTTATTTGTTAGCCTGACGGACTCGCCCGGACCTATTCATCACCGGAGGAATGGAATGCTCGCGGGAATAGTGTTGAACACGTTAACGGTGTTGATCTCCGGATTCTTAAATCAATTCGAAGCATTCCTTCTCATCCAGGTGCTCGCATTCTCGTTCTTCTTTTCACTCTTTGGTGTCTACGGTACCCGCGCTGGTGCAGTCGGTGCCCTGGCGTTAGTTGTGATGCTCCTGAACATGTCTCCATTCAGAGAAACCGACGATTATGTTTTCAATGCAATGCTGACGGCCGGCGGAGGAATATGGTACGCCAGCTTCAGTATGCTATTGTTCAGGCTTCAACCGTACCGGCTTGTTGAACAAGCGCTTGGTGAAAACCTGCGCGAGATCGCTGACTACATAAGAGCAAGGGGTGCGTTTTATAAAAGAGGCTCCGACATCGAAGAGCGCTTCAATTTCGTGATGCAGCAACAAGTAGCAGTTCTAAAAAACCAGAATCAGCTTCGCGAATTAATCTTCAAAACAAGACAATTCGTGGGAGATGCCAGTCCAAAGAGCCGCAGTATCATGATGGTGTTCCTGGAATCCATCCTTTTGTTCGAGGAGACTATGCACACGTACCAGGATTATAAATTGATGCATCAGCATACCCGCCACACAGACTTACTGGATAAATTCTACGCCATCATTGTCCAACTGGCTGCCGAACTTGAATACATCGGTCTGGCCGTTCAAGGCGGAAGGGTTGTTAGACGCTTACCAGATTTTTCTTCAAAGCTAAATGAACTTTCAACCGCCATCCGCGAACAACAACAAAATTCTTCAGGAACTTCTGTAAACGAAACGCTCCGTGCACTTCAACAAACGGTTGACAATTTGCAAAGCATTGCGGATCGCCTTTCAAACCTGACTCTCTATACGCAGATGAAGATCGATGTGAATCCGACGTTGCAAGATCAGGAGATGGAAGAGCGTTCATCGGTTCCTGAATCTTCAAAACGAATTCGAGTATCGCTGTTGTTGGAGAATCTTACATTTCGATCGAATAATTTCCGTTATGCAGTTCGTTTGACAGCTGCAATGCTGGCGGGATACCTGGTATCCAGCTTTTTGTCAGTCAGTCATACTTATTGGGTATTGCTCACGATAATCACAATCGTCAAACCCGTTTACAATGTGACGCGAAGACGAAACATACAACGCGTTTTGGGAACGTTGGCAGGTGTGCTCGCCGCAAGCATTGTACTGTTTCTGATTTCTGATACAACGGTATTGCTGGTGCTTTTAATCGTATCCATGCTAATGGCTTACAGTCTTCTGCGGATCAACTACCTGGGTTTCGTTAGCTTTTTAACGGTATATGTGGTGATCACTTTTCACTTCTTAAATCCGGTGGAATACCAACACCTGATTGGCGAAAGATTGATTGATACATTTATCGGATCCGTTATCGCTGCGCTTGCCGCCCGTTTTATTTTCCCCGTATGGGAGCATGAAAATATCAAAGGCGCGATGGAAGAAGCAATTGAAACAAACAAAGCGTACTTTCTGGCAGCCTGGAATCAACTTATGGGTGAATCAGTCGACGACACTGATTATAACAAAGCGCGTTCTGATGCAATTGTCTCGCTGACAAATCTTTCAGACAATTTTCAACAGATGCTGGTAGAGCCGGGTCAGGGAAAGACTTCTTCTCACGTCCATCAGTTCGTAATTGCCAGTCACGCGCTTACGAGCCGCATTGCCGCGCTTTCTACTGGTGTCCGCAAGAAGCCGGCAGAATCGTGGCATCACGAAAAACAAATGATCCTCAATGCTCTCGACGGCAGTTTAAAAAACCTCACGCTTGAAGAAGGTACGGAAAACACCGCTCCGCCTGAGACGAAAATTCAAAAAGGAAATCCGCTTTCTATTATTCACGCAATGACACGGGATATCCACGCCATCACTCAACAAGTTGCACGTTCGAAGGAATAATCGACAGCCGTCGCGTTGGATGTTTTTTGGCAGAGCGGTATATTTATTAGGCGTGACCCCCATTACATGCTATCCAATATGACGCGCTGTTTGTGCATATTCCTGTGGTAGTAATATGAACTACTCTGAGGTCCGTTTCACACCCATCGCACCATGCAGTGCATCCTCCCAGGGAATGGCGATAAGTGCTAACGACTGGACGGATGAGATCCGCTTTACGGTCCCGCTAAGCATACTGGCCAGCGGCTGCTCATACTCAGTTTACCTCACCAACAATTGCCATAGCGATTACATTGGCAATATCGTAATTGATCCTTAGTAAATGGTTGGCTGATCGGATTGTGCGACATCTACCTGTTCAAATCAGCACGATGCTCGCACATCTGCTCAACCATCCTTTTTCCGCTCAATATTGGCGCATACACTCTACAGCTTATTAACTTAGAGGTAAAATCAACTTGTTATGCGCAACACCACAAAAACTATCATATTCCTGGTCCTGCTAATATCGGTTCATTATAATGTCAAAGGACAGACTGCGCTGGATAAAAAAGTTCAGGCATTCCTGAATGAACACAAATCGAAATGGAAAGATCTGAATGTGCCATACGAGGATGGCCAGGTGTTGCATGACCTGATAGTAAAGAACAAATACAAATCAGCTCTGGAGATCGGAACTTCAACGGGTCACTCTACCATCTGGATTGCCTGGGCGCTCAGCAAGAGCGGTGGAAAATTAATTACCATTGAGATCGATGAAGATCGGCGGAAAGAAGCGCTCGACAATTTAAAAGCCGTTGGACTTTCTGAATATGTAGATTCGCGGCTTGGCGATGCTCACGAATTAGTCAAAACATTGAAGGGACCATTCGACTTTGTCTTCTCTGACGCGGACAAAGGTTGGTATACACAATACTTTAAAGATATCGAACCGAAGTTAGTTGTGGGCGGATGCTTCACTGCACACAACGTGAACAATAATTTTAGTGGTATTCGAGAGTTCATGAACCACATTCGCAGCCAGAAGAATTTTGAAACTTCACTCGCTGGAGTTCGTGATGGTATATCGGTGAGCTACAGGAGAAAATAGTTAATACTACTTTGTCATGTTTGAGGGTTTTTCAAGAAAGGAATAAGGAGTAAGGAATAGGGAATAAGGGTGCCAACTTTGCGACCGTGCCCTTATTCCCTATTCCCTATTCCCATTTTCTAACTTGACAAAGTAGCATTAATCGTTATCCGTTCCCATCGCTATCGGAATTAGTTATTAGTTAATAGTTCCGATAGTTATCGGAACTATTAACTAATAACTTAAATCAATTAAGCGAAGGCTTTGCATTGCGCGGAAATATAACTTTGAAGGTACTTCCTTCTCCGTACACAGATCTAAGTCCTATGCTGCCTCCTAATTTCGCTACGGCTTCCTTGGTGATAAATAAACCGAGCCCGCTGCCCGTCACGCGATCGGATCCGCGGTAAAACATGTTGAAGATCTTTTGCTGATGTTCAGCCTTCACACCAGTACCATTATCTTCGATGTACAGACAACATTCGTCGGGCTCATATCCGATTTCAATAAACGGTTTCTCTTTGTTGAGATCATGATATTTTATAGCATTGCCGATGAGGTTGCTGAGAATTACAGTGAGTCTAATTTTATCAGACACCAGCATGAAATCTTCTGGTATCTGTTGTCGAAATTCAATCTTGTCGGCTAGCCCATCAAATTTTAAATTTTCGATCACTTCATCGACTAACTTTTTCAGATCAATGCTTTCGTTGACCGTTTCAGTTCTGGCATTCCGTGAATAATCTATAATTTCTCTTATGAAGTTGTCCTGTGCCATCACCCGACCCTGAATCATTTTTATGATTTGATTCAATTCCTCAGGATCCTTCGTGAGATTGGCCAGGTTGATCAATCCAAGGATAGAACTCAGCGGCGAACGCAGGTCGTGAGAAACACTATAAACAAATCGATCAAGTGCCTCATTCGCTTTCTGCAGTTCAGCATTTTTTTGATTTGCAAAAATCTCCTTCTGAATCAATTCGTTCTCTGACAATTTATTCAGACTCATCTGGAAATAAATTGCGAGCACTGAAATGACGAGTGCTACGAAATAATTGAAAATGAAGCTCATCTTGATATAAAACTCAGAGGGCTTTCGAGTCTCAATGAATTCAATGTCACCAAGGTATGCGAGCAGGAAAAGTGCTGTGGTTAAACCGATGAGCATTATTCCCGATTTATGGTCCTCAAAGGCAAGAATTGCAAAAGAGCCGATACCCGCCGGAATGAAGAAAAGGAAAACACCCGTTTCTATAGGATCAATCAACGCAGACCAAAACACGACCAGGTTTATGGTAACAATCAAGATAAGTTTTGCTGCCTTATACTTCTTACGCCTCAACAACAACAGCGACATGGCAGACATCAGGAACAAGCAAGCATAGCTTGGCAAGGCATAGTAAACTTGATTTGAAACGTCAAAGGTGGTATACATCGCGGCCACTGTCATGCAGATCAGCGCCAGATATCCGGTAAGCATCAGACGTTTGATCTCTGACCGGGATGCTGTAACATCCCTGCCAAGGAAAAAATGTGTGAACATAAATTTGGGAGCCAACCGTAATGATTAAGAGCTCAATTTAATAAAAATGTAAAATAAAGCTCACCGCTATTGACGGCGCGGGATAAAATCGTCAGCGAAAAAATTGAGCATCTAGGAAATTTCCGCCGAGGCCTATGATGTGACTCAAAATGGGCCAAGAATAGCAAATAATATTACATCACTGTTTTCCGGGGAAATTTGTACTGTTATGCATAGTCACAGTATCTAATTTTATTCGATGAGAATTTCAGGCCATTTTCTGAAATCCACGGCAGTTGCTGTGATGTTTGTTGTGTTGTGGGGATGTGACGGGAGTACTACATACAGAGTAAAGACCGAAACGATAACGATTGACTCGGTCAGCGAAATCGTTACGCTACGCGATTCACTTGTAAGACCAATCCTTTACAGAAATGTTTCTGGCCTTGATCAATTGCCCTTTTATCAAGCCAAGGCCAAATTCATCTCAGCGATCTTGCCTTCGATTCTAATTGCGAAGCATCATGTTCATAACACAAAGATGAAGATTGAAAAACTTCGCGTAAAATCTACATGGTCAAACGCAGATTCAGTCTTTTACCAGGATGCAAAACGTCGTTACAAAGCGAAAAACATCGATGATCTTGTCAATCGGCTGGTGACGTTGCCCAACAGTGTTGTGCTTGCACAAGCAGCCATTGAAACCGGCTGGGGAGAATCGCGATTCTTTATTCAGGCAAGCAATCTTTTTGGTATCTGGTCTTACGATGAAAGTGAGTCCAGGATCGCTGCGGGGAAAACAAGAAGTGACAAAACAATATATCTGCGATCTTACGATGACATGTCGGGATCAATAACAGATTACTTCGATGTGCTGGCACGACATCATGCCTACAGAAAATTGAGGGATGCGCGACAGAATACATCCAACCCTTATGTTCTCGTAAATCATTTAAGAAATTATTCCGAGCGCAAGGAATGGTACACTCGCCAATTGAAGCGCGTCATCAGGCAGAACAAGCTCACAAAGTATGACAGCTACAGGCTCGATCCATCATATCTCATAATTGAGTAGAATTTCTAGCACACATTTGCATCATTTCCTCAGTCCATCCGTTGTAGCCCTATAACTTTTACATTGAACATTTGAAATTTTACATTGGACATTAGCCCGGCGAAAAATGTAAACGTAAAAGTTACAAAGTCCCCGGACCCTTCTCTGACTTTTAGGATCGTCGCTTCGATTTCCCTTGCCAAAGGTTCTGGCACCCAATTCAAAATTTAAAATTTAAAATTTAAAATTTAGAATTCCAGAAACTGATCTGGTTCAAAATAACAAAACTGAAACTGTTTTTTTATCGTATAAATGAGAAGTTTTGCAATCATATTCTTTCAGGAAAATGAAGAGGAAAGCGTTTCTGACATTTGGAGTGATTCTGGTTTTTGCCATCGTGGCAATTCCCAGGAACATTACATCGATTGAGGCGCAGGGTATTATCTCGGAAGTAGTTTGCCTGGTAGAAATCGGTATTCACAAACTGATGGAGCATTTACGATCCTTTGCATTGCAGCCTTGAAGATTAATTTATGACCTGACTGAAAAGTTGTGAAAAGGGATTTGTTTGCTCCTTATATGGCTCTCGCCGCGATTTGTATCATCTGGGGTACAACCTACCTGATGTTGCGTATCGCTGTCTTGCATTTTCCGCCATTCCTGTTCGTAATCATTCGTCAGCTGATAGCCGGTTCGTTATTGGTTGGCTTTATGGTGTTAAGTGGAAAGGCAACCTGGCCGGCATTATATCATATAAAAAGACAGGCTATCGCCGGATTTTTTATGATCACTCTCGGTAATGGCTTAGTAGCATGGGCCGAGGTGCTTATCCCAAGTGGTGTGGCAGCAATCTTATGTTCACTCATGCCGGTTGTTGTCATTTTAATCAATATCGGAATTAACAAAGACGAGCGACCAACGGTACCGATATTCGCTGGCGTAATTCTGGGACTCACTGGAATTATAATGATTTTCAGTGAAAACCTTGAAGCATTTTCGAGGCCGGAATACCAAACAGGCATTGCAATGATATTTGTTGCAGTATTAGCCTGGGCAGGAGGAAGTGTCTGGATCAAAAAGCAGGGAAATGATGGAGATGCTTTTGTAAATGCAGGATTACAAATGTTTTTCGGCGGAATCTGGCTTATCCCATGCACGTTGATGTTCGATGACCTCTCATCTGTCTCCTGGTCAGTTGAAGCATTTTATTCCCTTGTTTACCTGGTACTGATCGGCTCGGTAGTGGCCTATGCATGTTATACATATGTTCTGCGAAAACTACCAATGACTATCGTATCACTATATGCTTATGTGAATCCGATCGTCGCTGTTTTGCTAGGGTGGATTGTGCTCGATGAGAAGCTCAATATGCAAATTGTAATGGCAATTCTTATTACAGTAACTGGCATCTATATCGTTAACCGTGGATACCAGATTGGAAAATATTGGAAACAACAATTTTCAAGATGACACAGAGAATAGACCCTATATTATTTCACACGACGGACTGGAGTTCAGTTCCGACGAATGAAGACAAAGGAAAGACAGGAACTGCCAAATGGCAGGCTATCCAGTTTGGCCAGCTGAGAATCCGTCTTGTAGAATATTCACAGAATTACACAGCGAGTCAATGGTGCAATTCTGGTAGAGTATTTTACTGTCTCGATGGCGAGATGTCTGTAGAACTTTCTGATGGCAGGACTTTCAAACTCACGAAAGGAATGAGTTATGAAGTAATGGAAGGAGCCACTGGCTACTGCTTGTACTCAGACGGCGGTGTGAGAGCGCTCATTGTAGATGGGCCGTTTCTTAAGCCGGAAAAACGTACCTTCAATCCATGGAAAATGTAACATTAGAAATGATCGAATACCGGCCAGAGCATCAGCCGTGGTTCGAAAGATTTAATCGGCAGTGGATTGAAGAATACTTTTGGATGGAGCCAATTGATTTCGAAGTTCTTCAGCATCCCGACGAATACATTATCAGTAAAGGCGGAAAAATAATTGTGGCAATGTGTAATAAGGAAATCGCTGGAACCGTCGCTTTAAAATTTGTTGATCCAACCACTTACGAGTTTACGAAAATGGCGGTGGACTCAAAATTTCGGGGAAAGAAGGTCGGACAAGCGTTGGGAGAAGAAGCGATTGCCAAGGCGAAAAGCCTGGGTGCATCAAAGATTATTTTGTATTCGCACACCGTGCTGGTACCGGCCGTGCAGCTTTACAGAAAACTTGGCTTTGTAGAGGTTCCCGTTGATGGACCCTACAAACGCAGTAATATAAAGATGGAGTTGGCACTTTAATTTTAAGATTGTGAGCACGGACGGTATCGTCGAATATAGCACCCGTCAGGCTACCCTTGCTGACATTGAAACTTTGGTTCAGATAGGCAAGGAGACATTCACCGATACGTTTGCCGCCGACAACACAGCAGAAAATATAAAGTTGTATGTGGAAAAAACTTTTACAGTTGAACAGCAACGAAAGGAACTGGAAGACCCCAGATGTACTTTCATTTTGCTGTATGATCGGGAGGATTTAGCAGGGTATGCCAAGCTGAGAAAAGCTGAGGTCGAATCAAATGATGACAAGAAGCTGGAGATCGAGAGGATATATGCAAGGAAGGGATACATCGGAAAGAAAGCGGGCAAAGCATTGATGCAAGCTTGCCTTGACATCGCTCGCCGCGAACACTATAATAAAGTTTGGCTGGGCGTATGGGAACATAACGCCAGGGCTATATCATTCTACGAGCGATGGGGTTTTAAAACAGTGGGTGCCCATCCTTTTCAACTTGGAGAGGACACACAGACAGATCTGATAATGGAAAAAGAACTGCATGAGCGCGAAAGTACATCACTATAAGATTCAAACGACGTGGACAGGGAATCGCGGAGAAGGTACACGCGATTATCGATCTTACGACCGGTCACACGTCATCAGTATCGATGGCAAAGCTGATATTCAAGGATCGTCAGATCCGTCTTTTAGGGGCGATAAAAGCAAACACACTCCCGAAGACCTCTTTGTGAGCACACTATCAACCTGCCATATGCTTTGGTATCTTCATTTGTGCGCTGTAAATGGTGTTATCGTATTGGAGTATACCGATCAGGCTACCGGCACAATGGAAGAAGATCCAAATGGCAGCGGTCGATTTACCAGCGTGACACTCAAGCCGGAGGTGTTGGTAGCCGACCAGAGCATGATTGAGAAGGCAAACGAATTGCATCGCGAAGCGCATAAAATGTGTTTCATCGCGAACTCAGTAAACGTTGAGATAGCTCACGAGCCTGTTGCTTTTACCGCACAGCGCGTTTAAAAAATCTCCTGTTATGGAAAAGATATTGTGGTTCGATCGCGTGTTTAATTTTGGTGCACCAAAAGGAATGCTTCCCTTTTACCTGGAACGTCTACAGGGCACTATCGCAAGGATCGAAAAGAAAGTACAAGGGATTTCAGAGGATTTGTTGTCAACGCGGCTTGATAATAAATGGTCAGTCAAGGAAAATATCGGACACCTTGCTGAGGTCGATGAGATAGCGGGAAAAAGGATTGGAGAAATGATTTCCGGGGTTTCACCAATGTCGCCGGCAGTCTTTGAACCCAAGCCATATTATGAATGGCCCATTGAGCTGGTGGTTAAATATTTCGATGATAATCGAAGGAAAAATATTTCCCGCTATGCAACGCTAACGTCCGATGAATTGAGCAAGGCATCGATACATCCCCGGCTTAAGTTGAGCATGACGCCAGTAGACCTGGCGTTGTTCGATGCAGAACATGATGATCACCATCTCGTTCGCATCAACGAGATTCTTGCTGCTTTGTCGAAAACATAAACCAAGAGTATTATGTATGCCCCTAAATACGCTAGGAATATGGAACTGGCATCGATTATGGAGTTTATTAAACATCACGGTTTTGGAATTATCGTGAGTCAATGGAGTGGGAAACTGCTTGCATCGCATATTCCTATGGAGCTGAAAGACGAATCAAAGTTGCTGGGCCACATTTCGCGTGCAAACCCTCAATGGAAAAACTTTGAAACAGGCAGAGAAGTGCTTGCGATTTTCAGCGGGCCGCATACCTACATCTCTTCGTCATGGTACGATCATGAAAACGTTCCAACATGGAACTACATGGCGGCTCATGTTTATGGAAACATTCGAATAATCGAAGGCGATGAGCTCCTGGATTCACTGAAAAGCTTAGTGGATAAATATGAAGTCGGATCGCAAAATCCACTTTCAGTTGAAAAGATGTCGCCTGATTATATTCAGAAATCATTGAAAGGGATTGTTGGCTTTGAGATTTCTATTACAAGTATGGAGGCTTCGTACAAACTTTCACAAAATAGAGATAAGAAAAATCAGTTGTCGATCATCAATGAGCTGGAGAAAAAAGGTGATGCATCATCTGCGAGTGTCGCTTCAGAAATGAAGAAGAATATGGCAGGTTCATGATAGAACCAATCTCAATTGCGATGACCCTCCTTTAGTTTCAAAAAAAAAATTACATGTTAAAAAATTTGATTTATGCATAAGCAATTGCGGAAAGACCTTGAAAACTTTACAAGCATTCTGCAACACACTGTTGAAAACGTTGATCAACATCTTAACCGTCGCTACACACTACCGCCTGGCAGAAATATTCCTGATCTTGAGATGGTACCACTCCCCCGACATGGTATTGGTGCTGATGCAACGCTTGAATACTTCGAAAAAAACTTTGCAACGTCGCTGGCGAACAGCGCCGGACCGAGATACTTCGGATTTGTGACGGGAGGTTCTACTCCCGCAGCAGTGGCAGGCGACTGGCTTGTTAGCGCTTATGACCAAAATGCCTGCGGAAGTAATGACTCGATCGCGCCACAAATTGAGCGGCAGACGATTCATTTTCTTAAGGAGCTGTTCGGCTTGAACCAGGAATATTTTGGCTCGTTCGTAACGGGCGCAACAATGGCCAATTTTACCAGCCTTGCTCTTGCCCGACAGTGGGTGGGTGAGCAGCGTGGAATAGATTTTAGTGAAGAAGGATTGTCTGCATCAAATGCATTGCAGATTCTTAGTGGTACCCCTCACTCCAGCGTTTTCAAATCCTTATCCATGTTGGGTGTCGGGCGTAAGGCCATCATCAATATTCCAACGATGAACGGCCGTGAAGCCGTGGATATAGTGGAACTGGAAAAAGCCCTGCAGAAAATCTCCGGACCCACTATTGTAGTTGCCAATGCGGGAACAGTCAATACCGTTGATTTTGATGACCTCGAAGCTATCGGAAAACTTAAATCAAAATACACTTTTTGGTTGCACGTCGATGCAGCCTTTGGTGGCTTTGCAGCGGCCAGTGAAAAGTATGCTTATCTCGTCAACGGAATCAATCACGCTGACAGCATCACTTTTGATGCACATAAATGGTTGAATGTTCCGTACGATTCCGCGATGCAGTTCACCAGGCATAAGGATGTTCAGTTACGAGTATTTCGCAACAGCGCAGCCTACCTTGGTGACCCAGCTGCTAGTCCTGATTATTTTCACTATACACCAGAAAATTCAAGAAGGTTTAGAGCTTTGCCGGCATGGTTCACACTTGTTGCATATGGTAAGGAGGGTCATCGGGAAATCGTTGAGCGCAATTGTGAGGCAGCTCACTATTTGGGAAGTTTGCTTGAAAACTCATCAGACTTCAAATTGCTTGCTTCGGTGAGGATGAATGTCGTTTGCTTTACATTGCGTGAAGGCGATGTTTCGATGGAAACGGTGAAAACATTCCTGAACGCTGTCCGCGACGACGGGCGAGTGTTCTTTACTCCGACTGTTTATAAGGGTACTCCTGCCATTCGAGCAGCGATCTCCAACTGGCTGACCACCACAGATGATATAGATCTGGCTTTTGAGGTGCTTAATTCCGTTGCTGAAAAAGTTAGAAAAGTTCCTTCAAATTGATGTTTTCGCGCGAGAATGGCCCAAATGAGTTGGCGATAAATTCGCCCGATGGAGAGAAAAATTGATAGAATATGATGAAATTTAGCCGCATAAATGACAATGAATATGATTTCGACGACAAGGCCTGCGATTGCAATTGAAAAGACAAAAAAATCCCGTTTGGGCGAGATTGATTTTAATGACCTCGAATTCGGAAAATACATTTCGGACCACATGGTGGTGGTTGATTTTTTGGAAAATAAATGGAACGCGCCCAAGATTGTGCCATTTGGTGATATGCCTATGTCGCCAGCCATGCTGTCAATTCATTATGGTCAGTCTGTTTTTGAAGGCTTAAAGGCTTTTCGGAATAAAGATGGCGACACTTGCATCTTCCGTCCACAAAAACACGGTGAGCGCCTGAACAAGTCATTGGCAAGAATGTGCATGCCTGAAATCCCGGAGGAGCTTTTTATGCAAAGCGTTCATGCCCTTGTAGAGTTGGAAAAAGATTGGATTCCGAAGTCTGAAGGGGCGTCGTTATATATTCGCCCGGTGGTATTTGCTTTTGAACCGCGTTTGCGCGTAAAGATTGCCGATCACTTCAAGTTCATTATTTTGACAAGTCCTGCTGGCGCTTATTTCAGCGCTCCTACCCGCCTCAAAGTTGAAAGAACATTTGTAAGGGCGGCGGAAGGTGGTACCGGTTTTGCCAAATGCGCCGGAAACTATGGCGGGGCTTTTTATCCCGGACAAATTGCGCGACAGGAAGGCTTTGACCAGGTGCTTTGGACAGATGCAAAGGAACACAAGTATATTGACGAAGCGGGTGTGATGAACATCATGTTCGTTATAAATGGAAAGCTTGTTACGCCAAAACTTACGACCGCGTTGCTTGATGGTGTCACCCGTGATTCCATTCTAAAACTTGCACCCGGACTTGGAATGACAGTTGAAGAAAGACGAGTTAGTGTCGATGAAATCGAAGAAGGTTTCAAGAACGGAACACTTACGGAAGTATTCGGGACAGGTACCGCAGCCGTTGTATCACCGGTGGCGTCTATCAACATTGATGGCCGCGACTATAAACTAGCTGAACCTTCAGCAGATAGTTTTCAGTTACGCGCTAAAAAGAAATTGACCGACATCCGTCTCGGTGTTGAGCCCGACCCTTACGGCTGGAATTATATTATTGGGAATTAAAATCGTCTCCGTCCGGATTTTCGTTGTTACTTTAGACGACAATATCTATTGTTGTTGAACGATGCTGATGTCGATAGGATCAGATCGGATCAATCTTACATTTTAACTTCTTAAGACTGATGAGAGCCGTTTTCTTCAAGGGAAAAGACCAGCCACTTTCTGTTCAGCAAATAAAGAAATTCAGGCCCGTTAAAGACCAGGTGTTGATAAGGCTTCACAATGCCGCGCTAAATCACCGGGACATATGGACCTGGCGCGAGCAAGCAGTCTCATCCTCTGAGGGAATTATTCTCGGATCCGACGGCAGCGGTGTGATTGAGGATGTTGGTGAGGATGCAGATACCCTGTTGATTGGTTCCGAAGTGATTATTAATCCAAGTTTGGATTGGGGTAACAATCCCATTGTGCAGGGGAATTCTTTTCGAATATTGGGATATCCAGACAATGGAACATTTAGTGACTACATCGCGATTTCAAAAAAATATGCATTTGAAAAACCTGAGCATTTGAATTTCGCCGAGTCCGCAGCAGTTCCACTTTCAGGTCTTACAGCGTATCGGGCATTATTTTCAAAAGCTCGGCTTCGAGCAAAGGAAAAGGTGCTGATCACTGGCATTGGCGGCGGCGCGGCGCTATGGGTGTTGCAATTTGCAGTGGCATACCAGGCTCGTGTATATGTTACCTCTGGTTCCGACGAAAAGATCAACAAAGCTAAAGCGTTGGGTGCTGTCGAAGGATATAATTATAAAGATCCCGAATGGCACCAAAAAGCCTTAAAAGAAACCGGTGGGTTTGATATTATTATCGATAGTGCAGGCGGCGATGGTTTTTCTAAGCTAATCGAGCTCGCACTTCCCGGCGGACGCATTGTCAATTTTGGAAGGACTGCCGGCAACATCACTAATATTGCCACGCGTTTACTCTATTGGAAGCAGTTGTCCATTCATGGCACAACGATGGGTACACGCGATGAATTTCTTTCTATGCTCGACTTTGTAGAAAGTCGGAAGCTCCGTCCGGTTATTGATCAAACGTTTCCGCTCGACCAGATTGAAACAGCAATGATGAGAATGGAGGAGGGAAATCAGTTCGGGAAGATTGTCTTGCAGATTTCGTAAGGCACTTTGATGGATCAGTGGACGGAAGATTTGCCACTAAGGCACAAGGACACGAAGTCACACTAAGAATGATGTGTGATTCCTTGTCCTCGTGACTTAGTGGCAATTCTCTAGATATTCGCCAAAATATTTATTTTGCGATAAATTAACCGACATGAAAAATCAAACCCGCAGAACATTTGTGGCTACTGCCGCCGCGATGAGTGCCAGTGCCGCAGCTACTGCAATACCAACTATGACAAAAGAAAAAAAACAACTTGTTCATCACGTATTTTTCTGGTTGAAAAATCCTGATTCAAAAGAGGATCTTGCTAAACTTCTGGCGGGCCTGCGCACCCTCGAAAAGATTGAAACTATTCGAAGAATTCATATTGGCGTTCCTGCTGCTACTGAACAGCGGGACGTAATCGATGCAAGTTACGCTGCTTCTGAACTGATGTTCTTCGATGATTTAGCGGGTCAAAAAACTTATCAGGATCACCCTATCCACCAAAAGTTTATTAAGGATTGCGGGCACCTTTGGGAGCGCGTGGTTGTTTATGATTCAATGGATGTATAGTAAACTGGTCCATGTCACTAGGTAAGATATTCGACAACCAACTTTTACATTTTACAGCTGATCGGACCGATCACTAATTGACTGGTATTGATGACGTTTCCGCTACCAAGCACTTGTTAGTTCATGAAAAAAAAGTTAACAATTTATTGATGTAGCTCATAACTTTTTCCATATTCGTGTTCAACAGTCTGAGAAGGAAATGATTTTCATATTTGTCAATAATCTCCCTTAAGGGAGTAACAAGAAATCAAAATAAAGACCGCCCCGTCCGGATACCAATCCAGACGGGGCGGTTTCGCTTTAAATATTATAGTACAAACTAACACTTGTTACACATTTCCAACATATTGTTGAAGTAAAATGACCCGGCAACGAAAAACACTTTTTGATAAAATATGGGATTCACACGTTGTGAAAAGCAGCGAAGGATATCCCGATGCATTATACATAGACCGCCATTTCATTCATGAGGTTACCAGTCCTCAGGCTTTTGATGGGCTTCGTAAGCGCAATGTGAAAGTCTTTAATCCTTCGCGCACGACAGCGACTGCCGATCACAACGTACCGACTATTGATCAGCATCTTCCGATCAAAGAAGCGTTGTCGCGTCACCAGGTTGAAACCTTAAGAAAAAATTGTCCTGAGTTTGGAATCGAGTTATACGATCTGGGACATCCTTACCAGGGTATCGTTCACATCATTGGTCCTGAACTGGGTCTTACTTTACCTGGAATGACGATCGTGTGTGGTGACAGCCATACATCGACCCATGGTGCATTTGGAAACATCGCTTTCGGAATTGGTACAAGCGAGGTAGAACAAGTGCTTGCAACGCAATGCGTACTTCAGTACAGACCAAAGACGATGCTTATTGAAGTCAATGGTGCGCTTGGCAAAGGGATCGTAGCAAAAGATATTATCCTTTATATTATCTCGAAACTTTCTGCGAGTGGTGCGACAGGATACTTTGTAGAATACGCGGGTGATGCTATACGAAGCCTTTCGATGGAGGCGCGTATGACGATCTGCAACATGAGTATTGAAATGGGCGCGCGTGGCGGTTTGATTGCTCCGGATGAAACGACTTTCAATTATATCAAGGGAAGAAAGTTTGCTCCACAGGGAGAAACTTTCGACCGCATGGTTGAACAATGGCGTCAATTGAAATCAGATCCGAATGCTGAGTATGACCACGTATTAAGGTTTGATGCATCCGATATCGCTCCAATGATCACCTATGGAACGAACCCTGGAATGGGTATTAAGGTTACCGACAGAATTCCAACCCTGGATGAGCTGAAAGATATTAGTGAGAAACCTTCTTTTTCAAAGTCATTGGAATATATGGGACTGCAACCTGGCGCCGCTATTCTTGGCCAGGCAGTAGACTATGTATTTATTGGAAGTTGCACGAATGCAAGGATCGAAGATCTTCGCATGGTCGCTTCGATGGTGCAGGGAAAGAAGAAGGCATCTAACGTTGAAGTTTGGGTTGTGCCCGGTTCGAAGCAAGTGGAGAAACAAGCGCGAGAAGAAGGTCTGGATAAAATCTTTGAAGCTGCTGGATTTCAGCTGCGACAGCCAGGATGTTCAGCATGCCTGGGTATGAACGAAGACAAAATTCCTGCGGGAAAATATTGTATCAGTACCTCTAACCGGAACTTCGAAGGCAGGCAAGGTCCCAGAGCAAGGACGTTTCTCGCGAGTCCGCTTAGCGCGGCGGCCGCGGCGATTACCGGTAGGGTGACTGATGTGCGGCAACTCGAGTTCTAAGGAATAAGGAATAAGGAATAGGGTATAGGGTATAAGGTATAGGGGCGGCCGCACGATAACTATTAACTAATAACAATTAACTATTAACTAATCTCCATGAAGGAAAAATTCACATCGCTGAAGAGCAAGGCGGTTCCGATACCGACCGATAATATCGATACGGATCAGATCATCCCTGCACGATTCCTCAAGGCGACAACACGTGAAGGTTTCGGCGAAAATCTTTTCCGCGATTGGCGTTATAACGCTGACAATACACCGAAGGCAGATTTTCCTCTCAACAACGCTACCTATGGTGGTAAGATATTGGTGGCTGGCAAAAACTTCGGATGCGGAAGTAGCCGGGAGCATGCAGCGTGGGCTATCTACGATTATGGTTTTCGCGTAGTCGTCTCAAGTTTCTTTGCAGATATTTTTAAGAACAATGCGCTAAACAACGCATTGCTTCCTGTGCAGGTGTCAGATGGATTTCTGAAGAAAATATTCTCTGCGATCGAGAAAAATCCGGATACGTTGATTACAGTTGATCTTCCAGAACAGAAAATTATTCTCGAAGATGGCACTTCAGAATCTTTTGATATAAATCCATATAAGAAGACGTGCTTGATGAATGGGTACGATGATATCGATTACCTATTGAGCTTGCGCGATGAAATCAAACATTTCGAACTAACCCACTAACCTCAACACATCAACACACCAACACTTCAACACATTTCATAGATGAAGAAAAAAATTACCATACTACCCGGGGACGGAATTGGAAAAGAAGTAACAGCAAGTGGAAAAAAAGTATTGGAGCAAATCGGAGAGTGCTTTGGTCACGAATTTATTTTCGATTACGCTGCGATTGGACATGAAGCCATCGAAGCAACGGGAAATCCCTTGCCCGACGAAACATTGACGAAACTTAAAAACTGCGACGCCATTTTGTTTGGTGCTGTTGGTCATCCCAAATATGATAACGACCCGTCGGCTAAGGTAAGGCCAGAACAAGGTCTTTTGAAGATGCGTAAAGAGTTAGGACTATATGCAAATCTCCGTCCGATAAAATTGTTTGATGAATTGCTTGGCGCATCAAGCATAAAACCAGAAATTCTTAAAGGTGCTGATATTCTTTTCTTCCGCGAATTGACAGGCGATGTATACTTTGGTGAGCGCGGCCGGAAAGATGGTAGGGACACTGCATACGACACAATGATCTATTCCCGTTATGAAGTAGAGCGCATCGCACATAAGGCATTTAAAGCGGCTCAGACGCGCAGCAAAAAAGTTACGTCTGTCGACAAGGCAAATGTTCTTGAAAGCTCCAGGCTTTGGCGTGAAGTTGTCCAGGAGGTTTCGAAGCAATACAGCGATGTTACTGTAGAGCATATGTTCGTAGATGCTGCTGCAATGAAGCTTATACAAAATCCAAAGAGCTTTGATGTGGTTGTGACTGGAAATTTGTTTGGAGATATACTGACTGATGAAGCATCACAGATTGCTGGATCAATGGGAATGCTGGCGTCGGCGTCTGTTGGCGACACCGTAGGATTATACGAACCTATTCATGGTAGTGCGCACGACATCACTGGAAAAGGTATAGCAAATCCGTTGGCATCCATTTTGTCTGCGTCGTTGCTGCTAGACATCTCGTTTGGATTGAAGGAGGAAGCAGACGCTGTTATCAAAGCAGTAGCACAAACGTTGAAAGAAGGCTACAGAACTCGCGACATAGCTGATTCTACTACGTTGCATGAAAAAATTCTTTGTACTGACGTTATGGGCAATGTGGTTTGCAACCAGATCAGAATGCTCGTGTCTGTAAATAGTTGATAAATTGAATGATAATAGAAATATTTACACATCACACCCACTCTGCGCTAATAACCTCTGTAAACCAATTTTACTATGAGCCAAAAAATTGAAATTTTCGATACTACGCTTCGCGATGGCGAGCAAGTGCCAGGCTGTCAGTTGTCAACAGAAGAAAAAGTCATCGTAGCGCGAAAACTCGAGGAGCTTGGTGTTGATGTTATTGAGGGTGGCTTTCCAATATCGAGTCCCGGTGATTTTCTTTCTGTCGTAGAGATATCGAAAGCGGTGAAGACTGGTGTCTGCGCACTTACGCGCTCTAAGAAGGAGGATATTGATGTTGCAGCGGAAGCATTACATCATGCAAAACGCGGACGCATCCATACCGGGATTGGTTCGTCTGATATTCATATCAAACACAAATTCAACAGCACCAGGGAAAAAGTTCTGGAGCAAGCTGTATGGGCAGTAGGATACGCTAAAAAGAAAGGCGTTGAAGTTGAGTTCTTTGCTGAAGATGCTGGACGTGCAGATTTAGCGTTCCTGGCACAGTTGGTTGAAGCTGTAATTTCTGCGGGAGCCGACGTTGTTAATATTCCAGATACAACTGGATATTGTCTGCCTCACTTGTATGGTAAACGAATTCAGTACCTTTTCGAAAATGTAAAGAACGTTGACAAAGCGATAATCTCAGTTCATTGTCACAACGACCTGGGTATGGCAACAGCGAATACTATTGCTGGTCTGATGAACGGTGCACGGCAAGCGGAAGTGACCATAAACGGTATTGGAGAACGTGCAGGTAACACATCGCTCGAAGAAGTCGCAATGGTTTTGAAAACGCACAAGGATCTTAACCTGCATACCAACATCAAATCGCAAATGCTGTACGAAATGAGTACGCTGGTTTCTGAGATGATGAGAATGCCCGTTCAACCTAATAAGGCTATTGTCGGAGCTAATGCGTTTGCGCATTCCTCCGGAATACACCAGGATGGATTCTTGAAGAATTCCGAGAACTACGAAATCATAAATCCCGCTGATGTTGGTGTTCCATCTTCATCCATCATTCTTACCGCGCGAAGCGGACGCGCCGCATTAAAGCACAGGCTTGAATTATTGGGATATCAGCCTAACAAATCTGAACTCGACCAACTTTACGGAAACTTCCTGATCATGGCCGATGAAAAGAAGAACATCGTCGATGAGGATTTGATGGTGCTGGTGGCTAATACACCGATACTGGTGAAGAATTAAAAACAATCTAAACTGTGCACTCTGCAATCAGATAGTTCAACTTCTGATGTTCGAACTGTAGAACTTGAATGAAGAGTGATGAGTGCAGAGTGCAGAATGCAGAAGTTTAATACAGAGTGATGAGTGCAGAATCAGAGTGCAGAAATGAAGAAAGTGCCAATCAATAATACTTCGCACGTTCTCGGATAACCTCAAACCTCAAACCTTAAACCTTAAACTTTAAACCTTAAACTTTAAACCGCCGAAGGCCTATTGTTGTAGCGACTTCAAATAAGCCAAACTTTTCGGTAGTTGCTCCACCGCCCTTGATGATTCATCCTCGAGGAAATAATGTCGGATACCCAGCTTTTTTGCTTCGCGAATGATTTCAGCAATTCCAACGTCGCCTGTACCGAGGGTTACATTGGCTTCAACATCACTTTTTCCATTGTCGGAATTTGGGGTGCCTACCTTACGGTCCTTCAGATGCATGAGAACAAACCTTGTGGGGTACTTTTTCAATAATGCTAACGGGTCCTGTCCAGCTTGCTTCAACCAGAACACATCCATCTCCATATACACGTAACGTTGGTCAAGTTTCTTGACCATATAGTCAAACAGCGTTGTGTCGCCATAAGTCTTAAACTCGTATCCGTGGGGATGGTAGCACAATAGCAATCCGTACCCCGAAATAATTCTGCCCGCAGCGTTGAAGACTTCTGTTGCGCGATCCACATCCTCCGCACTGAATTTATTCTCTTCATGCGGAATCCAGGTGCAAACTATGAATTGTGCTCCGTACGACCTGGCTTCCTCCACAACCTTATGAGGTTCCGATTTCAATCGTTCAAAGTCAGCCGCAAAGCTCACCACCCTCAAGTTGTTTTGGGCTAGCAATCTTATGAACTCTGGAAACTGCAGGCCATGTGTTCCTGCCATTTCAACATTCCTAAAACCCATTTCCTTAACTTTTGCCATTGTTCCCGAAGCGTCTTTGGCAAACTGATCCCGGAGACTGTATAGTTGCAACCCATACTCCTGCGCAAACGCCACAGTTGAAAAAAGGACCAGGAGGACTACGAGATTGAAACGCCTCTTACAAAAGGCAAACGCCATATACTTTAATTAAAAATTCCGGTCAAGATAGCCAAACCGTTCGAACTATCCATTTGCAGACCACTGGTGAGAGGGCAAGAAAGGGGCCAAAAGGAGCAAAAAAAGGTACTTTGGTTGTTTTTTGCATAACGCAGAAAGCAAAACGCAGAAAGCTTAAAGCAGAACGCTAGCGGGTGCGAACCTCAAAGTTCCCATGTCCGGATGCCGTTTTCCCATTTCCATATACAATTTTCAACTCTTGAGCGGTCACCCTTTCAGTCGCACACCCAAGCGTTATACGTTTTGCCTTCTGCTTTCCGCCATTAAAAACCTATTCCAATTCCTCAAACTCAATATCCAGCACATCATATTTCTTCCAACCGATAAAATCAAAATGCCACCATTCTGAGCTGTTGACCCTAAAACCGTGCTTTTGCATAGCGCTTATTAAGGTCTGACGATTTTTCTTGATCAAAGGATCAGCAACTGGCGTCGACGGCCAGGCAGCTTTTGTAAATGCATCATAGCCTGTCGGCATCTTCAATTCCTCACCGGTTGCCAGGTCGATAAGGGTAAGATCAAGAGCACAGCCCCGATTATGTCGCGAGCCCCGGTAAGGAGATGCAACATAAGTAGTATCGCGGTATACTTCGTAAAATTTAACGGTAGCCCTGTATGGCCTGTATGCATCAAATATCTTGATACCTAAACCTTTTGGTTTCAAGTCGGCCTGAATTCTTTTCAACGCATCGGCTACAGGTTTACGAGCGTATGCCTTGGCAAGCGTGTAAATCTTTTCACCAGTAAAATTATTCTCGGTAGCGTAGCGGATATCCAGTACAATCCCCGGTATCGTTTTCTCCAGGTCTATCAGTTCGAAGTCAGGATTGGTCTTTATGGATTGCTGGTACTCACGCAGTTTTGTGGCTTTCAGTCCATACTTGTTTTGCGAAAAGACAGGTTGGACCAAACTAAACATCAAGCTCGATAACATTGCAATTGCCAGAGCAGGGATATTACTGCGTTCTATTGAGGAGCTGATCATAGATTTCAAAATTTTCTTCGTCAAAACAACAAAATATAACGGACTGGATATTCGCATTCTTCTTTAGATACTCCTTCACCTCACGAATAGCAATTTCCGCTGCCGCTACTTTAGGGAAGCCATATATCCCCGTGCTGATATTAGGAAATGCTATGGATTCAACAGAATTACCTTCAGCCAGAACAAGACTATTTCGATAAGCGCTGGCAAGCAACTCGGGTTCGCCATCTTTTCCTCCATTCCAGATCGGACCTACAGCATGAATTACAAACTTAGCCTTCAGGTCTCCTCCGGATGTAATAACTGCCTCTCCAGCAGGACAGCCATCCTGGCGTTCAATGATCCTGAGACATTCTTCCATAAGCTTTGGCCCGGCAGCTTGGTGTATCGCTCCATCAACACCACCGCCACCTCTCAAGCTACTATTGGCTGCGTTGACGATAGCATCCACTTCAAGTTTCGTAATATCACCGCGAACAAGCTCAATCCTATTCATACTTTATTTTTTGTGTCTATTATAATTGTTACTGGTCCATCGTTGGTTAGACTCACTTTCATGTCTGCACCAAACACACCAGTCTTCACTATAACGCCTAGCAACTTACTAACTTCATCGATAAACGATTCGTAAACCGGGATTGCATGAGGTGGTTTCGCGGCTTTTATATACGACGGACGATTACCTTTCTTTGTACTAGCATGGAGGGTGAACTGACTAACGATCATTGCCTCACCCCCTACTTCTTTTAGACTCAGATTCATTACCCCGTTTTCATCGTTGAAGATCCGGAGGTTTACAACTTTTGTTGCAAGCCATTCAACATCCTCACGCGTGTCTGCATCCTCGATTCCAACCAGAACCACGATACCATGTTTAATAGATGCTGTCACATCCTTCTCAATTGTGATGGACGCACTTGAAACACGTTGAACGACAACAATCATCCAGAGCAAATTAATTAGAAATCCTGCAATTCAAGTGACTCATGAATGAAGGTGCCTAGCTGATCCATCGAAGCAAAATGAAACATCGATTTGGCTACCTTTTCAGCGTCTATCGCCTTAAATTTTTTAGGGATCATAAATCCAAAAACCCGGTAAAAAAATTTCGCAGCATCCTCTCCCATTCTGCTTTCCTGCCGTTGACCCATTAATAATGATGGGCGGAAAATGTGAAGACTACTAAATCCAAGTCCTGAAACTGCCTCTTCAATCTCACCCTTAACACGATTATAATAAACCGGCGACTTCTTGCTAGCCCCTAATGCTGTTACGATGAGAAATTGTTTTGCGCCCTGTCCAAGCGTTGTGCGAGCTAATTCAAACGGGTAGGTATAATCAACCTGGTAAAATTTTTCCTTGGAACCTGCCTTCGCCCTAGTCGTACCCAGGCAGCAGAACACGTCGTCTATCCCTCCCGTTAGAATAGAGTCGAGGTCTGTACCATCTGTCTTAATCTCTACTAGTTTTGGATGAGAACCAAGTTCGCTTCGGGTGAGACCAATCACCCGACTATACCGATCGGAAGAAAGTAAGAGCTGAAGAAGTTTTCCTCCGATAAGTCCCGAGCCTCCTGCGATCACCGCAGTTTTCATGATATGATAATAGTCCTGGACTTTTCCCACTCGATGAATTTCTCGATGTCCGCCCCAATGGATTTATAAACCATAAACAAAACGGCGAAATCGTCGGACACGCCAATGATCGGCAAGATATCAGGGATTACGTCAATGGGATTGATGAAATAAAGTATTGCGGCTACGATTAACAAAAGGCTCTTCCAGGGTATCGTGCGGTACTCACCGGTTGCATAAGCCTTGACGAGACGGCCAAGTGTAAAAAATTGTTCCTTCACTTGTGCGCCATCAGCTTTGGTGAAATTGGTCTGCCCGATTTTTCTTCCCAAGGTTGTCAGCAACATCAATAGCCTGCCAGGCTTGCCCAAAATTCGTGAAGCTCTTTGCAATGCTGCCTGAAAAAATCGGTTGTCTAGGGCGTTCTTCTGCATATCTAAAATATTTGTTGAATTTCTTTCTTCAGTTCCGTCAATGCATGTGCAATCGGATCTACCTGCTTGTTAATGGATTTCTCAAAAATCTTGCGCGACAAATCCAGGCTGGTTGATTCCATACTCATTTCACCTGCAGCATCATTAATACTTAGTATAAGATCCTCTTTCGCGTTCTTGATTAAATTCCACACATCCTCGCTCATGTAGACTTGCTGCGCCACATTATGGTTATACTCATTGCGGATTTCACTCAATAACAGCTGGTGAAACTCCTTGGAAGTCATTCCCGTGGTGCTAAGCCTAACTAACAAGTTTTGCGGGGAAATGCGTTCCAAAAAAAGTGCCATACGTTCATAAGCCTGTAAACGGTTGGGAAGAATGGTGTCCATGCCTTTGCCTCGTACCTCCAGCTTTTTGAGGTTGATCTCCTTTTGAACGAACATTCTGACCAACAGGTATGCGCCATATAAAACAATAGAGGCCGGAACCAGGATCTTGACAAACTCTATAACTGCATCCATAGAACTTATTCACACATTATTTTTGAAATTTAAATAATTTTGGCGTCAAATTACTTTGCGCGTGATGTTTGAGGTTTCCTGTCCCGTTACAATTTCAGAAAAAGCAGTTGAGGAGATCGTCAGAATAATCGCTACGAAAAATATCCCTTCTGACTACTGCCTTCGGGTCGGCGTAAAGGGAGGCGGTTGTGGCGTATCACTTCTTTTGGGATTTGACAGGCAAAAAGATGCCGACCAGATTTATACGGTAGGAGATATTAACGTGGTAATCGACAAAAAGCACTTGATGTATGTAATCGGAAAACAGGTCGATTATTACGAAGGGGATTCGGGCCAGGGCTTTGTTTTTGCCCGCGAAGAGAAAGGATAAAAAGGACAAATCACCGCCGCTTCAGCAGGCTCACGGTGGCTTTTTTACATTTGCCACCAATAGGAGGATTGAGTTTGGAGATGGTGAACTCAACCGAGATCACATTGGGAAAAGCTTCCAGAACATCCACCGCTACTTTTTCAGCCACTGTTTCCAACAGCTTTGACGGCTGCTCCATTTCATCCTTTACAATTTTAAATAGAGTTTCGTAGTTGACTGTGCCCACCAGCTCATCCGTTGCAGCGGCCAGGGAGAAATCGGTTTCAACAGCAATATCCACCTCAAACCAATTTCCGGATTCACGTTCGTGGGGATAGACGCCGTGGAAGGCATGAAACTCCAGTCCCTGGAGCGAAATTCTTCCAATCATCCTATTTCATCAAAGAAGGATTTCTTTGCTTTTTTCGGTTGTTCTTCGACCATTACAGGCTGAGGATCTTGCTTCACCTCTGATTCTGCAGGTCGAGACACAGCGGGTTCGGAATCAGTCTGGTTTGGAAATGCCACCCGCTTTGCTTCCTTCTTTGCCATCGCCAGATGTTTATCGGGATCAAAATCTTTTGCCATTGCACGCGACCGTTCAACCCTGTCAAGAACATCAGAGCCAAGGTGCTTAAGATCCGCGAGAAGATCATCGCGCAGCGTTTGCATTTTCTTATAACTTTCTACCAGGATCTTCAGTCTATCTTCCATCTCTTCCAGGATTTCGCGAGCGCGCGTATCCGATTCTTCAATTGTATCCCTCGCCTTCATCTTAGCTTCATTGATCAACGCATCTGCTTTTATCTGGGATTCCTTCAGATGAAGTTCTGCCGTTCGACGCGCCTGGTCAATAACATTGGCACCCGTATCTTCCGCAGTCTTCAAAGTTTTATACAGCGAACTTTCAACTTCGCGCAGCTTGCTTACCTCTCTCTCGGTTGCTTCAAGCTTTATCCGGGCTTCTTTATTTTCATCCAGCACTCGTTCCCACTCCTGTGAGAGGGTTAGCAGAAATGCATTCACTTCGTCTTTCTCATAGCCCCTGAAGTTCTTCTCAAAGGTTTTCTGTCGTATGTCAAGAGGAGTTATTCTCATACGTGTTGTTTTTCAAAATTGATATTCCATACAGAGATAGTGCGATCATCGCTTGCGCTAAGCAACTGGTTTTGATAGCCAGTCCATAGCACCTTATTCACCGACGTTGCGTGCCCCGCATGCCTCGATCGATCAATCACTTTCAAAAGCTTAAGTTCCAGAGCATCCCAAACTTTGATGCTCTTATCCATGCTACAAGTTACAAAATGTTTGTTATCCGGGCTAAATGCCAAGTGATTAATGGCAAACATGTGGGCAACCACTTCTGCAGCCTGTTCATAATTTTTTGATACGTCCCACATTTTTAACCTGGCATCGCGCGATCCGCTCAGGAGAAATTTTTTATCCGGTGTATACTGCACCGTAAAAACTGAATTGTTATGTGCTTTAAAAGCGTGCTTCAGTTCCAGGGTCTTCAGATCAAATACACGAATGAAATGATCACTGTATCCAACTGCCAGTTCGCCGGTTTCTTCATTGATCGATATGGTGCGCGCGCTTTTCTCTGACTGCTGCACATTACCGACTATACTCACTGAATTTGCGTTTACTTTTATCAAGGCGCCTTCACCCGTCCCAACATATAGATCATTGCCAGCAGACTGAATATCGAAGATCGCTGCTTTTGTAAGTTGTAACGAACTAATCTCCTTTTTATTCTTCCAATCCAGGATATGAATGCCATCGTAGTTGTGGCCGACCACCAGGGTGTCCGTGCCCTTATGATGATGCATCGCGTAGATCGAATTGGGTAATTGAGCAACCACAGCGCCAGTTTCTGGATCATTCAGATTCCACATCACGGCTAAACCATCACCGGATCCGGAAAAAAATATTGCATCATCGGCGGAAGGGACCAACGTGTATACACAATCGCGGTGCCCCGTTAACGTATGTATTTTAGCTACTTGTACTTTTGACATCAATTTCTTCAGATGCAGAACAATTCAGTTGTGGCGAAAGTTTTCCGGTCACTATTATGTGCGTGCCGTCGGCTTTTTTTGGAAGAAAAGGAATAGGGAATAAGGAATAGGGAATAAGTGCAGAACACCCTTATACCTTATACCATATACCTTATACCTCATTCCTATTCGCTAATTAATTGAGTTAATTTGCCAAAATTGAGTCATTAAGCCAGACATACCAAATGCCAGTGGAAAAAATCGTAGTTGAATCTGATCGAGCCTGGGCCATTTGGCGTATTGCCGAGGACGAGACAACGCTTCAACGCGAGTTAGATGGTTTGGAAAACATGCCTGAAGGTCTGAACAATTCACAAAAACGACTCGAGTGGCTCGCAGGACGAGTGGCAACGAAACAGGTGATGGCTGCCCTTAATGTCGATTTCCATGGCATCACGAAAGACGAATTCGGAAAGCCTTTTCTCAGGAGATCGGCATTACACCTTTCTTTGAGTCACTCTTTCCCATACGCTGCGGCATTAGCAAACAAGACTTCATCTGTTGGGATCGACTTAGAACAACCAAAGGAAAAGTTGTTTCGGATAGCCGAGCGAATTCATCGACCTGAAGAATTGAGTGACTTAAAAAACGACCTCGTCAAGCATTGCATCTATTGGTGCGCTAAGGAGAGCATGATAAAATTGCATGGCAGGAAGGATCTTATCTTTGCTGAAAACATATTCATTCAGCCGTTTCAGCGAAAAGAAGAAGGAAACATTACAGGCAAACTTATTATCGGAGATAACGAAAGCATTATACGCATGCATTACGTAGTTTATCCCAGTTTTGTGATGGTTTACACTTGCTGAACATGAAAAGACTAGCCGTAGTACTGTGCATGATCGCCGGGGCGTGGAACATGCAGGCGCAACAAGTCGCCGATTTTTCACTTACCGATGTTATCAGCGGATCAAAAGTTTCATTGGAAACGTACCCAACCTGCTCTGGACTGGTTATAATCTTTACCAGCAACGCTTGTGCTTACGATGAGCATTACCGCAGCCGGATAGTTTCGCTCTCAAAATCCTATAGCGACAAAGTTCCGGTGCTGTTGGTAAATTCAAATGTTGAGAGTGTTGAGTCAGCCGATAACATGGTTCGAAAAGCAAAGCAGGTCGGCCTGACGAGTCCTTACCTTGCAGACAAAGATCAAATTCTCATGCAACAACTTGGCGCATCGAAAACACCGTCTGCATACCTGCTGAAAAACAACGGCGGAAATTTTTCAGTTGTCTATAAAGGTGCAATTGATGATAACCCGCAGGTGGCAAGAGATGTGCGGCAAGCATACCTCAAAGATGCAATTGATATAATGCTATCAAATCAGAAAATTGAAACCGCAGAAGTTCGGCCTGTTGGATGTTCTATCCGAAGGAAATAGTCAGCTGCGTCGATTCTAAATTACTGGCCTTCCGCTATGCCAGATCACAACTAGAATCACAATCAACGCAATAGAATTGAAAATGACCATCCTTTTATGCTTATCTGCGTCATTGGTCATTTTCTTTGACGTTGTCCTTGCGAGCGTGATGAGTACAACAGCAATGAGCATTGCGAAAATATGCTCGACCGTCCAGTATCTGGTTACCTTGTCGCTCATAGTTCCTTGTCCGAATTGAACGAATGGGCTCACAAAATAGAGGATGATTCCCGCGAGCAATTGCATGTGAGTAAAAATGAAAAGATACAGGCCCAGCTTATTATCCCATTTTCCGTAGGGCTGCTTGTTGACCAGCCCGATCACACCCTTGACAATTACAACTACAAGGGCGATCAGAATAAAATAACGGAGAAGCGAATGGGTGTGCAGTAAGCCGGTATACATAGCTAAGGGTTTATTTGAATTCCCGAAAATACTATAAAAACGCTAACAGACGGCATAAAATGACAATAACACCGTCGAGGCATGCGTATAACCTAAAGTGGAAAAAGCGGCTCTCATTTGGTTACTTTCAACTTTCGTGTAGTGTTACCTGTTATTTTAGCACAACCATTAAAAAAACTAAACAATGAAAAGATTGATTACCTCTTTGCTTTGCCTGAGCGCGATCACATTATCCGCCCAAACCTTAACCTTGAAGTGGACAACAGAAGCCTCGCTGCGCGTTCCTGAGTCTGTGCTGCTCGATTCGAAAAACAATGTTTTGTATGTGTCGTCAATCGATGGTACTCCGGAAAATAAGGATGGCAACGGTTTTATCTCACAAGTAGGGCTTGATGGTAAGATCAAGAACTTGAAATGGGCAACCGGACTGGACGCTCCTAAAGGCATGGGACTATTCAATAATAGCCTCTACGTTGCCGACATCTCCAAAGTGGTCACCATAGATACTAAGACAGGAAAAATCACCAACAGTCTCGACATAGAAGGTGCGAAATTCCTCAACGATATTACTGTTGACAAGGCAGGCAACGTGTATGTATCAGACAGCAACACAGGAAAGATCCATGTAATCAAGGGTGGTAAAGCTGAAGTATATTTTGAAAGCCCCGAGATTGGCGGAGTAAATGGTCTGCTTGCAACAGGTAATGGGCTCTATGTCGTCGACTTTCCCTCAGGAGCCAATTTCAAGTTGTCGAACGACAAGAAACTAACGAAAGTTACTTCAACAGCTGAAGGAGCCGATGGTGTTGTTCCGCTGGGAAACAATGAGTACCTGGTCTCCAGCTGGCATGGAGAAGTTGCATATGTAAATTCAAAAGGTGAAGCGAAAAAGCTATTGGATACGCGCAACGACAAGCTGAGCGCGGCGGATATTGAATACGATCCCAAGACCAAAACGCTGTTCGTTCCAACGTTTAATGCCAACACTGTAATGGCATACACTTTTTCGAAGTAATCATACGCACATCACAAAGCACTAAAGACTGCTCGGCACGGGCAGTCTTTTTTATTTTAAAGTTCTTACCTTCAAAGGTCCAACCATGCAACTTTGCGTCAAGGCCTATGAGCAAACAAATATTAAATGATCTGCGTCAGTTGATACACGCGCAGGTCATCACTGAGGAAACGGCACAAAAGATTAAAGAATATTATAAGACTCAACCAACGCAATCTTCAAACAGGTTATTTGTAGTTTTTGCAATATTAGGTTCCCTCCTGGTTGGACTCGGCATCGTTCTTATCCTCGCTCACAACTGGGATCAGTTATCAAAAGGTTTCAAGCTTGCTGTTGGATCGCTCCCTTTGCTTGCTGCGCAGGTTCTTGCCGGCTTTGTATTGATAAAAAGAGTCGAAGGTGTTGCATGGCGCGAAGCGTCAGGCACTTTTTTATTTTTTGCCATTGCCATATGTATTTCCATCGTCAGCCAGGTGTATAACATAGAAGGCGATCTTGCCGGATTCTTGCTCACATGGATGTATTTGGCTCTACCGATCGCATATGTCATGCGCTCATCGTTCGCCTCGTTGCTATTCATCATGGGTATCACGTGGTATGCGTGCGAGGTAGGCTACTTCAACTATCCAAACACAAATGCTCCCAGTTACTGGATATTGCTTTTATTGATCCTGCCATTCTACTATTTGGAGTTCATTCGGAAGAATATCCGGAATAACTTTTTCCATTTTCATTCATGGTTCCTTGTGTTATCAGTAACGATATGCCTGGGTGTTTTCGCCGGTGATAGCGGTGAATACATGATGCTTGCGTACATGAGCCTCTTCAGCGGATTTGTAATGATGGGACAGTTCAGATTATTCGCCTCACACCGTGTCCTTGGCAATGCTTACCTCGTCTGCGGAAGTCTGGGTGTGATCATCCTGCTTTTGACGCTAAGCTTTCGTTGGTATTGGGAGGAACTGCCGGGCATTACCGCCGACTTCTTTTCTCAGCCAGAAATCATCGTTTCTATTTTGCTTACGATCGCATCTATTGCATTGTTGACCAGGCTGGCTCAAATAAAAAAGTGGGAGGAACTTAATTCAAAGTCGTACGCATTTCTCCTGCTGATTGGTTTATTTTTCATCGGGACGCCATCACCGCTGGCAGCGCAGATATTAGTTAATCTAATCATTTTGCTAGTAGCCGTTCACACGATTTACGATGGTGCACAACAAAACCACCTTGGAATCTTGAACTACGGACTGGTCATAATCTCGGTATTGATCGGCTGCAGATTTTTCGATACTAACTTTAGTTTCGTGATTCGTGGACTCCTGTTCATTGCGATCGGAGCAGGATTTTTTATTGCAAACTATTATATGCTTCAAAGAAGGAAGAAGAAAATATGAATAAACTAATCTTCATATTATTCGGCATTATGTGCATTGCTCAATGGGTAGTGCCAGGGATGATGATGTACAATAGCGAGACCGTTATCGCTGAGGGAAGGGAATTTAAATTCAAGACTGAACCAATAGATCCATCCGATCCTTTCCGCGGCAAATATATCACGCTGGCGTTCGAGGCTGACTATATACTAA
>JAEZBX010000031.1 GCA_023412765.1 Bacteroidota bacterium
CAGACGACTTACCACCACCCGGACCCCCGGTCAGGACGATGAAGTTTTCTTTAATGATTACGTCATTGCGTGATTGCATTTATATTGAGATGAATGATCAATCAAGAAAGGAATAGGGAATAGGGAATAGGGGATAAGGAATAAGGTGCGCACTTTGTCGCTACATCCGTACTCCTTATTCCTTATTCCTTTTCCCTGCATTGGTGCCAGGTGAACAGATAGACTAATCGCCGAAGGTGATATTCAGGCCCTTCGCGGCCTGAACAGCATAAAGATCTTTACTGACGAGATTTGGTTCTTTTGTACATTCTTCGAGAGTCACAGACGTGATCTGGTTGTTTCTAAAAGCGACCATTCTTCCGAACTGCTTTTCCAAAACGAGTTCGAATGCTTTGACGCCGAACAACGTAGCGAGTATACGGTCGTAGGCAGTCGGACTTCCACCTCGCTGTACATGACCCAACACTGTTTCGCGTATTTCAGCTTTGCATCCAGCATCCTTGAGTTGTTTCGAAAGCTGGAAAGCAACTCCCCCGAGTCGAACATGCTCTGAACCTCTTTCGCCAGCAGTTGCTGTAACCGTACCTTCCTTCGGTTTGGCACCTTCGGCGATAACGATATTTACGAAGCCACGTCCTTTTTTGTAGCGTGAGTTTATGCGCTTAACAATCTTCCGCACGTCATAGGGTATCTCTGGAATAAGGCATATTTCAGCACCACCTGCAATAGCGGCATACAATGCAATCCATCCGGCGTCCCTGCCCATCACTTCCATAATCATAACACGGTGATGACTTTCTGCAGTTGTAACAAGCTTGTCAAAACTATCGGTAGCAATCTGTACCGCAGTGTGAAAACCAAAAGTTATGTCAGTTGCCGATAAGTCATTATCAATAGTCTTAGGCACGCCGATTATGGGTATTCCTTTATTATAGAGAACCTTTGAAATTTTTTGTGATCCATCACCACCGATATTGATAACCGCATCGAATTTAAGCTCTTTTAATCTCGCCACAAGTTCATCAGAGCGGTCAGTAAATTTTCTCGTACCGTCTGGTTGAAGCACTGGAAAGTTTATCGGATTATCCTTGTTCGTCGTCTTCAAGATAGTCCCACCGCGAACGTGTATGCCCGCAGTTTTTGCAGAGGTCAGCTTTACAAGTTCGGGCGGACTCTTGAACACACCATTGAATCCTTCGATGCATCCAAATACCTCCCAGTCTTTTTCTTTTCGCGCTCGCTTCGCTGCGCCGCGAATCACCGCGTTTAAACCAGGACAATCACCACCGCCGGTAAGAATTAGAAGTTTTTTCATTTTATGAGATATGGGCTTTCAAGATAAGTAAAATGTGTGTAAGTGTTTAGGTGTGTAAGTGTTTAGGTCGCCCTGAAATTCTTGCGTCTGTGAATTAAATATTGTCGTATGTTTTCTTTCTGCAGGCAAATGTTAGCCGTGGCGCGAGTACACCTAAACACTTAAACACCTAAACACTTACACACTTAAACACCCTACGCAGAAGCTCTCCTCAACCTATCATTTATCGCCTTCCCTAACCCAACATCAGGAACAAATTCTGCCAGTATTACTTTGATGGGCATCTTATCAAGAATGCGTAACGCAGAGAATAGATTTTGTGCAGCCTCTTCCATTCGTCCAGTGGGGGATAGAATATATTGATAACGTTGCGAGTAATTCTTTTGAAACGAGAGAATGCCATATTGGCCTTTACTGTGATGTTTGATAAGCGAATCGATGTCGCCAACAATTACTCTCTTACCCGGCGAATAGTGACTTTGCAATTGACCCGGCGACTTTGGATTCGATGTTGAGCTGGTATTAACATCGACACTCCCGATAACAGATTCGATTTGCTCCTGAGTTATTCCTCCCAGGCGAAATATTACGGGTTGACTGTTGTCAAACCCAATTATTGTAGATTCAACACCGATTACTGACGGCCCCCCATCGAGGATGTAGCTGATTTTCTCTCCCAATTGCTCATTCACATGTTCAGGACGTGTAGGGCTCACGTAACCAAATGGATTGGCACTTGGAGCCGCTATTGGAAATGGGAGTGATGCGAGGAGTTCTTGTGTCATCGGATGGTTAGGGCTGCGCAACGCCACTGTCTCCAGCCCGGCCGTGATCAAGTCGGAAATGATTGGTTTTTTCTTTAATAAAATAGTAAGTGGGCCTGGCCAAAATGCATCAATTAGTTTTTCTGCCTGCGGTGGAATTTCGCTTACGTAACTTCTGGCTGTTTGCAAATCCGGAACATGTACGATGAGTGGATCAAACTGTGGACGTCCCTTGACCTCAAATATCTTTGCTACGGCAGACGGGTTTAGTGCATTGCCAGCTAGACCATATACGGTTTCCGTAGGCACCGCTACAAGCTCGCCCGCAATCAACAAGTTTTTCGCTTTTTCTATGTCAGTTCCCGTCTCAGCCATTGGCTGCAAAGCTAAAATTTTATTTGCCACCTACCTTCAAAGCAAGTAAGTTGCAGGAGAGTTTATTTCTATGCGGAATTTTGTAGTAGTATTCCTTTTTCTAGCCTCCATACCTCTCATCGCCCAGAAACAAGATAAAGTTTTAACGGAAAAACTACGCGCGTTGCTCGAAGGCTTTGAAGGCGACGCTGGAATATATGTGCGTCATCTTCGCAGTGGTAAAACGGTGGCCATTAACGCTGATACTTTATTTCCAACCGCGAGTATGATTAAGATACCGATCACGATTGGCATCTTCAATAAAATTGAGAAAGGGGAACTGGCGTATGATTCAATCCTGACATATCACGATTCACTTCTTTACGCTGGCGAGGATATCTTAGGTTCGTTCAAGAACGAAGAAAAGATCTCGCTGCCAAAAGTTTTGATGCTCATGATAACCACCAGCGATAACACAGCGAGCCTGTGGTGTCAGCATCTCGCTGGTACGGGCACTGAAATCAATTCATGGCTTGAGTCAAATGGATTAGTTCATACCCGTGTGAATTCGCGAACACCGGGGAGGGAAACCAACCGATCTAAATATGGATGGGGACAGACAACACCCCGAGAAATGGCTGAACTCGTTGTGAAGATTAGGGAGGGAAAAGTAATCAGTCCGAGGGCCAGTGAACGGATCTATCGCAACTTGATTCGCATTTACTGGGATCGTGAATCG
>JAEZBX010000051.1 GCA_023412765.1 Bacteroidota bacterium
TCAAGCTAGTAGCGAGGATCCTCTCATCGCCTTCAAATCTCGATCTGCGTTAATATTTCATAAAACCTTTTCACCGCCTTCTTCTCATAGGCTTCCTTAAGAGATAAAATCATAATCGTTCGCCTCATGTTTTTTCCCGCTATGGGGATACCAACCACTTGCGAATCGTTTACACTCGTTTCGCTGAGGATCGTATGCCAGTTACCCGTTTTTACAACTTCAAACAGAGTGGGGATATCATTGATCTCCATGCAAATTTTAGGAGACAGCTTTTTTCGACTGAACGATTCTACAAAGAACTGAATTGTACTATACCCACTGAATGGCAATGCCAATGGAAGTTCAGCAACCTGTTTAAGCGAAATACTCCTTTTATTGGCAAGCAATGATTTTTTTGCTGTGACTAACACCATGTTAGCGGTTACGAGCGGCTGGCATTTAAAATTAACATGTTTTGTTTTTTCGTAAAATGTCAAAATAAAATCGAAGTGATGAAGCTCCAGATTCTCGAGAAGATCTTTTGTTGTACCAAAAACTACCTGAACTTTGATATTCGGATATTGCTTCGCGAATTGAATTAAAGCCTTGGCAAAAGGAATACGCATGGAATAAATCACGCCAATCGTAATTTTTCCCGTATTCAGGTTGTTCAAATCCTTCAACAACAATAACCCTTGATTGGCTTTGTCGATACTCTGTAATGCATATTCACTGAACATCTCCCCTGCCTCTGTAAGAACTATGCGCTTACCAATTCGATTGAACAAAAGAATATCCAATTCATCTTCCAGTTGTTTGATTTGTTGTGATAAAGTACTCTGACTGATATTTAACGCCTTTGCGGCTTCGGTAAAATTCAGTAAGTCCTTCGCTTTAATAAAGTACTTCAGTTGTCTAAGCTCCATCACTAAATCGGTTTAATCGATTGATCCGATCGAAAAATACCGTTTTGTAAATATAGGCCTTCTGCAGACATTTGCGTCTGACAATGTCCAATGACTTCCAGAAACTCAAAATTCATAACCCTAAAACACTAATGAAATTCAAATTCATACTATCGATTCTGCTTCTGACAATAACACTCGCTTCTTTCGGACAGGAAAAAGAATCTCGCAAATCCAAAGCACGCAATGCGCCAATTGCTGAAAAAGGTCTCATCAAAGTGTCTATCATGTATCCCTTTGAGGAAGGCAAAACATTTAATATGGAATATTATGAAACCAAGCACATGCCTATGGTTGCCCAATTTCTTGGATCTAATCTGGTAAAATACACTATCGAAAAAGGTCTCAGTAGTGGTATCCCCAACCAACCCTTGCCTTATGCTGCGATCGGGACATTTTATGTAAAGAGTCTCAGCGAATATCAGTCGGCACTTGGTCCACAAAGAGATGCAATAAGAGCAGACTTCGTGAACTACACCGAAGTACCTCCAATAATCCTGGTTAGTGAGGTTGTGAGGTAGGCATTTTAGAATCCCCGCCTATGTCAATTATCTCCAACCTAGTGCTGGCGCAACATACTTCAGAATAGAAGAAAGGACGTGGACATTATAATCAACGCCCAGGGTATTGGGCACAGTCAAAAGCAGTGTGTCGGCTTCGCGAATAGCTTCGTCTGCTTCCAGCTCTTTTATTAATTTATCAGGTTCGGCAGCATAGCTCCTTCCAAAAATAGCGCGTTTATCACTCTCGATAAAACCGATTTGATCTGTATGGTTGGCTTCTTGCCCAAATAGATATCGGTCGTCGTCGGTCACCAATGCGAATATTGAACGACTTACTGAAACTCTTGGCTCGCGCTGGTGACCAGCCTTCCTCCAGGCTTCCTTGTACATTCTGATTTGCTCTGCCTGTTGCACGTGGAATGGTTTCCCGCTTTCATCAAATTTCAGAGTAGAGCTTTGCAGATTCATTTCATTTTCAGCTGCCCAGACAGCAGTTGCATTCGAAGCGGCTCCCCACCATATTCTGTCGCGCAGTCCCGGTGAATAAGGTTCTAGTCGTAACAAACCAGGAGGATTCGGGAACATCGGGTAGGGATTAGGCTTGGCAAATCCGACGCCGTTCA
Source organism: Bacteroidota bacterium (assembly GCA_023412765.1). Lineage (GTDB taxonomy): Bacteria > Bacteroidota > Bacteroidia > Cytophagales > Cyclobacteriaceae > Chryseolinea. Next base: position 2,071 of record JAEZBX010000051.1, read on the forward strand.
GCTTACTTAGAAACTCTAACGCTCTGCGTCGCCCCATATCAGCATCTGTTTCACCATCTGCGGGCTCATGTCCAAAATAGCGCCAACCATCAATAACCTGCTCTGGCGAACCTCTGCTAATTCCCAACTGAAGCCGTCCTCCGGAAATCAGGTCAGCTGCTCCGGCATTTTCAACCATGTACAACGGATTTTCATAGCGCATATCGATTACCGCAGTTCCAATCTCAATCTTGTTCGTTCTCGCCGCGACAGCCGACAGTAAAGGAAACGGTGATCCCAGTTGGGCAGCGAAATGATGCACGCGAAAATAAGCACCATCCAACCCTATCTCTTCACTTGCAATTGCCAGGTCAATTGACTGGAGTAATGTATCGCTTGCCGTGCGGGATTTGTAACCCTGACGATTTGCCCAGTGTCCAAAAGACAGAAATCCAATTTTCTTCATATGCTCCTCCGGCGTAAAATAGTGCTGCAAAGATAAGTCTTAAGAGCATATAGCGAATGTTCTTTGCAAATCAAGCCGAATCTCTTGCGAGTGGGTGTGGCAGTGTAAGGGCCTTTGTTGGTGTTCTTCATCAACAAACGTACGATCGAACTTGCTGGAGTTATGAACGATCTGACTCACAGTGATTTCAGCCAAACTGTCTCCCGAGTTGCTGCCCTTGTTGGTGAAGAACACCAACAAGGGCTGAGTGCGCACGACCTTATGAATCATAAACTATTACCCTCGATATTTCTCGCATAAGACAGCCGTTGTTCGCCTTACAAACTGAGATTGAGGTCTGTCATAATAGTTGGGATGTCGGACTGGTGCCTATATATTTGAAATTGCGGCTCTAGCATGGACTTCTTGACATTTTTGACTTCTGCTGCAAACTTTTTCATAGCACCAAAAATCTGTACTTTTGACTTTTCAAAACCGCGTCTGCAATGGAAATATTCGAAACATTACGAGACGAGATTGCCAACTTCTTCTCAATTAATGGAATTATAGAACTAGTCCGCTCCGGTGATTACAGCTCGTTGCGTACCTGGAAAGGAATTCAGACTGTTCTTTCACCGCTTATACCGTTTATTGTTCTTGTAGAGATGTTGATGGCGTTCGCGCACAAGAATTTCAACAAGTCAGAATATAAAATTCCATTTTTTATTTATGTCTTTAATCGCGTCATAGGCAAGTTCATTTCGCTTGGCGTTGTCGCATTTTGTGTGGGCTTGTTTGCTCCGTACGCATTGGTACCCGTATCCCTCACGTGGTACTGGTTTATTTACGGCTATATTATCTGGGAATTTGCCCACTTCATTTATCATTTTCTAGCTCATAAAGTCAGACTGTTTTGGTGCCTCCATTCATCGCACCACGCGCCCGAGCAGATGAATCTGTCCGTTACCTATGCACACTTTTTCCTCGAGGGACCGTATGCCGATTTTATAAGAACAACCATTTGCATTTTGGCAGGCGTTCCTCCCGTGATGCTGTTCGCTATAATGTTTATTGACGGAACGTGGGGCGGATTCATCCACGTCGGCGAGAACTTCATGAAAGACGCCCGTTTTGGATTTATTGGAAAATTCATCCTCACCCCCTCGCATCATCGCGTACACCATGCACGGAACCCATTGTACATGGATACCAACTTTTGCAACCTGCTCAACGTGTGGGACAGAGTCTTCAAAACATATCAACCCGAACAGGATAATATCAAGATTGAGTATGGTATCACACGAAAAATTAATGCCGGGAATTTTTTCGATGTCTACTTTGGCGAATTCTATTATCTGATAAAAGATGTTGTGAGGGCACCGGGTATAAAAAATAAATTCTTGTATCTGGTTATGCCACCCGGATGGGATCATACCGGTAATCATAAACTTGCAAAAGACATTCGTCAGCAGTACATAATGGAACACCGCGAAAAGCATGTTGTTGATTCAGCACCAGCTATCGATGAGCACGATGCTGCGGAGGCTGTGCCTCTTGTTAAAACCAACAACGAAGCCTGATCTCTCAGGCTCTTTGCTCGCCCTCCATAATTTGGTTTCTTATAGAATCAAATCACGCCGCCTATCGACGCACGTCTTCTCTCACGGTTATGACCACGCGCTGGTATCGCGTAAGCGCAGGCTTGCCATCGTCTGTTGCCTGCAATACCACATGAATGGTTTCACCCGGACGAGCATCCGTTGGAATGGTTACTCTGCATCGAGTCGACGTTTGGTCCTGAATAGAAATGTCTTTGTCGTTGGTTCCGACTTTGAACTGCCACCATTTAATCGAGAGTTTATTTCCGTCGGGATCAGAGATGTTGCCATTCAATCGTATTGTCTCACCTGCGGATGCCACCACCTGTAGTGGCCCCTCGATTTTAACAATAGGCTCATGGTTAGCATCTGAGAACTTCGGTGTAACAGACCATTTCATGCGGGCAGCAAAATCATTTTGAGCTGCAGGAAAAAAATTTGGATAATCGATGGTGTTTCGATTAGAGGAAAGTACTGCAACCATTGCTTGCTGAGAAGTATCGCTCATGGCAAAAGAGAAATTCTGCGACTTAGTACCACGGCCGCCCCACCCGCCATACGTACTATTCTCAAAAGCGCGCAATCCGTTCCCAAGCATATTCATAAACGTATGGTTGTCACCCTCGCCCAACCATGAATGTTTCGGCTGCACGGGCATCCAGACAACGTATCCCATTTTACGAAGTTCATCATCTGTTTTTCCGGATATGCCGAAGTAATCCATGATATCACCCTTAACCATTTGCTTACCATCACCCCATACCCGGTACAGGGATCCAAGCGGCCCTCTGTCCAATACATTCTCTTTCATCCATGCCGAAGTCAAAAGCGGCGCATCCTCGGGCTTTGCACGCAACTGCGCTCCGTAACCATAGTTTGGTCCTGCAGTGAATTGCCTGTATTCTATTCCACTCCAGTTGGGCTTAATATATTTTGCATAGGTGTCATCCTGGTCGCCTGAAGGTAACAAAACAACTTTCCGCGAGATTTTTGATTTAATCGATTCCCATTGCGTTGTGAATTCAAATTCTTCTTGTATCGATTTGAGTGCCCTTGCAATTGTGCTATGTCCTCCCCATGCAGTAATAAAGAGTTGCCCTGGTTTGTCGTCGAGAATCAATGCTTTTATTAGATCAGATCCTGGTGAATCTTTAGAGATATCTCCGTCAAACTCAATATTTCCAAAACGTATTTTCGACTGCAGCTTACCCGGGTTTGGATACTCCGGGTTGTGAACTCTTAAATTAGGATATACTTTTTCGTACGCCTCAACAATGTCATGAATAAACTTTTCGTCCTCTTTCCAACGCCACGATTCACATGGACATTTGTCTAAGCCAAATCGTGCATACTCCCTTCCAGGAACAAACCATTTTGTTCCCTTGCCATCTCCTTTCCAGTGAAACTGGCTGCTGGAGTAAATGAGTCCTTCAATTTCCAGGTCACTGCTATAAAGTAAAAAGCGAATCAGCGAATTATTGTCATCAAGTTCCGGATCGGCAGTAATCACAATACGGGGCTTATTATTAAATGACTGAGCAACCACATTCAAGTAACTCATCGCAGAAACTATCAAGAAAAAAGATATAGACAGGAAAAAGTAAAACGGCTTTTGCATATTATTCCTATTTGAGATTTCAGTCAGTCGATCAGGCCGAAGGCTTAATCTACTTTGTCAACTTCCAATTAAGTGCTTTGAGAAGAATATTCCTTGTTCTTGAGCACAATTTCACACTTTTTATTGGAATTGCCTCTTGCGTATTGTGTGAGGATTTCATGTTGGTTGCACGCACTGCAGTCTATTTCCCTTACCGAAACTTTTATACACATAATTGATATTGGCGGAGGCTTACAACGCTGTGGCTAGTAAAAGACAGACACGGCTCAACGACTGTAATTATGTCCATTTTCAGAAAAAAAGAAGAGATAACGGAATCCACTGAATGAAGACGTCGCAGACTAAGTTCACCACCACCCAGACGTCTTTATGCAAGACCAGCAAAGTATGTCAACCTTTATTTTATGAGAATTGTTGTCGCACTACATTTTCCGGATCCACGAGCGGGAATCTCCTTTAGATATAGATAGTTTGGCTCTCCGATACTAACTTCAAAAGTTCGCATTGTTGGATATTCACCATCATTTATGTGGGTAGTCAAGGTGCCGTTCGATTCAGTATACGTGCCTTCACTTGCAACAACTCCCACGCTCGTGAATTGCTCTATTTTCAGAAAGCCGTCCGCACCAAAAATGTACTTTTTGCAAGCCGAGTTTTCGCAGGAAAAAGTAGCGCTAAAATCCTGGCTCGGGTCTAAACAATTTATGGCGGCTGTGGCCTTATAACGTCCACGTCCCGAAAAGAGGGTTAATACTTTCATCATCCTGGCAGGAGACTAAAAAAATTAGGCTGAAAACAGCCATCCAGCTCGCTTTGAAGACTGGATTATTACTAAAAGATCGCATCGCAGTTAGAATGCTTTATATAGCGATAAATTCACTTTATAGCCGATAAGTAACATGCCGCGTCGGTATTTTTCAGAAGAAAAAACGCCTTTTTTGACCCCGAAAACACGTGTATTTAATCCTTATCCTGATCGTACGCGATGCCCTGTATTACCATGAAAATTCCGTAGCAAATCGTTCCCGTCGCCAAGACAATAAAATACAAATGACCGACCTCGTCACCAATAAAGTCGAATGCCTTATCGGTATTGACGACATAGTCCGAGTGATCGGTTATTGCAGCTTTCAACAAGAAGTAGCCGATGATGCCAACAATAAAGGCTCTGGAAATATATCCGACCCAAGCCAGCAAGTGAACGAGGTTCCGTCCTGCTTTTGAATAATGATCTATATCAAGTCGTTCTTTGTATCCTCCAGTCACTCCATAGACCAGCTGAACAACTGCGGCTGCCAGTACAACGATACCCATACCCGCCACAATTGCAGGCCCCCAGGGTTCGCCTAACAACTGAGCTACAAATTCCCGTTCTTCGCGTGGCTCACCACTTTGTTGAATATCTCCAATGCCAAGTAATACCTTGATCGCTGCGTTTACGATAAGTAAGTCGGCAATAACACTTAGTGCAATCCCCGCCCTCTTGCCCAACCCCACAAGATTTTTTCCATAGCCATAAGGATCGGTCACCGCCTCGTAAATGCGCCAGACAATATAACAAGCAGTTCCGACCATGATAATCCATAGCAGGATTTTTCCGATGATAACTTCGTTTAAGATTGCGAGCATACTGCTTTCATCCGCACCTCCCTCTCTGACTTTCAAAAAGGAAAGCATAGCAATAGTGCCCACACCGGTGTAGCTCAAACCAGTGGAAATGCAGCCGTAAATTGGGAGGTATTTGAAAACTGTATTCCTGGAATTGGACTTCATTACTTTTTAGTTTAAAGTTTCAGGTTTAAAGTTTAAAGTTGTCGGAACCTCATAACGTGGATGTCACAGATGACTTGTGCTCGAGCCGAACTTCAAACCTCAAACTTCAAACCTGAATCTACAAATCGTCCTCGAGCCGAACCTTAAACCTTCAACTTTAAACTTCAAACTATCGCCGTTTCTTCGTCGTCAATAAAAGCACCCAATCCATCTCGCCCGACTGATTTTTTCCAGGTGTTACAAATTTTCTTTTGCCATTATTATTTATCTTCGACTCCTCCGCTGGAAGATATCTCCCATCAGACGGATCGAACCAATATGCAAAACTTGGTTTACTGAGGACAGATAGGTCGACCGTTATTTCACCTTTGTGAGCCGGTGGAATATAGGCTACCAAAAGTGATCCCTCTCTTGAAGCCGCTGCAGCGACGTAAGATGCTGCGGTATCGACATTCACAGGATCAACAATGATGTCTTTCATGCCGTTTAATCCGCTCGGCACAAGTTTCCACCAGTCCAGGGCTTTGATAAATCCATTGAGTCTCTGCATATCCTTTGCTCCCTGCGTTTCGAGGTGCTGCTGCCAAATGGGGTCAACAAAGGGCCAGACGTATCCATTGCCGGAAATATATCCACCGATCGTAGAAAGCCAACCCCACCACTGAAAACGGCGCACGGGTTGGGTCGCGTTCGGATTAAAATTGTTTCCATCAGGTCCCTCTTCATCATACGGCTCCTCGAGCAAGAAGGCAGGCATCACAGGATTGTGCGCATAGGCCTTACGTGCCAGGTAGGGTACTGGAACTTTTAACTCCCAGGTGTAAACACCATTTAGAGTCATCTCATCACCAAAGTATGGATTGTCCGCAGCGTTTTCACCACTGTGTGACTCAGCAGTGTACTGCGTTGATTGCTGACCCTTTACACTCTTCAGACCATCGATAAGCGACTGCTCGGCAATCTCCTGTTCCGCATTAAACTTCCCCATATCGCCCAACAACATCCATACAATATTTTTTCGGTGCGTATACCTATTGGCAATCCACGCTCCATAAGACATTACCTTCTCCCTGCCGTTTGCTACCAGCTCTTTCATCCAACCTTGCTCTTGTCCTTCATATCCCACGTATGCGGGAAACATAAATACTAATAATCCCTTGGCTTCGCAGTACTCAAGAAATTTGTCGACAAACCGCCAGTACTTTTCATTAGGTGTAGTAAAGTCAGGAGCATCAGAATTCAAAGAGTTATATACGAGTTTGCCGTCCCATGGCGATCCGTTAAGTCTTTTCAAAAATGGCATCTCTCCTTCTCCGTTGAACGGCACGCGATTTCCATTAGGCCAATGTGTGATCGCTGCAAACTCTATGGCATTGTAACCAAGCGATAATGTGTTCTCAATAAATTGCTGATACCCTTTTTCGGATTGAGAAATAATTAACCAGGCAGTGCGGCCAAGAATTGGAACGGGATTGTTTTGTTGGTCTACAAGGTATCGCTTGTCATCGCTTATACGGAGTGGGAAGATTGTTTGAGCCTGAACGTTGAGAAATACAATTACGAATAGGACATTAGCCAGCAAATATCTCAGCATGGAAATCTGATTTTGTTATAAATATCGGCAGAATATTCGTCAGTTCAACGAGCTTCGATTATATAAGCAAATCACGATAGCGCTGATGAGGTGGGGGATCAAATTACATCGAGG
>JAEZBX010000090.1 GCA_023412765.1 Bacteroidota bacterium
CTCGAGATCAGCAAATACCTGCCAAATTGAAAATACAAAGATTCGAGCGCGAGGTCCGCTTCGCCCGACGTATATCGTTTCAAACGCTCGTCAGTAGGCAGACTATCCATCTTCTGTTTTTCATTGAAAGCAAGTTCAACCCTATCAAAAAATTTACGATAGTCGCTCACGTGGTCCTTTCTTAATGCATCAAAATCTTCTGTAATTGCATCATTCATGAATTTCAACGCATGGGCTACCTCATCTTTGCCTTCACTATCGGGACACTTATCATGCCCGTTAAAACTTGTTGCTGTTGATAGGATAATTGTTACTGAAGAGGCTCCTTTAACACTTAACGCATCACCTTCCGCAACGACGCTTCCTCCACTCGCTTTAGCCCGAGCGTCGACAATAAAACGCATTCCTCTGCATTGTGTGGGATCATTATAAATCACAGGCTGATCCATAGGATCCATATAGCTGGGATCAACATGGGAGGGTGCCCTACCCTTCATCGTGACTGAATTCCCACTGGCTTCGGTCGTTGCATATAATTGGCTTTGAAGTCGAATCTTAACATTGATGGCATTCTCTTTGTCAGCCGTTAGTCGGACGAACATGACCTGAGCCGGGGCCGAAATAAAATATTCTCGCGTAAAGATAGTACCACCGGATCTAAAGCGGGTGGTAGAAATAGCATTTCCAATATTCAGATCACGGTAGTAATCCATCGGACTGGCATCCAACGCCTGACTGATCATTAAGTCAGCGAGCGGCAAATAAGATTCAGTGAAAGGTCCTTGCATTTTCTTAGTAAGTTCTTCCGCTTTGACATAGTCCTGTTTTGCCAGTGCTTCACGAATCGCAGGTAAAAACTTTTTTGCGAATGGATTCGGATTGTTATTGACAGGACCACCCGACCACAATGTTTCTTCGTTGAGCTGGATGAGTTCTTCATCAACCCGTCCGAATATCATGGCTCCAATACGACCGTTGCCGAGTGGAAGCGCCTCATTCCAGTTTTGCGCTGGCTTATCATACCACAATCGTAGATCATGTTGTGCTGTTGAAGTCCGGCAAATGATCATGCATAATACCAGGAGGTATGCGAATTTGTATGAGGGATTCATGGGGGCAAAATAGTAATCTTTGTGGATTGTTGTGGGTGGATACTCTTCTTCTTTGCGCTTAAGTTATTAGTATTACTGTCAGCCTAGCGAGAGAAGTGAAATGATTTGTGCGCCCTTAAATCATTGCTGGCAACGCCAGAAGAGTTATTGCTTCACAACGGGATTGCTGTGGCTCCTGATCGCATTTGCTTGATTGCATTCTGCGGCTCCTCTTCAGGCGATTTGCAGATCCGGTTGCGACATACGTAAATAATAGTCCGGTTAGGAACCGATTTGTTCTCCAGGAGTGGAAGGTTTTCTTCTCTCCCACCCATAAATATGGCTGTTGGAAGGTAAGACCTTTGAATCACACTACTTTTCGATATTGCATGCGGACCGACCACCGCGACCTGATACGGCTTGTACGTCATTAGACCCAACAGGCTTGCCCATCGTGCATAGTATGGCCCACCACTTGTGAAGTTTGGTGAAACGTTGTTTAACATTTTTTCGCTCCGATCCTGGTATTCCTTATTGCCGTAAAATTCACCCAGCATAAATAACACCTCAGCCATCACAGCATTGGACGATGGCATAACATTATCAGCCGTCTCTGTCCTTCTCATAATAAGTTCGTCTGCTTCAATCGGGGTATAAAAAAACAAGCCTGTTTTGTTGTCGGAAAAATTGGCGACAGCGTACTCTGTCAATTTCTTTGCTTTTTCGAGCCACTTGACGTCGAAGGTTGCCTGATAAAGCTGGATGAATGCGCGGGATAATAAGGCATAATCCTCCAGGAAAGCGTCGATGCTCGTCTTTCCGTCCTTGAAGCTTCGCGTCAGACGCCCATTAGACTGAAGAAAACTTTCTGCCAGAAAATTACCGTTTCTAATTGCAGTCTGCAGATACTCGGATTTACCAAATGCAAAATAAGCATCTACATAACCTTGTAACATAAGGGCGTTCCATGAAACAAGAATTTTATTGTCTAACGATGGAGCTATCCGTCTTTTTCTGCTCTCAAGCAAAAGTTTCTTTCCATTCAACATAATAGTGTTGAAATCTGACAGTGTCATATTCTTTTTCGTTGCAAAGTCCTGTGGATTGAATTTTGTGTAGAGAATATTTTTTCCATGCTCCCAATTTCCTGAGTCAGAAATGTTATAATATTCGATGAAAACATCTGCGGAAGCATCATCAAGGATTTGTTGTATCTCCGCCTTTGTCCATACGTAATACTTTCCTTCCTCTCCTTCGCTGTCAGCGTTTAAGGATGAATAAAACCCACCTTCGGCTGAAAGCAGAGAACTTTCTACAAACTGCAGCGTATGTTCAACTGCATCCTGATAAGATTTCTTATTTGTTACCTGGTAAGCATGACTTAAAAGGCTTACCAACTGCCCATTATCATAAAGCATTTTTTCAAAGTGAGGTACAGTCCAATCTTCATCGACGGCATAACGCGAAAAACCACCGCCGAGCTCATCGAACAAACCGCCTTTCAATATCCCATCGAGTGTAGTGGTCACCATTTCCAGCGCTTCCATGTCGCCTGTGAGATAATGATATTGAAGCAGAAATTCCCAAACCACTGGCAAGGGAAATTTCGGTGAGCCCTTCAGCCCACCCTTTTCCGCGTCCAAGCTGGTCTTCCAATTTGAGAACAGTGTTTTGAAGGAACTTTCAGTATGGGTATGAATTGTGTCACCAAAAGTAAGCGCGTGATTCGCCTCTATCCCTTTCGTTAACTCTTCCGCTTGTTTAACCACGTTGTCGTGATCACTCTTGTAAGCCTTACTCACCTGCTGGATTAATCTCATCCAATTTTCACGCGGAAAATAAGTTGCAGCATAGAACGGTTTTCCATCGGGCAAAGCAAAAGCATTCAATGGCCATCCACTGTTTCCGGATATTAACTGCGCTGCATCAAGATAGATCTGATCGATGTCGGGACGCTCTTCGCGATCAATCTTTATTGAGACAAAATTTTCGTTCATGAACCTGGCAACTGCAGTGTCCATGAAGGTTTCCTCCTCCATCACATGACACCAATGGCAAGCAGCGTAACCAATACTGATAAGAATAGGCTTGTTTTCGTTTTTAGCCTTTTGCAACGCGTCACTTCCCCATTCATACCAATCCACGGGGTTGTCTGCATGTTGTTGAAGGTAAGGGCTAGACGAATGCTGCAACCTATTTAAGCCAGAGTTGCCTTCGTTTTCTTTTTTATTGCTGCACGCCTGGAGAGTGAGGGCAACAAGAAATACGATGCGAAGGAACACGCGAAAGTTTGCTTTAAGCAACGACCCGGTGATATTGATTTTACTTTGCAAGCGCAACTCCCGCAAGGGAGGTTTGCTTGGTATAGGTCGAAAATATGCGCATCTTCTCATTATTGATGCCGATCAGAACTACCCATTTATTGTTCACTTTCATTGCGTGTATATCCTTTACGTTGTAAGGAACGAAAAATCCACTTTCCGTAGGCTTCAAACATTTGAAATCAAAACCGCCTAACCCTTTCATAAAGATGCCTGGAGAAGCATCTGCGGGCGTTGTCTCAACTTCGACATCAAATTTATTTCCGGCCAGCAAAATATCTTTTACGCCATCATTATCAAAATCATTAACAACAATGTCCATTACTGCGGAAAGCTGGGCATCCGTTGGTAATCTCTTTATCGAAAATTTTCCATCGTCATTCACAAGGATTACACTGGAGAATAAATGAGCCTTTCGATGCAAGGCACTCTCAATATCCTTTCCGAGAATCGTAGGTAGATCTGACTCTGCAAACGAGACGTACGTAGGAAATTTTTGTGCGATAACCGGCATCTGCTGTGAACTGCATTCTCTTCCACGAATTGGAACAAGTTGATCCTCCTTATAATACCGGGCAAGAAAAACATCGTTCGTTCCATTGCTGTCGAAATCTTTTGCATAAACCTGGAAAGGCTTTTCGGCACTTGCCCTGAACTTATAATTTTCTCCAATGTTGCCCAGTATTAGATCCTGATCTCCGTCACCATCCAGGTCATCTGCAACAACTTTATTCCACCATCCCTCAGTGTTTTGAAGTGCATAGTCAGATGAAACATCCTGAAG
>JAEZBX010000202.1 GCA_023412765.1 Bacteroidota bacterium
ATCTCGTCAAAATAAATGTTCCCACAAGAAAACTTACGTGGAACATTGGTCTGACCATGGGTGCAGTTTTATCAAAATTAATCTGAAGATATTCGGTCAATAAAATTCCGATGGAGATTATTAAAAACCACACGGTGACAAAGGGGAATACAAATTCGACTTCGTTGATCATCATTGGTACTATGTAAATCATATCGTGAAGCAGGCCGCTGATTATAAAAGTTAATATCAGACATACCCAATGCGGAAAAAAGGTTTTGATTGGCTTGTAACAATAAAATAGAAGAAAATATCCCCAACTCGGATTCCAATATTTCCAAAAAGTCCTGAATGATGATGAAACAAATGGTTTAAAAAACATATTTCGAACAATCACTCTGAGGGCTGTAGATCCTGTTCGATAGTATGTATACTCTTCTAAAGTCATAATTAATACAACGATCAATTGTCAGCGAGAACTAATTTATTAACAATTATTCCAATAGTACAATAACTATCCGTCTAAGTACTCGAAGCTGTCCTCTAGTAATGTGGGCTAGGTTACATTGGTCAGCCTATTCATTCCGACTCTTCTTCCTACCGTTCCAATGCCCTTCGCTATAAATCGTTTTAGTTTGAAATATTCGTTTATCGCGATACCAAAGCCCAAAATCGCAAATCCAACCGATACTAATAAAATCATGTTAGTTCTATAGCTTTTTTATGTTCGGTCTCGTCTAGCTTATCTTTTTCTGGCCAATGCAATGCGACTGTATTTGCTAAAGAGGGAGAATATTCATAAATATCATTTACCGAAACATTATACCAAATTGGCAAAAATTATATTTTATCTTTTAATCATCTCCTTGGTAAAGATTTAGTCGAATTCCTTCTTAGTCCAACCAGGATTATTTAAAAATTAGGAGTTAAAACTAGTATACACTTCCTAAACCTTTGCAATTGTAACATCAAATTTTCTCAGGCTCCTTTCCTAAATAATTTGTAAGGTTGCACTTTGATGTTACCTAACCAGCAATGAAGCAACGCGCTATTTTTCTTTTTTACCATGGCTTTGGTCACATCAACGCTTTTCTGAAACCGGCCAGGATACTGGAAGAAAATAACTTTGAGGTTTGGTTCGCGGGCTCGGGGTTTTTCCGTGACTACATCGTCGCGCAAGGTTTCAAATTCTACTTGTTAAAAAGTTACCCTTTCGGCACAGGCCTCGAAAAATGGATTAATACGGTGGAGAAAAAAAAGAACGTTTATTTTAGGACGTTGTGGGATCGAATAACGGATCGGGTATTCGCTGACCGTCAGGTTGACCTATACTGGATGCTTGAAGATCTCAAACCTAGTCTGGTATTCATTGACAGAATGCAATCGACCGATTTTATTGTCATGTATCCACAACTGAATAATCGTGGGATAAAAACTGCAATCATCAATACAATGCTTCCAACGCAAATAACCATTGATCGACCTCCCCTGAATAGCGATGCCATGCCGTCGGACAACCATGAAATCTTAAAAGCGAATCGTGAGGCGAAATGGATCAAGCTCAAGAAAAGGTATAAACAAAAACTAACAATGCTAGGCTTTGATGACGCCTACATCATTTCAAGAAGGCTAAAAAAGAATCCTATCCCAAAACATTACATTTCCCACAACCAAAACTTACTGAATTTTAATCTTGAGGGCATACCAGAATTTATCCTGGCACCCAGGGAGTTTGATTTCCCCAACTCCACGCTTCAGGCTAATCAAACTTATCTCGGCTTTCAAACAACGGACAAAAGAGTTGACCCAACTGAAAAATCAATCGAGGACAAGCTGCAATCTATTCTGAAATCAAAACAGGAAAAACAACTCAAGCTGATCTATTGCTCCTTCGGAACAGTCCCACCGAAAAAACAGCAACTCATCACTAAATTTTTTCAAAAACTAGCCACCATTGCCGCCCGTGGTGAGTTTATGTTTTTAATCTCTGCCGCATCAAATAATGCGACCCCCACCAACAGCGCTGAAAATTTTCACTTCTTAGAAAGAGTACCCCAACTTGAAATCTTAAAACAAGCAGACGTATTTATCACACACGGTGGACTCAATTCCATCAAAGAATCAATCGACGCTGAAGTCCCTATGCTGGTATACCCCGTACACGACGAATACGATCCCCGCGGAAATGCCGCCCGGTTTCTTTACCACAAGCTGGGATTAAGAAGCAACATCGCATCGGACTCTCCTGAAGATATCGCATCAAAGATCAGGGAGTTGCTCTCCAACAATAACTATCGACATAACATTTTTCAACTAAAGGATGCTGACAGGCATTACAATGCCATACGATTTATGGATGCAATCACGGCGATTAAACCCCTCGAATAACTTTTTCGCACCGAGGGTGTTAATTGTACCTCTATCAGTGAAATGAAAAATAATATCGCAATACCTGTAGTCGCTGCGATCCTGTTTGTAGCAATGATCACCGTCAACGCCCTGGCAAACGCACTTCCAATCAATGGCCTCGACACTGGCGAAGTTTCAGATCGCTACCCAAATTTGTTTACGCCATCAGGTATCACCTTCTCCATCTGGTCCGTCATTTACTTTTTCCTTGCAGGTAGTGTCGTCATTATGTGGACCGATCGAACGAATGCTCTCATACAAAAGCTGCTGCCCTTATTTTGCGTATCCTGCATTCTTAACATTTGTTGGATTCTCGCGTGGCATTATTTGCTTCCAGGATTATCAGTTGTGATTATGCTAGCACTCTTAATCATCCTGATAATCATTTTTATGACACTAACGCGGGCAGGAGCACTTGACAAAAACAAAAAGATATGGGTGAAATTTCCATTCACAATCTACTTTGCCTGGATAAGCGTGGCGACCATAGCGAATATTTCAGCCTACCTCGTTTCACTTGGATGGGATGGCAGTCCCCTTTCAGAGCAAACCTGGGCAGTGAGCATGATGTTCATCGCCGCTGCATTAGCATTCTACATCACTACAACCTATGAAGCCTACTGGTACTCAGCAGTGGTTATTTGGGCTCTTATAGGCATCTTTCTAAGAAGACAAGGTTCAGAATTCGAATTCATCATTTATGCCTCCATAGCCTTTGCGGCAATCCTTGCGATCAATATTTTTTATAGACTTCGCAGCTCCAGCTATAGTGTTGCGCGGGATTAATACACGCAGAAAATTCCTTTCACTTAGAAGATAACTTTGAGGTCTTACCGATTTTCTTATCTTCGTTGCTTCACTAGACCGAACAACATGAAAACCTCATTATTCTCTCTCCTTCTCCTTTTATTAGTATCATTTAGTTGCTCAGAAAAGAAATCGGCGCCAGTTCCGGCCATCAATGAAGAAACCACGTCTCAGGTGCTCAAGCATCATTGGGACGCTTTCCAGGCAAATGATCTTGAAGCTACCATGGAAGATTATACTGAAGAATCGGTTTTGATAACACCCGATCGCACTTTCAAAGGCCTTAGCGAAATCCGAGAGAATTTTGTCTTTGCATTTTCAGTTTTTCCGAAAGACTCGTCGACTTTGCAACTTAACAAGACTGTGGTCAGCGGTGATGTTGGCTATATCCTCTGGACCGCCGATGCTCCAAATCTAAACTTGCAGTATGCTACGGACACATTTATTGTTCAGGATGGTAAGATTGTTCGGCAGACGTATGCGGGGATGATTGCGCCTTGACTGCAGGACGGTGAGTGGTAAATAGTAGGTAGTAAGTTGTAAGTAGTTAGTAGTAAGTGGTAAGTGGTAAGCGCACAGTCACGATTAACTAATCCTACTTTTCAAGTTGGACAAAAGGAATAGGGAATAAGGAATAAGGAATAAGGTGAGGTATAGGGTATAGGGTATAGGGTATAAGGCGCATTGCTACGATATTTGATCGAGCGCAAAGCCACTTCACAATAACTGTACTACTTTGTCAAGATAAGGAGAACTGTAT
>JAEZBX010000214.1 GCA_023412765.1 Bacteroidota bacterium
AGTGTCGTTAAAAAAGCTCTCTCACCAGTTCGCGAAAATCGATCATTTCCCCGACGAACGTCTATCAGGAAACTGAGCCCAACAAACTATAAACCGATTTAAGTCTTAACTTAATGACATGGACCACATCATGATCAGGTTCGATAATATCACACGAAACAATTCCGCAGATAACGCACAACGTCCACAACAACGTACTCTTCAAACCATGAATTTTTTTTGGAAAGCTCATCACATTTAAGTTTTGTGTCGAATTAAATCACGCGGTAACCTTACGACAGCTTCAGGTACCCAGCCTCAAGGTTCCAAATGGTATGACCAGAAAGCTCTCCATAACGTTGGATGCTGGACGAAATTTTTTATACTTGAAAATGATAATAACCGCGGAACTGTTAACCATCGGAGACGAATTGCTCTATGGTCAGATTTTAGACACCAATTCGCAATGGATGAGTGTTGCCCTTGGCGAAGCAGGGATTAAGGTGTTATACAAGACAACGGTAGGCGATCGCGAAGACCACATTCTGAAAGCGTTTGCTGATGCTGAGAAACGCGTGGACATTCTGCTGATAACGGGTGGACTAGGGCCAACCAGCGACGATCTGACCAAACCATGCCTGGCACAATACTTTGATTGCAAACTGAAGATACACGAAGAGGCGCTAGCTGAAGTAACTGAATTCTTCCGTAACAGGGGAAGAGAATTGACGGAGGTGAACCGGCAACAGGCGGCCCTTCCGGAATGTTGCGAAAAAATTACGAACAAAGTTGGAACGGCCCCCGGAATGTGGATTGAAAGAAATGGGAAGGTGTTTGTTTCGATGCCTGGAGTACCGCACGAAATGAAACTGATGATGTCGGATTTGATAATTCCAAAACTGAAGCAAACTTACAAGACACCCAAAATTCTTCATAAGGTGATACGCACCATCGGTCTGGGTGAATCGTTCCTCGCCGAAAGGATATCAGATTGGGAGAAAGCGCTGCCGCCTCACCTCAAGCTTGCCTACCTCCCGGGCTTGGGTGAAGTACGTCTACGGCTTACAGGCATCGGCGACTCACTGGATTCCTTGCGCGAGGAAACCGAAACTTTGACCGCTGAGCTCAACCCTCTTATCGGGGAGTACATCTATGGATATGGAGAGGAGCCCTTGGAAGCCGTCGTTGGCAAAATGCTTTTAGATGAGAAGCTCACATTATCAATCGCAGAAAGTTGCACTGGTGGATATTTGTCTCATCTCATTACCTCAGTACCCGGTAGCTCAATATATTTTCAAGGCAGCATGATCCCATATTCATATGAAATTAAAATAGCGCAGTTGGGAGTCAATGCAGAAACGCTGAATCAATTTGGAGCTGTGAGCGAACAAACGATTCGGGAAATGGCAGACCTTGTGAGGCGCAAATTCAACACAGACATCGGTGTTGCTACCAGTGGTATTGCTGGACCGGGTGGAGCTACACCTGAAAAACCCGTAGGCACGGTCTGGATCGCTTGTGCGTACCAGGACAAGCTTGTGGCCAAGAAATTGCAATTAACAAAAGACAGGATCCTTAACATCAAATATTCATCGATAGCGGCCCTGAATTTGATCAGACTCTCCGTTCGGGGAGATCGGACACCCTAAAAAATCAATTTCTCTAAAAATATTACCTTTACTCCCTAAATATTTTGTCATGGCGCAGGTACAACTCATAATGCCGAAAATGGGCGAGAGTATAACGGAAGCAACCGTTTTATCCTGGCTTAAGAAGCCAGGTGACAAAATTGAACTTGAAGAATCTGTACTGGAGGTAGCGACCGACAAAGTCGATACTGAAATTCCTTCAACACATGCAGGCATATTGAAGGATATATTAGTCCAGAAGGGAGAAATCGTTCAGGTTGGTGCGCCGATCGCAACATTGACTGTCGACGCTGAAGCTGGCACTGAAAGCAATGGTGAAATATCGCCGGAGTCAACGGAAAAGGTTGCGGCACCTTCGCGTTCTGCAAAAGAATTTGCCGCGGCCAGCTCCAATGGTAAGAACCATGCTCCTGATTTTAAATCCAGCTCAAAATTCTTTTCTCCGCTGGTTAAAAATATTGCGAAAGAGGAAAAGATAAGTGTGGCCGAATTGGAAACGATAGAAGGGTCAGGTGCTGCAGGAAGAATTACCAAGAAGGATATCTTAAATTATGTTGAGCACCGAAAGCTCGGTGAAACAGTTAAAACCTCGGAGAAATCAGTAAACGTTGGTTCTCCCAAGACATCGGTATCGATAGGCGCAGAGGATGAGATCATTGAGATGGACCGAATGCGCAAGATGATTGCCGAGCGTATGGTGGAATCGAAGCGAATCGCTCCACACGTTACATCATTCGTGGAAGCCGATGTTACAAGTATTATTTATTGGCGGAACAAAGTAAAGAACGATTTTCAAAAGCGTACAGGTGACGCGTTGACTTATACACCATTCTTCATTGAAGCCGTCGTGAATGCGATCAAGGATTATCCCATGATCAACATCCAGGTGGATGGGGATAAGATCATAAAGAAAAAAGAGATCAACATCGGGATGGCCGTCGCGTTGCCTTCCGGAAATTTGATTGTTCCAGTTATCAAGAATGCTGACCAATACAGCCTTGCAGGCCTTGCAAGAGTAGTTAACGATGTGGCAAAACGCGCGCGTGACAACAAACTCAAACCTGATGAACTGACAGGTGGCACCTTCACGATCTCAAACGTCGGATCTTTTGGAAATGTAATGGGCACGCCGATCATTGTGCAGCCACAGGTGGCCATTATCGCACTTGGCGCTATTCAGAAAAAGCCTTCGGTCATGGAAACCCCATACGGCGACGTGATCGCTATACGACACAAGATGTTCCTATCACATTCGTACGATCACCGCGTCATCGATGGTGCTCTCGGAGGTAGCATGGTAAGACGCGTAGCGGATTATCTGGAGAAATTTGATACCACGAGAACGCTGTAGCGTTCTCCGTTATTAGTTATTAGTTAATCGTTAATAGTCGGCTCGAGCAGCGTTCACCAGCCCTGATCGTTTGCATTTCCACCTTATTCCTTATTCCTTATTCCCTATTCCTTATGTCTTTTAGTGCCTACGATCCACCAAAGAGCAAACTTTCGTCCAAATAATTCAATAGATACCGAAGAACGGATAACTTTGCGCTCATGAAATTCGGAACTAAAGCAGTGCACGCCGGCGTCCAGCCTGATCCAAGTACGGGAGCTATAATGACGCCAATCTATCAGACTTCAACATATGTTCAGGAATCACCCGCGAAGCACAAGGGATATGCCTATGCGCGTGGAGCAAATCCTACCAGGAATACGCTGCAGAAAAGTATCGCTTCATTGGAGAATGGGAAACACTGTATTTGTTTTTCATCCGGCATGGGCGCAACGGATGCGGTAATCAAATTGTTGGGCCCAGGCGACGAAGTGATCACCAGTACCGATCTGTATGGCGGATCATATCGAATGTTCAGACGCGTTTTTGAAAAATACGGTATCAAGTTTCACTTCATCGACCTCACAAATACGGCTAACATAGAGCCGTACCTGAACAAGAACACGAAGTTGATTTGGCTGGAGACTCCCACAAATCCATTGATGAGTATCGTTGACATCAAAGCGTGCACGGACCTTGTAAAAGGAAAAAATATCCTCGTTGCAGTCGACAATACATTTGCTTCACCTTATCTGCAAAATCCCCTCGACCTCGGCGCGGATATCGTTATGCATTCTGTTACAAAATATCTCGGTGGCCACTCTGACGTGGTCATGGGGGCGCTTATCATGAATGATGAAAAGCTTTATCAGGATCTACACTTCATTATGAACTCATGTGGCGCAGTTCCAGGGCCACAGGATTCATTCCTCGTTTTACGCGGGATTAAAACGTTGCATCTAAGAATGGAGCGCCATTGTGAAAACGGAAGAAAAGTCGCAGAATTTCTCAGGAATCATCCGAAGGTTGGAAAAGTATACTGGCCCGGTTTCGCTGACCATCCGAATCATGACATTGCTAAAAAACAAATGAAAGATTTCGGTGGAATGTTATCATTCACATTAAAAGATAACAACGTTGAAAAAGCGATACGACTGATGGAAAGTGTACAGCTTTTCGCATTGGCCGAATCGCTCGGTGGAGTTGAGTCCCTGATCAACCACCCTGCATCGATGACCCATGCCAGTGTGCCGAAAGAAGAAAGAGAGAAAACGGGACTGGTTGATTCGCTGATGCGTTTAAGCATTGGTATTGAAGATTCAGAAGACCTCATCGAGGACCTTCAGCAAGCTTTAACCAAAGTGTGATCGGAATCAGTCCTTTACACACCTGACGCAAAAACCTGCTGCTTTGTTAGCGCCATCTGCGTATACGTTTGTGTTCACGTAGTTCATATGACCGCATATGAATGCGGGTTTCATTTGCAGCCGTTGAACTCCACCAATATCCTGTACTCCCAAGTCCTCCAAAACCGCCAGTCGTGTGAAGTCTGAATCCTCCTGGCAACGCGGTGAAACCAGTCTCATTCGTGGCGCCTGAAAAAGGATTTCCCCAGGCTGCGGCACCCAATTCCTTAAGCTTGTCTCCTGCAATCTCAGCACCTCCGAGAAAATCCGTAAGTTCTGTCCACTCTTCATTGGTAGGAACATGCCATCCTGCAGGACAAAGTTTTCCGGTATTTACAGCGTGCCAGTTGTAAAGTGCACCGTATACCGATCCAAATTCGTCAAAATCGTTATTGTACCATGCATAGGCACCATCCGTTTGGGTAATCCAACTTGTATTCTCCGTTATATTGGCAATGTCGGCGCCATCATTGTATCTGGTTGTGGCGAGGTTTTCAGCCACCCATTCTTGATCACCAATCACCACAGTTTTGTACGTGTTGGAAAGAATGTCCTCAACGGATTTTGTTACAATTTGTGAAAGTTTCTTGTTGTTATCATTCTTGTTATTGACAGGTGACGGGGACACGTCATCATCATCACCTCCACTACAAGACACAAGAATGAAAAGTAAACCTGTAAGGGAAATCCATGAATTTCCGGCGAAGAAAAAAGGCCTAAAGAATAATGATTTCATAGCATGTAATTTTGTTTCTACAAAATTTCACACACGGCGATTAATGCTACGACACGACTGTCCCAAAAAACAAAACGATTGTAACATGAGGCAACCACTTTAAGGATAAGTTCACTGAATGCGGGGAATCGCGATAGCTTTTTTCAGTTGGCTCCCGTGGGCTTGTTAATTGTTACTATTCTTGCATTGCTTTTTATATCATCGGTTGATACAAGCGTAGTTGTAAAATCCACTTTTGGCGCACCGCCAAATTTTAAACATAAATCAAAAGTGATTAGCGATCCGTCATCGTCGAAGTCAGTTTCTGCCTTTTCCGGCGATCCTTCAGCGGAGAAAAGAATCCTATCGATCACGATGCCAGGCGATGCTTCGTAGGGAATTGAAAACGTAAACTTAGTATAATAGAGCCCGCCGGAAACGAGACACTTATTCACTTCGTCAAATGAATATTGTGTTTGCTGTGAATTAATGAACACTGAGGGCGTTGGATCGTCTTTGCTGCATCCTAGACTAATTGGTATTAGAAGAAGGAAAGACAATGACATCCGGGTGCACAGATTCGATATAGTAGTGATTAATTTCATATAGTTCTTTTTAAGATTGTATGTTGAAAGCATAATAGGTCCTCAGTGTCGCTAGCCGTAGAAGCAGCGTGCGTCATTTTAAATCCAGATAAATACTGAAACCAACCTGTAGCATTATTGTACCGTATTTTTCCTTGTAGTCGGGTTCATCGCGATCCGTATAAGTTCTGGAGTTGTAAGAAACCATTGGTTCAATTGCTACATTATCATTTAGAAAATACGCGTATCCAACTCCCAGCGACCAGAAAAATGATTTGTATTTGTACTCCTCATCGTCATCATTAACGTAAGTCCACTTATCTTTAGAGCTTCCAATCCCTATTTCGAATTGGCCAAATAACCCCTGCGGTAAGTAGTACCTCACAAAAGGCGTAAAAAAAATGGATGTGCCATTGTACTTGTCGTCATCGTCGTATTTTGATGATGATAAAGACAGATTAAGGCCTGCTCCGGCCGCTATTGCGTCAGTAAGGAAATATCCAGCACGCGGTGACAATGAAAAACTAGTGGATTTTGTTTCGTCGGTCGTGTTGCCATCTAATTGTGATTTGTACTTCTGGAAACTCACTCCCAATGATCCGCCAGCGAGAAACCTGCCTTTTTCAATTTGGGCTGTAGCATTCAAACATGATAGAGCGACACACAGTGTCAGAGATAATTTTTTCATCATAAAATTCAGGTGTTTACAGTTAGTATTAAATCCCGCAGTTTTTTCGATTAAATCTATCGCTGCGACAACGAAGTGGGTGAAACGATTATCCCAAAAAATGATAGCCCTGTAACATGGAGGTCCTATTCTAACCTGATCTTGGATCAAAAGATTTAGCAGAACAAATAGGTGCTGGAAATCAGATCACCAGCCAAATTTTGAATCATTGGGTAAAATTACGCTACGCTGAATGCGTTGAAGCGTATTCTTTCGGCGTTGTTCCAAATTGTTTTTTGAAACACTTTGCAAAGTATGAAAGGCTGGTGAAACCGGTTTGATAGCAAACTTCTGAAATGTTACCACCCGTTTTAGAAAGCAATTCGCTGGCGCGTATTAATCTTTGAATCCGCACAAATTCACCAACGGAATGTCCTGTCAGGGCTTTTAATTTGCGATGAAGTTGCATACGGCTCATGCCGATCTCTTTCTGAAAATCGTCTGCTGAAAATTCAGAATTGCTAATATGATTCTCTACAATGACCATTACTCTATCGAGGAAGGTCTCATCAGGCGAAGTAATTGCAATGTCTTTTGGTTTTAGGATAACGGTACGACTAAAACGTTCTTGCAACGTTTTGCGCTGTTGAATCAAATTGTTCACTCGGGTTTTTAGCTCTCTCGCATCAAAAGGTTTTGTGATATAATCATCTGCCCCGGTTTCCAATCCCTCAAGACGGCTTTCGATGTCGGCTTTTGCTGTGAGCAGGATCACAGGGATGTGACTGGTTTTTTCCTCTCCCTTAAGTTCCTGTGATCACCAACCTTCCGCATGGAAAATACGACTTACACGTAAAAGCCAGGATATTAATGATTTTTTCGAGCACATCAGGATCAAGGCGTGGAGCACCATAAATATCCAAATGGATCTTCATCTATAAAAAATATCCAGTCCTTAATTTCAGTTTGGATGAGACGTTCTTTGATTTTCCCGGTTGTTAGCGAGTATGTTCCCAGGTTGCCTTGCTTGCCGACAAATATTTGCGTCGGGTTTTTCTTTGACT
>JAEZBX010000250.1 GCA_023412765.1 Bacteroidota bacterium
CCGTGTACGTCTGTCCCTAAATAGTTTCTTAACTCCAGATAGTCTTCCGCCAATACCAGCATGGCGTGACCGCGACCATTTACGCCGGGCAAATCCAATGTGACATTGTTCGTTACGTACGCATCAACCAATTTGTCTCCCCCGGGGCCTGAAATGGTGTACTTCCGTGAATATGGAAGATTAAGGATATCGGAAAACGTCTTCTGAGTGAGTATGGTCGTGCGTACCCCGGTATCAAGAATAAACTTTAGCGGTAAAGCATCGTTCAGAACTACGGGAACAACTACCAGGTTATTATAGATTTCAATAGGAATTTGGACTCGCTTTCTTCCATTCGTTAAAGCAAATCCCAGGTGCTGGCACGAAGCTTCTGTGACGACTAGAAGAAAGAAACTGAATACCAGACATCTCCAACTCATACTCTATATGCGAGGGTTCAAAAAAGCTTCGGATGCCTGTGGATGATTCATTCTTTTGAATACGTCAATCCAGACAAAGTATGAATAATCCAAAACTGTACATTGGAAAATACTGCTGATTTAACAATCCATTTGTAACGTTAACGGCCTCCGCTTACGTAAATATAACACAGGATACTTGCAACCGACGCAGGTTTACGATGAATATTCGTGCAGAGGTGAAGGAAAGTTAAAACTTGTTGTCGTGCTTGTTCTTGCTAACCATTTTATTTGGAAAAATCCAGGGAGAAATAATGGCTAAAATAAAAAGTGCAATTACTACGAAAAAGGGCCACCAAGCTGCTATGTCCATAATCTGGTTTTTAGAAGTTCAAAAATAACCCTTTCCCTAAAATTTTAGCAACATTCCAAAATTGTTTTTAGCTTGAACTCCATGTCTGCAAAGCCCAAATACGCCTAATCAATGAAAAAATTCATCATAGTGGCTGGTGTGGCCGTTGCTTTGCTGATCATCCTGGGATTCGTCGCTAAATTTTTTGTCAAGCAGCATGACAAATCTTTTAGCCCCGAAGAAGAAGTGGTATTTAATTCGGGAGATCTCACCATCCGCGTATTCTATAACAGGCCGTACAAAAAGGGCCGGGAGATTTTTGGTGGACTTGTTCCCTACGACAAAGTTTGGCGCACGGGAGCCAATGAGGCCACCACCTTTGAGACGAACAAAGATATTTTGATCGAAGGGCGTACGCTTAAAAAAGGGAAATACACATTGTGGACAATTCCCGGACAGGACTCCTGGAACATCATTTTCAATTCTGAGCACGGTCAGTGGGGAATAGGCTCTGATGGAGAAGCAAACCGAAACCCCAAGTACGATGTACTGACCACTGATGTAATCGCTGTGAAGCAGGAGCGCGTGTTCGAGCAATTCACCATTTCATTCGAACGAGTCGGGGAAGATGCCGAGATGGTTTTGATGTGGGACAAAACTCTGGTGGCAGTTCCTTTTTCCTATTGATCTACTTAGATCTTGCCACGGCTTTGATTATTAGTTTGCGATCTTCAGGGAGTACCGCCGGAATGGCATTCGTCAATATTATCAACTTCTCTCTGCTAATGCCAGCAGTTACTAGCTGATCAACAATGGCACTTGCTTGCTTTTGTGTCCTGTCGTTGTGATAGATGGATTTGACCACAATTGTATCTCGTTTGTACAACTGGCCTAGCGAATCAATTTCATCCACTGTCGTTTTGATGGAATCCATTTGAATTTCAGTCAAGTCGGAAGATGATCTGATTGAGTCTTGCTCATACCCTTCCAACAACACCTGAATTTCAAAATTCAAATCCGGGTTCGCCTTGAACATTCGAACCAATTTTTTCACTTCCCGATCAGACAGTGGATCGAGCTGCGCAGTAGACGGCTGGAATTGAATGCCTGTTAGGAGCAACTCCTCGCCGGGTACGGGTTGTTTGAGTACGACACTGATTTTTTCTCGCTGAGGAATCTTGTCAGACGTGAGGTCAAACACCTTCGTAAAATAGCTAAACTGACTTTGCTCGGGGTCAACAGAGAATTCATATTTCGACCCTTCGCGGATGTAGACAAAGTAGGAACCGTCACTTCCAGGTCGGCCGCTGTAAACTCGTTTTGCATTGGCGAGATCGGTAATCGTAATGTACGCCGGCACAGCCGCACCACTCTTATCCGTAATGTTACCTTCGACCTTCATCATGCCTTTTGGACGCAGATCATCAGGAAAAAGAAATTCAACGAGTTCACTATTCTTACGTGATCCCGGAGTTTCCTTAATTAGATAACGTCCCAGGGCCGAAGCTGTAACGAATTGATCGTCTTGCTCTGAGTTTACAAAATCCAACGGTCGAGGTTCTGACCAGTTGTCATTTATGAGCCGTGTAATGTAAAGATCCATGCCCCCTTTTCCTCCAGGCATCTTATCCGACGCAAAAATTAACGTTTCACTATCTGCCATAATGCGGGGAGACTGCGAATTACCTGTGTTAATACTTCCCGGCAGCTCACGCGGCTCATTCCATTGACCGTTCGGTTTTTTATCTACGCGAAATATTTTGCATCCGGAGGCACTTCGATAATCCATTTTGTCGCACCGCATGAAGTACAAAGTCTTTCCATCCGCTGTCGGCGATGGGCATCCCTCATTCGTCTTCGAATTTATCGGCATGAAAAGATTTTGCGGTTCCGTCCATGTCTTTCCCTTCAATTCACAGCTCAGGATGTCATACCCGCCGACGACAGGGGCCTTGGCGGAAGTGAAAAAAAGTTGTTTGCCGTCTGCGCTAAGCGCATACCCTTTAAGAAATACAGACTTGTTGTTAATAGTTTTAGGAAGCTCAACAGGTTCAACCCAGTCATTTTCACGGGAAGTGTATACAACTGCCATCGCACCATCTTCTCCCTGGTCAGATAAAAACAGTAATGCATTCCCATCGTGACTGATGTATGGCGCGGAAACATTAAGGGATGGGTGATTGATTATTCCGGGAAGCCTTCTGGTTTTGGCCTGGCCGGCAGCAGATAGAGCGAAAAAATGAATAGCTATGAGGAGGAGCGAAAATTTTTTCATGATTGTTTGGCCTTGCACTAAAATAATTTAATTATCCCATTAAGATGGAATGACGTAACGTTATAGCCTGTTATTTCATATTTCTCGTAACTTGTCAATCCTTCAAAATTCACTTATTTCGTGTAAATGATTCAAGTAATTCCATCAATCGCCATAAGAAAAGGCAAAGTGGTAAAAATGCGGAAGGGGGATCCCACAAGTGAGAAAGCCTATGATGAAAATCCGCTTGATCTCGCGCGACGCTTCGAAGACCATGGCATAGATGTAGTGCACCTCGTGGATTTAGATGGCGCGGAAAAGGGAAAACCTGTCAATTGGCATGTACTTGAAGCCATCGCTGGCCACACAGACCTGAAGATTGATTTTACTGGCGGCATCTCTACTGATGGAGATATCAGCAAAGCATACGAGTATGGTGCGGCCTATATAACAGCCGCCAGTATTGCTGTTACTGATCCCGAGCTGTTCGCCTCGTGGATTGTTTCCTATGGAAGAGAAAAAATGACACTGGGTGCTGATGTTGTCGACATTCAAACAAAGGAATTGTTATTTCGTGGCTGGCGACACAAAACCAAATTGACACTATTCGAACACCTGGAATATTTTTATAGCAGAGGGTTGAAATATGTTAAATCGACAGACGTCTCTCGCGACGGCGTTTTGGAAGGACCAGCATTCAATTTCTATCAGGAAATTCGTGATGCTTTCCCTGAGATTTCGATTCTTGCCAGTGGTGGTGTAAGAGGAATTGATGACATCAAAAGGCTAAACGATATGGGCATCTTCGCCGTCATTTTCGGCAAAGCCTATTATGAAGGGGTATTAAATCTCAAAGACGTAGAGCAGTTCCTGGTGAAGAAACAAGCCTAGGTAGATCAATCTACCATATCCTGCATTTTATATTTCTGGAAGATATAGTAAAGAAAATTAAAGGAGAGTATTGAATCATCGTCCTGTGATGGTCGCTTTGCAGGCATCTTTGATGAATCGGGCGTCTGTACTTTAGTCGGCTTTAAAACAGGTTTGAATCCTGCGGAATCTTTTGCAATTGCACCCCCTGCCTGCGATTTCTTGAAGGCCGGATCAAGTTCTCCGGGTGAATACATCATTTTTTCCGTTTCCTTTTCTACCCCGAAGTCGTCCATCTCAGTGCCAGGAAAACTAGCATCCTGGGCATATAACGCCATGAAACCACAGGGCGAAATAACGCACAATGCAAAGGCAAGAAACAGATCGCGTAGCCTAATCCTCATAAGCATACAATTCGTGGGCGCTGCCGTTTTTTTAACTCTATTCAGAAAATTACAAAATTAAACTTGTAATGCCAGTTACTTTATCGTTGTAACATATTGATTTTTGCTGATCAAGCCATTTTTTTAGACCTTTTCACGATTTCTATGGATAGAAACCCTATTTCAGGCACTATACGGTTTTCGGACTTTGAAAAGGTAGATCTGCGGATTGGAACCATAATCCGTGCCGAAACATTCCCCGAAGCCAGAAAACCTGCCTACAAGCTTTGGGTCGACCTTGGTCCTTTGGGCATCAAACGGTCAAGCGCGCAGATTACCATTCATTATCAGCCAGATACACTGGTGGGAAAGCAGGTTATTTGTGTTGTTAACTTCGAACCGCGCCAAATCGCGAACTTTATTTCCGAAGTATTAGTCACGGGTTTTCCCGACAACGAAAATAATGTTGTGCTTTGCACGGTTGACAAGTCCGTACCCAACGGAGCACGACTCTTTTGACCATGATTTCTTTTTCACAACTTTCAGAAATCACCGGCGGCCGGAATATTCAGTATTACCGGGATTCGATGATTGAGAATATTATTATCGACAGCAGAAAAGCTTCGTCTCAACCAGGAACCGTTTTTTTCGCTATTAAAGGAATTCGACACGATGGGCACAAGTACCTTTCCGATCTCTATCGTTTGGGAGTTCGACAATTCGTGATCGATCAACCTGATATTACACTCAGCGATTTTCCAGAAGCCAATATTTTGCTTGTTACCTCCACCGTTGATGCATTACAGCGGCTGGCGGCGTTTCATCGCAAGTCATTTTCGATCCCAGTGATAGGAATAACGGGTAGCAATGGAAAAACGATAGTTAAAGAATGGCTTTTTCAAATGTTGTCGAAAGATCGCGTTGTGGTTAAGAACCCGGGAAGTTTCAATTCGCAGGTAGGGGTACCGTTATCGGTCTGGCAAATGCAGCCCCATCATCAGTTCGGAATATTTGAAGCGGGAATTTCCACCCGGGGTGAAATGGAAAAGCTACAGAAAGTTATTCAACCCTCCATTGGAATTTTTACCAATATAGGTTCAGCGCACGATGAAGGTTTCAGTAGCCAGGACGAAAAAATTGAGGAGAAATTAAAATTGTTTCGCAGCGCCGATGTAGTGATTTATCGCGCTGATCAAAAAGCAATCGCTAGGGCTGTCAAAGCTTCCGGGCTCAGAGGTTTTTCCTGGGGACAACAAGGGGGCCATGCAGACATTTTATTTTCACTCGAAGGTGAGCGGTGTCATATAGTTCAAGGCACTCAGGTTCATTCCTTGCGTATGCCTTTCACTGACGCTGCTTCTTTCGAGAATTGCATGCATTGCATCGCGGTGATGTTGTACCTGCGCTTCAATACAAAAACAATTCAGCAAGCCATAAATTCATTGCGGTCCGTTCCGATGCGAATGGAGATGAAGGAGTGTATTAACCAATCGTACCTTATCGACGACACATATAACAATGACCTCGGCGGCCTGGAATTGAGTCTTCAATTTCTCGCGCATCAAAATCAAAAAAAGAAAAAGCGGTTAATCTTATCCGATATATTAGAATCTGGCTTGCCTGACGACCGGCTGGTGAACCAGATTCAAACATTATTGCAAAAGTATCCCTTGCAAAGTCTTGTCGGAATTGGTCCGGTCTTCGTGTCGCATCAAGATCAATTTCCAGGTAACAACACATTCTATTCGAACACTGATGATTTTCTGAAAAAGTTTAACACCGACATAATCTCGGAAGAGATCATTCTCATCAAGGGAGCCAGAAAATTTGCATTCGAGAACATTGTTAAGAAGTTACAACGTAAGGTGCATGGTACGATGATGGAGGTCGACCTGGGATCATTGGTTCATAATCTGAATTACATCCGTTTCAAATTAAATCCTCAGACAAAAATAATGGTGATGGTTAAAGCCTTTGCCTATGGAAGCGGTAGCGCAGAGGTTGCAAATGTTCTGCAATATCATCGGGTGGATTATCTGGGTGTGGCTTACGTGGATGAAGGCGTTGAGCTTAGAAAAAACAATATCCGTCTTCCTGTTATGGTTATGAACCCGTCAGAGGATAGTTTCGATCCGCTGCTTGCTTACAACCTTGAACCCGAGGTTTACAATTTTAGAATCTTAAAATCATTCCTCAAATTTCTTGCAGGCAGAACATGCAGGATTCACCTGAAGCTTGACACAGGGATGCATCGCCTTGGTTTTGAAGAGGAAGACCTGGATGAGCTTATCGAGCTGCTAAAGCAAAATGAAAATCTGCAGATCGCGTCGATCTTTAGTCACCTTGCGGCATCCGACGAATCGAAGCAAGATAGTTTTTCGAATAAGCAGGCAGAAAAATTTTCCAGGAGCGCAGACAAGATCAAAATTGCGCTGGGATACAGCCCCCTGTTACACATTCTGAATTCCTCGGGAATACTTCGCTTTCCTTCGCTGCAGTTTGACATGGTTCGCCTTGGCATAGGGCTCTATGGCGTCGATCCCACGAATCATGACGCCGCGGGTCTCCAGCCGGTAGCGACGTTAAAAACAGTTATTTCACAAATAAAAAAGATAAAGCAAGGAGATACCATTGGCTATGGAAGGGTAGGCATCGCCGAAAAAGAAATGAGAATTGCCACCATTGCCATCGGCTACGCTGATGGATTCAGCAGGCGGCTAAGTGCGGGTGTCGGAGAGGTAGTTGTCAATGGTAAAAGAGCGAGAATTGTCGGCAATGTATGTATGGATATGACTATGGTCGATATCACTGGGATCGAAGCTTTCGAGGGTGACGAAGTGATCATATTTGGAGCAGGCATGCCGATCCAGGAAATTGCGAGTAGAATCCAAACGATACCCTATGAAATCTTGACTAATGTTAGCGAACGGGTAAAGCGTATTTTTGTGTCGGAAGGCATATAGCTGTTAGCCGCATCCTCCAAGGTTCTTCTTTATATCCCTGTCGGGTAAGCCGCCATAATCATTCCCGGCATACGAAGGCTGGTCTGGTATTGCTTGTTGCTTCGCGTCATTCGTTTCCTTCGGCTTGACCTCTAACTTCTTTTTTGATTTTGTCTTCCTTGCCATATGCTAACAATTAGTTCAAAACTGATGATTTGATTGGATACCATAGGAACCACTTTTATATTTGCCTTGTTTAAAATTAATCTAAATAATGTCAGGGCGGATGAAAAATGTCGCAGAAATGCGTCCAGGAGAACTTGCAGTGATTTCGGGCTTCACAGATGATCAGCTTTCGGTCAAATTGATGGAAATGGGATGCCTTCCTGGTACTGCAATCCGCTACAATTTTTCAGCTGCTTTCGGCGACCCCATTTGTATCAGCGTTGCCGGCTATGAGCTATCGCTCAGAGTGGAAGAAGCCGTTACTATCTCAATCGTCAATTAATTAATGGTAACGCATAAGAAGCTTAAGATTGCGTTGGCCGGAAACCCAAATTCGGGGAAATCATCATTGTTTAATCAATTGACCGGTCTGAATCAAAAGATCGGCAATTTCCCCGGCGTCACGGTGGAAAAGCGCTCAGGTATTTGTCAGCTAACGGCCGACGTGAAGGCCGAAATTATTGACCTGCCAGGGGCTTACAGCATTTATCCCAGGAGTCTCGACGAACAGATTGTTTCGGAGGTATTACTCGATCACCATTCTCCCTCTACCCCTGATAAAGTCGTCGTTATCGTTGATTCTACAAATGCGAAAAGGGGCTTTTTGCTCCTCAGTCAAATCGTTGATCTTGGTCTTCCAGCTATTTTGGCGCTGAACATGACTGACCTGGCTGCCAGGGCAGGTATAAGCTATGATTTGAATGGATTGTCCAGGAAATTGGGTGTGCCTGTTGTGCCGATTAATGCAAGAAAAGGAACTGGTCTCGACGAACTGAAAGAACAAATGTCGAAGCCCCTTGATGCTCCGCCGACAATGATCAATGCGGTATCGAAAGAGGTGGAGAAACCGGTAAAGGAGTTACGTGATCGCCTCGGAATTGACAACGACTACGAAGCCTATCTTTTCCTGGAGCAACCCAATTCGCTCACTTTCTTAGATAAGGAAAGCCGCAAAGTAGTTGATGACATCAGAAAGAAGTATGAGTTCTTCCCTGGCAAATTTCAGGGAGCAGAAACCATACAACGGTACAGCTACATCCAGGATCTGCTGAATGAAGCAACTTCTATACAGCCTGAGTCACCGTGGAAAAAAAATTCATCTCGGCTTGATAAGATATTGCTGCATAAAGTCTGGGGGTACGTCATATTCTTCGGTATACTATTCCTCATATTTCAATCCATTTTCGCGTGGGCGAGTGTGCCGATGGATTTCATCGATGGGCTTTTTGCAAACTTCAGCGGCTACCTGATGTCTGTATTGCCGGAAGGCCCACTTACAAGTCTGCTTGCAGAAGGTGTTGTGCCAGGGATTGGTGGCATTATGATATTCATTCCGCAGATCGCAATACTCTTTGCATTCATCTCTTTGCTGGAGGAGTCAGGTTATATGGCCAGGGTCGTGTTCATGATGGATAAGGTGATGCGAAAATTCGGCTTAAATGGTAAAAGCGTAGTGCCCTTGATGTCTGGTGTAGCCTGCGCTATTCCAGCTATTATGGCAACGCGAACTATAGATAATTGGAAGGAAAGAACGATAACCATTTTGGTTACGCCGCTTATGAGTTGTTCGGCGAGATTGCCCGTGTTCACAATCTTAATTGCGCTGATAGTTCCAGATCAGAAAGCGCTTGGTTTCTTCAATCTTCAAGGTCTTGCGTTGATGGGTCTTTACCTACTTGGATTTGTTGCGGCAATTGGGTCAGCGTGGGTAATGAAACAACTGATCCGCGTTAAAGAACGCAGCTTTCTAATAATGGAACTGCCTACCTACAGGATTCCAAAGTGGTCGAACGTGGGTTATACTATTGTTGAAAAAACCAAGGCCTTCGTTTTCGAAGCAGGAAAGATCATCCTTGCCATTTCAATCATACTATGGGTTCTTGCAAGCTATGGCCCTGGCGATGTAATGGAAAACGCTGAAGCAACAGTTCTGGAGCAATCTACAAATCTGAGATTGACGGAAGAAGGTCTTGCAGATCGTGTTGCAGCCTATAAACTTGAACATTCCTATGCTGGAATCATTGGCAAAGGAATAGAACCTATTATTAAACCGCTGGGATACGACTGGAAAATCGGCATTGCATTGATCACGTCTTTTGCCGCACGCGAGGTATTCGTCGGTACAATGGCTACAATCTATAGCATAGGCAGTGTCAGCGAATCTGATACGGCAACAATTCAGGAAAGGTTAAAATCTGAAGTTAATCCCGAAACAGGCGGGCCACGGTTCACTCCTGCCGTAGGGTTCTCGCTCCTTGTGTTTTATACATTCGCCATGCAATGCATGAGTACCATTGCTGTTGTCTATCGCGAGACTAGAGGTTGGAAATGGCCCTTGATTCAGGTTGTGTATATGACTACCCTGGCTTATCTATCAGCTTTACTGGTCTATCAAACTTTGTCCTGATCAGCATTTTTCTATCTTAGCTGTCGCCTATAATTCATATGCCGAGATATAGTTTTATTATCCTCATCTTTTTGAGTCTTTGTTCTTGTAGAAAAAACAGCGACGCAATCAACAAATTTGGTGATGAACTTCTTGTGACAATAGCCAATCTTCAGGATCGCAGATCTGGCGATAGTCTTCTTCAATTTTTCGAGAATGAAAATTCTGTTTACCGCCGGGCAGCTGCATTGGCATTTGCCTCAATACAGGATTCAAATTATGTAAAGCCGTTAAATGAGTTACTGATTTCCGACCCGGATATTACAGTGCGGGTCGCAGCCGCATATGCTCTCGGTCAAACCCCGGGATTAGAAAGTGAACTCTCACTTGGTCAGGCAGCATCAACGGAACAGTCAGAAATTGTTTTAGGTGAAATCATCGAGGGATACGGAAAGGTAGCACGCGCCTGGAAATTAAAAATCGCGCCTAGAGATACCGTTATTTCCAGAGCACTTTCGCGTGCATACTACCGCATGTCGCTAAGAGGATTAAGCGATACAATAATGAACAGGAGTGCTGCTGGCCTTTTGACATCTGCCGGCCATGATACACGATTCGCCGCTGCCCATTATTTCGCGCGAGGGGCGAAGGGCTTTCAAGCGTATACTGAACAGCTGATCCACGCAGCAACGGCCGAAGAATCGCCCTTGATAAGAATGGCAGCCGCACAAGCCCTTGGAAAAAATATATTGGAAGCTTCCCTGGACGCTTTGAAAACAGTAGCTGCCAGGGATGCAGATTATAGAGTGCGGCTTAACGCTATTAAGTCTCTCCGCGTCTTCCCTTTTGATGACACTAAAGAAACATTGCTGGAAGCACTTACCGACAGCAATATCAACGTTAGTATATCTGCTGCGGAGACCATAGCATTGTCAGCTACAAAGAATCATTGGAAAGAAGTTTTAAATGCAGCCCGAAACGCTGGTAATTGGCGGGTTAAGGCAAATCTATTTGATGCAGCACTTCAAGCGTCAGGTTTGGATGAAGTTGCAACGGAAATCAAAACGGTTTATAAAGCTTCCGAAAATCCATATGAACAAGCAACTCTTCTTAATGCCTTGAGACACCTGCCTTCCAACGCTGAATTTTTGCATCGACAATTAATGGAAGGGAAGGAGCCAGTCATAAAATCATCTGCGGCTCTGGCACTCGTTGATATTAACCGGCACGAGGGTTTTAAGAAATCGCTGTCAGCAACTTTCGCCAAATACTACGAAGAGGCCATGGGTGACGGTGATGTTGCAGTCATCGGAATTGTATGTGATGCCCTTGCCGATTCTACATTGAATTATAGATCAATAATAAAAGACTTTAGTTTTCTTAAACGCGCCAAGGAAAAGCTTTCGCTGCCGCGCGATTTTGAAAGTGTCCTTCCGCTAAACATGGCCATCAATTACTTTGAAGGGAAAACTGAAAATCCTGGCCTTTCAAACAATTTCAATCATCCTATCGATTGGAAGCTGGTAAAAAAGATACCGGCGAATCAGCGAGCAACGATAAAAACAGTGAAGGGTGATATCACGATTAGGCTGCTAGTCGAGGAAGCTCCAGGCTCAGTTGCAAACTTTGTATCGTTGGCAAGTTCGAGGTATTTCAATAGCAAGCGGATACATCGGGTTGCAACAAATTTTGTAGTTCAGGACGGATGTCCCAGGGGCGACGGGTGGGGAAGCGAAGATTATTCAATCCGATCCGAATTTATGCCGCATTCATATAGCACAGGAAGTGTGGGAATGGCCTCTGCCGGAAAAGATACAGAATGTACACAATGGTTTATAACGCATTCTCCAACACCACACCTGGAAGGACGATACACGCTGTTTGCAGAAGTGGAAAATGGAATGGATGTAGTTCACAACCTTGAGATCGGAGACTCAACTCTAAGCGTTGAGATAATCGATTTTACGTCTCTTTGACATTAGACTACATACGCTAACTTGCAGCTTAAACTTCACGCGATTGACAAACGCATTTGATAAGAATTTCAAACTTGGCATTTTAGGTGGAGGCCAATTGGGGAGAATGCTCATTCAGTCGGGCATGGATTTTAACATTCCCTTTACTGTTCTTGATCCCGATGCTCATGCTCCCTGCTCTTCCATTTCGGAATTTGTCCACGGCAAGCTCACCGATTTCGACACAGTACTGAAATTCGGTTCTGCGTGCGAGGTCATTACTATCGAGATTGAAAATGTGAACACAGCTGCATTGAAAGAATTGACTGCGCGCGGAAAAAAAGTGTATCCCCAACCGCAGGTAATAGAACTGATCCAGGACAAACGAACGCAGAAAAAATTCTATAGCGAAAATGGTATACCTACTGCTGAATTTGTGTTGGTGAATGATGCAATTGATGTAACCAGCCATGCGGCTTTTTTACCTGCCGTTAACAAGTTGGGAAAAGAAGGCTATGATGGTCGGGGAGTGCAGATCATCGAAACAGCCAAAGATCTTGCGAAAGCGTTTGACGCTCCCGGGCTGCTTGAGAAATTGATACCCTTTGAAAAAGAAATCGCAGTAATCGTTGCACGCAACGCCAGGGGTGAGGTACAAACATATCCTGCAGTGGAAATGGTTTTTCATCCTGAACAAAATCTGGTGGAATATCTGTTTGCTCCGGTCGACTTGCTCGAAAATGTCCGTCGCGATGCGGATGATATAGCTAAAACGATAGTGCAAAAACTCGACATGATTGGTATCCTGGCTGTAGAAATGTTTATTACTCGTGAGGGCCGGGTGTTGGTAAATGAGATTGCACCCAGACCGCACAACAGCGGTCACCAGACAATTGAAGCTAATTATACGTCTCAATACGAGCAGCACCTTCGCGCAATTCTTAATTTGCCTCTGGGGGATACCAGACCAATTTTGCCTAGCGCAATGGTTAACGTGCTTGGCGAGCCGGGCTATGAAGGATTAGCGCGGTATGAAGGTCTTGAAGAAATCATGAGAATTCCAGGTGTACATGTTCATCTCTATGGAAAGCGTATCACAAAGCCGTATAGAAAAATGGGACATGTTACAATTCTCGATGAGGATACAGAATCATTGAAGAAAAAGGCAAGTTTTGTTAAACAAACATTAAAAGTTATTGCGTAACATGAGTAAACCATTGATAGGTATCATTATGGGCAGCCAATCGGATCTTAGAATCATGAAAGACGCAGCCGAAGTTCTGGAGGAATTAAACGTTCCCTTTGAGCTTACCATTGTTTCAGCCCATCGCACACCACAACGCTTGATGGACTATGCTAATACGGCTCGCTCGCGTGGCCTAAAAGTAATAGTAGCGGGTGCTGGGGGTGCAGCACATTTGCCTGGTATGGTGGCTTCAGTAACGATACTTCCCGTAGTGGGTGTACCGATTAAATCTTCCAACTCGATTGATGGGTGGGACTCCACGCTATCTATTTTACAAATGCCTGCGGGAGTACCGGTAGCGACGGTCGCACTCGATGGGGCGCGAAATGCCGGGATTTTGGCTGCGCAGATTATTGCGGTATCTGACAGAGAAGTTGCTAAACGCCTTGATAAATTCAAGAGATCGTTACGCGCAAAAGTTGAAACCGCAGCGAAAAAAATTGAATCAAAAGGGTGGAAAGAAGCATTATGAAAACCTGAAATGTTTTAGATAAAATCAGTAATTTGAATCCTCGAATTCCGGTTTATGAGACCTAACGACAAAGGCTGGCTTAGTGAGTATTTGCAACTTCGAAAAAGTGCGCTCATGGACCTGTCTAATCCTGAAATTCGGAGAACATCTCATCCAGAATACACACTTTATCGTGTTCTTCAGCCTACTGGATTAATGTACGGCCAATCAGTAGCATCCATGGGAATTCCCGATATCGACCATTGGGACGAAAAGGAAAAACTCAAAATATTATTGGCCGAAAGTCTGATTAGCAATTCGCTGCTTTTTTATGATAAGCCCTTGCGAACGGAACAGGATCTCACTGATGCAATTGATAAGACCATCGAAAACATCGGAAATTTTTACAATAATATTTTTCCAGAGCTCGCGACATCGACGAAAACTATTTTTGGACGCAAGAAATCGCCGCTTGAATTGGCTGAAAGAATCCTGGACAAAAGGATTGAGCACGCTAGCAATTTTGGTGGAAACTTTTGGATTTACTTCTTTCATAATAGTCTGCTATTTCTGGATGTCTTTATTTTCGGACAATGGATCCATACAAACGCTGACAGGATCGTTGCAGACTTTTTCAGATACGAACGCGATGAGCTGAGATTTTCTGTAGTAAAAGTGATCGCTGCTGCCTCACATGCAAACAAGGACGTCGCACAGGAGGAACGACGTTTATACGAATATTTCATTGATAGCACCGATCTTTCTGCCGAAAGAAGAAAAGAGGCTCTTAAGATTTTTGAAGAAGGTTTTTCGATTGAAGATATTAACCTTCCCTCGGAAAATTCATGGATACTTAAGCGATTCTTCCTCGAAGTTGCAATTCTTACCATCTGGGCAGATAAAAAAGTCGAACAAGTTGAGCTCGACTTTCTGAAACAATTTTGTCACTATCTGAATTTTTCGGATGATGACCTCGAGAACAGCATGATATCGATCGAAGGCTTCATGCTTGAACACTGGGGAGAACTTGAGTACCTCCAGGATAAGCAGGATTATTCTCAGGTCAGCGATCAGTTTATAAGACGAGTTGGGAAACTTGCTGAGAAAAATAAGACCAGGTTGCTGAAGAAAATTCAAGAGAATGAAGAAGCTTCAATGCTGATGAAGAAAGCGAGTTCCAATGAACTAACACTCGAGGAAAAAGAAAAAGTGAGGCTTCAACTTGTGAATGTTCTTCGATCGATTCCAACGTTTGGGCTGCTTGCACTGCCTCAGCAGTTTCTCACATTGCCTATACTCCTTAAAATCCTGCCCAAAAATTTGTTCGCTGAAGGGATAAAGGAGTAAAACTAAATTTCCTGCTTTTCCACTTTTCGAGGAACAATCAATGAGAAAATAATGGACAACGTCAGAGTGGCTATGATCACGGAAAACGAAGTATATACACCAACGTGAACATCGAATATCTCAAGTAACATTTTGGCTCCGATAAAAAAGAGAATAATTGACAAACCTTTTTGCAGGAGATAGAATTTGTCAATGATACCAGCCAACAGGAAAAACATTGCTCTCAATCCCATAACCGCGAATATGTTGGACGTGTAAACCAAAAATTCGTTCTGCGTAATTGCGAACGCGGCTGGAATTGAGTCGACAGCAAAAAGGAGGTCAGTGGTTTCGATGAGAACTATAACCAAGAATAAAGGTGTAAACATCAGTTTCCCACCCTGTGATACTATAAATTTTCCACCCTGGTCCTCTTTGGTTATGGGTAGGTATTTGCGGCATAACCTCATTACGACATTTTTCTCCGGATCGATCTTCTGATCGCCATCTTCAAAATAAATTCGGATTCCAGAGTAGATCAATAGCACGCCAAATCCATACAGCAACCAATGCGCCTTTTCAATTAGGATACCTCCGATGTAAATGAAGATCCCGCGAAAAACGATCGCTCCAAGAATCCCCCAAAAGAGTGTTTTGTGATAGTATTCTTCCTTTACCTGAAAATACTTGAGGATAAGCAGTATGACAAAAATATTGTCGACCGAGAGTGCATATTCAGTAAGGTAAGCCGAGAAATATTCAACAGCTGCAGTAGCACCACCATCGTCGTACTTGTAGATAAAGAATCCAAAAAGTGTTGAGATTGAAACCCAAAAAATAGATTGATACAGGGCCGATTTAGTTGAAGTCTTATGGGCCTTTTTATTAAAGACCCCCAGATCAAGCAGCAAAAATAGGAAGATGATCAGCGCGAAAACCGCAAACAAGATCGTCTCCCTGTCAAGGCCGCTGAAAGGGGAAAATAAAAGTATGTTCACCAATGATCGCAAGGAGCTTATGGGCAGTTATTCAGCGTATACATTAAAAAATACAATCCCCGAACCATGTGTGGATGTAAAAATTACAAATATATACTAATCCATGAATTTCGGTCGTCGGTTTTATCCCTAACGAAGGGTAAAAGGAACCATGTAATAAAAATTAATTAATTGCATCTTTCACACGTCCCCTGTATCAACAGATTTACCTCTTTGGCAGCATATCCCTTTGGCAATCTTATGGTGGGCACGTCTACATTGAGGCAACTCGTGTGTCCACATTTTTCACATTTAAAATGAACATGATCGTGGTGATGCTCAGCAGTATTACAGGCTTCTTTGCAGAGCGCATATTTTAAACTTCCCTCGTCATCCAGAACCTTATGAATAAGGCCTTTATCCAGGAAAGTTTTTAGTGTTCTGTATACAGTAACCCGGTCAAGATTGTTATCAATCTCTTTTTCGATATCGCCGTGAGATAGTGCGTAATTTTTCAAAAGAAAAAGATGCAAAATCTCTTCGCGGTTCGGCGTAGCACGAAGCTTAAAATTCCTCAACAAAGTTTCCGATACAGACCTCATGATCGCGTAAAAATTATCGAATGCATGCAATTCTATTGCAATTGCAACGAAAGCAAGTTACGATAAATACCGTTATCGAGATTACTTAGTTCCAGGTGAGACCCCATCTCGGCAAGTCGCCCGTTCTGGATGACAAAGATCCGATCTACCTTTTTAATGGTGCTGAGGCGGTGAGCGATAACGATGGAAGTTCTTCCCTCCATAAGCTTTTCCAAGGCCGACTGCACAAACACCTCCGATTGTGCATCAAGTGAACTGGTAGCCTCGTCAAGAATTAGGATAGAAGGATTTTTCAGAATAGCACGGGCGATAGCAATTCTCTGACGTTGACCACCGGATAACTTCACCCCTCTTTCGCCAACAACTGTGTTAAATCTTTCGGGAAAGTTTTCGATAAATTCCAGTGCGTTCGCCTGACGTGCAGCTTCACGAATCTCATCCGGTGTTGCACCGGGTCTTCCATAGGCAATGTTATCCTGAATTGTTCCACCAAATAAAATTACCTCCTGGGGAACGATACTAATTTTGGTTCGGTATGCACTTAACTGATAATCGCTGATTGGATTGTCATCAACTTTTATCATGCCCCGTTCAACATTATAAAACCTTAAAAGAAGGTTGATTATGGTGGACTTACCAGCACCACTAGGTCCTACCAACGCTACCTTCTCACCGGCTTGAATGGTAAAGTTTAAGTTCTCCAAAACCTCGTATTCTTTTCTGGATGCATATGCGAACGACACATCCACAAAATCCACTCTGCCTCTGAGCTTTAAAGTTGATCCCATCGGTTCGGATTCATCAGGCTCTTCCAGGATCTGCAATAACCTTTCAGAGGCTCCAATAGCCCGCTGTACCTGCGTGTAAATATCGCCCAAGCCTGCAATCGAGCCACCGATGAAAGAAGTATAGATAACAAATGAAAATAATTCACCTACAGTGATGGTATTGGATTGCACCAGCGTTGCTCCATACCACCCTACGGCTACTATCCCACCGAACAATGCAAAAATTACAAAGGAAATGAACAGGCCCCGGAACCTCGCAGTGTGAATAGCAACACCGACGGCCTCCTTTAAGACTTTTGTATATCGACCTATCTCGAAAAGTTCATTTGTAAATGCCTTCACCATTGAGATCGACTGCAATGATTCCTCAACCACTACATTGGCTTCGGCCAGGCGATCCTGAGTCTTCTTTGATAGCTTCCTTATGTATTTTCCAAAAAATAACGCGAGAAGTACAAGAATCGGGAACGTGAGCAGCATGAAGCCAGTCAACTTAGGCGCGAGAAAAAAGATGACCACCGTCCCAAGTACAAGCGTCAGGAATTGGCGCAAGAGCTCAGCGAGGGTGAACGAAAACATATCCGTAAGCGTACCCACGTCAGAAGTTATGCGGCTCATTAACTCTCCGATCCTTCTATTATCAAAAAAGCTCAACGGAAGCCAGATGATTTTTTTGAAGACGGAACCACGAAGGTCGGCCAGTGATCTTTCGCTAACAACTGAAAATGTGTACACCCTTGTAAATGAAAACACTCCTTGTACCAACAATATGGCCAATAGAGCAACCGTTATTTCATTAATCGAATCAAAAAATGCAATCTTCTTGCCTTGTGCGATATCGAGAAGTTTTCCTGCGAGGTACGGAAATGCCAGAATTGTCGCGCTTGAAAGGATGAGAGATAAAAAGCCAATTACAAACCAGCCTTTGTAAGGAAAGGTAAACCGGAATATGGCATAAAGTTGTTTAAAACTTTTGGCGTTCAGCGGTCGCTTTTCCTCCTCCTTCAATCCTTCTCTTCCATTCCTTTTTGCCATCCGTTTCCTTGTTTTCTAATAATACCAGCGTCGATGGTATATTGGACTGAATCATCCAAAAACATTTTTTGACCGCCATCAACAGCATACGATGTTAGCATAGCTTTGCCTCCAATTTCTTCGAATTCAAGTGTTAATATACGTGCACTTTTATATAAGGAGTTTTGTGCATTGTATTCTGCTTCAATCTTCCTGATGCGGTCCATGGTCTTGAAATAATAGACCTTCAAATATTTTACAGGTAACTCATCCGTTGCAGTGAAAGATTTTATGCGAAGGTTGCTCTCTTTATCCCTCATTTCCTCCACCTTGTACAAGGTTCGATTAATTGGCCGATTTATAATATCCAACTCAGAAAAGATTGCCAACTCTTCCTCCCAGTCAAGTGAATCTGTTGGCTTAACCGTGGTGATCTTTTCAATTCCGTTTAATACAGCCTTCTTTTTTATCTCAACCTTTTGATCGACGAAATAGCTAATTTGATTGCTGATTAGACTATCGATATCGTATAGCGAAGTCGTTGTCCTGTTTTCACTTCCGCAGCTGGAAGCCAGCACCACACATATGGAGAGCGTTAGTAACGTTAGGCGTGGTTGATGCATTGCTGTTTTTTGCGACAAACTATTAACCGATCAATACTTCACCACTCATTTCCGGTGGAATTGCGACACCCATCAATGTCAGGATGGTTGGAGCAAGATCGCCAAGTTTTCCATTCTTAATAGGGCCGCGATAATCATTGTCAAGAAGAATACATGGCACCAGGTTGGTGGTGTGCGCAGTATTCGGAGAACCATCATCATTGATCATCATGTCCGCGTTACCGTGATCAGCAATGATAATGATTGAGTACCCATTCTTCAAGGCACTCTCGCTTACCTTCTGCGCACAAGCGTCGACAGTTTCGCAAGCTTTTACAGCCGCCTCAAAGACACCTGTATGCCCTACCATGTCTGGATTTGCGAAATTCAGACAAATAAAATCAGCCTCTCTTTTATCAAGCTCTACGATTATCTTGTCCTTAATATCATTGGCGCTCATTTCAGGTGCGAGGTCATAAGTGGCAACCTTTGGAGAAGGGCAAAGAATTCGGGATTCTCCTGGAAACGGTTCCTCACGTCCGCCGGAAAAAAAGAATGTGACGTGCGGATACTTTTCGGTTTCCGCGATCCTTATTTGTTTCAGCCCAACTTTTGAAACAACTTCTCCCAAAGTATTTTCAAGGTTGTCTTTATCAAAGATCACCTTCACATCCTTGAAGGAATCATCATAATTTGTTAGTGTGATATAATAAAGCGGCATTTTTTTCATGCCATGGGAGGGAAAATCCTGTTGGGTCAATACCTCGGTAATTTCGCGACCGCGGTCTGTTCGAAAGTTGAAACAAAGAACGACGTCACCTTGCTGTATCGTACCAACCGGCTCCTGTAAAGTGTCTACTACTACTATTGGCTGAATGAATTCATCGGTGACCTTATTGTCATACGACTTTTGAACCGCTTGAAGGGGATCGCTTGTTTTTTCACCAATACCGTTCACTAAAAGATCGTATGCAAGTTTCACGCGTTCCCAACGCTTGTCACGGTCCATAGCATAGTACCGGCCTATGATACTCGCCAGTTTGCCTCCAGAATTTTTCAAGTGATTTGACAAGTCTGTCAGATACTCGATTCCACCTTTCGGGTCTGTGTCTCTTCCGTCGGTAAATGCATGAACGAAAAGATTTTTGACGCCGTTGTTCGCGGCTATTGTTATAATTCCTTTGAGGTGATTGATATGTGAATGAACGCCGCCGTCAGAAACCAACCCCATCAGGTGAACTGATTTGTTGTTGCTCTTCGCATACGAGAACGCATCAAGCAATACTGCGTTTGAATCCAGCTCCTTTTCATCGATCGCTTTGTTCACCCTGACAAGATCCTGGTAAACGACGCGGCCAGCTCCGATGTTCATGTGTCCGACTTCAGAATTGCCCATCTGACCCACTGGTAATCCAACGGCTAAACCGGACGCTTCCAGCTTACTATGGGAATACTTCTGGTATAAAGAGTTTATAAAAGGCGTCCTGGCACGATCGATAGCTGATACGGCTTTGTTGGTTGCGATACCCCATCCGTCAAGTATCATCAATAAAACCTTTTTATTCATGGAGTTAAGTTTTCGTGGGATAGAAAAGAGCGCAAATATAACGAGTATCGGAGGAATATCAGGCACTTCAGCGTTAAGCCCCGTGCGTCAGCCGGGCGGTGACCATGCAGAATCACTTATTTTATTAACTTTCGACAATGGCATAGTTTTCGCAAACTTTTTAACCATGAAAATGAAAAGATATCTGCCCGCGTGGGTTTTGGTGTTCTTAACGTCTGTTAGCTTTCAAACCTTCGCACAGGGAGATGTAATTGACCAGGTTAAAGAGACAATTAAGGCTGGTAGCGCGAAAGAACTTTCAAAATACCTCAATCAAACGGTTGATGTTACACTTGAAGGTACAGTTCAATCATATAGCAAGGCGCAGGCGGAGTTTGTGTTTCGTGATTTTTTCAAGCAACATCCGCCATCAGAGTTTAGTATTATTCACCAGGGTTCATCCAAGGGTGGCCAACCTTTTGCCATTGGCCAGTTCAAAAGCGGAAGCGAGACTTATCGCGTTTTCATGAAGATCAAGGCTATAAACAGCCAGCAACTCGTTCATGAAATTTCATTTGCTAAAGAATAAAAATCTGGATTGCATCTGATTGTAAAGTGGCGCATTCTATTTTTGCCGGATGCGTCCGGAATATATCACCGAAGGTTATTTACAACGTTTCATACAATCCGCGCTTGAGGAGGACATCGGCGATGGTGATCATTCAACGTTGGCTACCATTCCCCAGAACCTGTCAAAAAGAGCGAAGCTTTTAGTTAAAGACGATGGGATTCTAGCGGGCATTGACCTCGCGCTAACCATATTCCATCAGTTCGATCCTACCCTCAAGGTTGACCTTTTGATAAAAGATGGTGCGTCCATAAAAAAGGGAGATATCGCATTAACAGTCGAGGGACCAGCTCTTTCCATTCTTACTACAGAAAGACTGGTGCTCAATTGTATGCAACGCATGAGCGCAATTGCCACGAAGACTCATAAATTAGCCAGGCTTATTGAGGGGACTAAAGCAAAGCTGCTTGACACGCGTAAAACTACCCCTAATTTCAGACTATTGGAAAAGTGGGCCGTCCTCATCGGTGGCGGTCTTAATCATCGAATCGGGCTGTACGATATGGTTATGCTAAAGGATAATCATATTGATATGGCTGGCGGAATTCGTCAGGCAATCATTCGGACAAAAGATTATCTTCGCGCCAGAAATAAGAATTTAAAGATCGAAATCGAAACGCGTTCGCTAGAAGAAGTCGGTGAGGTGTTAGAAGTCGGAGGTGTTGACATAATCATGTTAGATAACATGACTCCTGATACAATGAAAGAAGCTGTCACTATGATTGGAGGCGTGTGCAAGACAGAAGCAAGCGGCGGTATTACCGAGGAAACCATCAGGAGTGTCGCTGAATGCGGGGTCGATTTTATTTCGGTAGGCGCGTTGACGCACAGCATCCAAAGCCTGGATTT
Organism: Bacteroidota bacterium; assembly: GCA_023412765.1. Taxonomy (GTDB): domain Bacteria; phylum Bacteroidota; class Bacteroidia; order Cytophagales; family Cyclobacteriaceae; genus Chryseolinea. The sequence goes on from JAEZBX010000250.1 coordinate 21,795, forward strand.
GAGCCTGAAAGCCTACTAATAAACTGTGCAGAAAAGAGAAACAAGAATATGATTGTTAGGACGAAAAACTATAAACTGGATAAGAAGACCTACATAAATACGGCGTTTAAGACCATTATCAAGAAGCAAGGTTGGATAGCGGTTGCCGGGGCCCTTTTGATTTGTATGGGATATTTCATTCCGGGAGCCGATACTATATGGTGGTTTATCGGCGCCGTGATAGCACTAGGTTTATACCTGCTTTTCTGGTGGATCCAATTTTATGGGGTTACACAACTCGAGCAGGGGAAAATGTTGTTCGAAAAATTCTCATACGAAATCAGCAGCCAGCAGATTTTAATGAAAATCAATCCGCGTGAAGGTATGCCTCTCAAATGGGATCAGATTAAAAGTGCCTCGATTGGGAAAGACCACTTTGTATTGTTTGTGAACAAAGCGCAGTTGATCTACTGGCCCTTTAAAATATTCAACACCGAGAATGAACGAAAATTTGTCACAAGCATTTTAAGAAATAAGGGACTGATAAAAAGCTGAGCAAGTCGGTTAAGTATTTGTCCTGATGTCAACCTCACCTCTTAATTTTATGTTGTGCAAAAACATTCAGGAAAGTTGACCCTAACAGAGGTTACTAAAAAAATTTACCACTTTTGCGCTTACCAGGAGCGCTGCCATCTGGAGGTCAGGAATAAACTCTATGATCTGGGTCTCGGAACTTCTGAAGTAGACGAAATGATTTCGCACCTTATCGGAGAGGGTTACCTTAATGAAGAACGATTTGCCAGGGCCTTTGCCGGTGGGAAATTCAGACTGAAAAACTGGGGCAGGATTAAGATAGTTCAGGCTCTCGAAAGCAAGGGGCTAACGCAAAACTGCATCAAAGCAGGCTTGAGCGAAATTGAAAACAATGATTACCTAAGCACATTGGAGTCGCTGTTGGATAAGAAATCTTTAACTATTGATGAGCCTGATCTGTTTGTAAGACGTGAACGTTTGGCAAATTATCTGATTCAAAAAGGATTCGAGCCGGATGTCGTTTGGCCAATCGTAAAAGATAAAGTGAGGTAGCAACTGCGTTAGCCACTGAGAATTGATCAAGGATTTGTCACTTTTTTATGATAATTTGCGTTAAGCATATAACATCATGCTATGAAACCAAGATCAGACAACAAGCAAAATTGGATATCCAATAAGGTGAAGAAGAGCCGCGAGCTTGTATACAAGCTGATTGACATAAACAAAGAGATCGACGGTGTTGGAAAAACATTTAAGCTGGGCGAGAAGGTCTACTTTGTCAGAGAGCTGGGCTAAACCAGGGAGCCGGTTGTGTCATTTGCAGTATCCACACTCTTTCTTTTTCTCTTCATTCTGCCCGGAATTACTTTCAAGCGGGCTTATCTATCATCCGTCTTTTCAAGGAAATTAAAGTTTTCCGGCATTTTGGACGAAGTGTTCTGGGCGCTGTTCCCGTCCATTATCATGCACATCATCTCATACCTCATATTATCCGGGGCATCAGCAACTTTTGACTTTGAATTCGACCTCAAAAGAGTTTTGAGCATCGCGCTCTTTCATCAGGAGAACGAAGTCGTTTATGTTGACATCTTCCTTGCTTATCTACTGTACTGCACGTTCGTAATGACGATTTCTTTCTTTGCAGGACACGCCAGCCGCAAGATCATAAGAGTCTTGAAATTCGATCGGAAGTTTAAACTGTTTCGTTTTACCAACGACTGGCACTACCTGTTAAGCGGAGAATTCCTCGATTTTCCGGAGGTGCCAGATCATCCGGAAGAGGTAAGCTTTAAGCTAGTCAATGCATTAACCAGCGTCGGATCGCAGCAGATGATTTACATTGGAGAGCTTATTCATTTCACACTCTCTGATGAGGGTGGCCTCGAAAATATAGTTCTAAAAGATGCGAAGCGCAGGCTTCTGCAGGATGACCTATCGGAGAACCGGTACTACGAAATTCCCGGACGATATATCACTATTCCTTACAAGACCATAGTTAACATCAACATCCGTTACTTTTATCTTGAGGAAGTAACCGCCGATTACGATGACGACAAATTGATTTGACTTCCCAGGGTATTGACTCTACTGACCAACCATAAAAACTGCGTTGGAAAAAATCATTTTTCCGCTTTCCCAAAAACTTCTGAACAACGGATTGTCAACCAGGTAAACAACCGTACCGCTACCTTTTACCTCTACTCCGAAGACAAGGCTGTTGTCCATTCTTCTGTTTGCGTGCTGACCCGCAAAACCCTGAACAGGTTTCGCAGCCCCTTTTATAATGCCAACATTCCATCCTTTATCAAGATATGCATAACGATTGTCCCGAGTCTTAAGAGTATAATACGTGTTGCTTATACCGAACGCCAATGGGTGAGAAGTATCCAGGGTTACCCTATAAATTGCCCCGGTAATTGTATTCGAAATTTCATTACGCTCCGTGTCCTCGTAGCGTCTCAGAATTTCTTTTTCTTTCAGCAGTTTTTCTTTTTTCTCCGCGTCAGCTTTGTTGGCTTCTGTTCCGTAAGCCTTCAGCGCATAGCCCTTCTTTTCGGCAAATACATTTAATCCGCTTCCGATTACTATCAACTTTCCACCAGCGCTTACCCATGAAGTCACACGGTTAAATTGTTCATCGTCGAATACTTTATAAGATCCTTCGGGTATGATCAGCAAATCGTAATTTTTCAATTCGACCTCATTGAAATAGTCGGTACCGATTTGTGTGATGGGATATTTAATTTGCTCTTCAAAAAAATGCCAGATTTCCCCCGCAGAAAGTGAATTTGTCTCTTTGCCGAAAAGTACCGCCACTTTTGGAGGGTTAAGATATTTGACATCGGCTGCGCCTACGTCCTTGCCCTTGCTAACAAAACCGGTGGCTGAAGTGAAGATTTGCCGGCCATGCTTTCCCGCCAATCCTTTAACTTTCTCGTCAAAGTTTGTTATGCCTTCGTTATTCCTTCGCGTAATTATTATGGAGCCTGGTCGGAAATTCGTGGTGCCAATGGTAAAAGGTTTCTCTGCGGCCCTTACTTTAATCCCCTCATTCATTGCTTCTGCTACGAATGCGACATCTTTCATAGTCTCATAATTGAAAATGTAAGCGTATGGCTTTTCGAGATTAGCCGAGGCTGCATGGGATGCTTGCTGAAACTCTCCTATGATATTGATCTTCTCCTGCACCGCGTAGGCATCCAAATTATACGAATAGATGATATTCCATGCAGTGATATCGTATGTCAGAGAATCAACCAGCTTCGATTGTGGTTCAAACACCGTCGTTATAAATCGGGATTTAGGTTGAAAGATATTGATTACAAGATCTTCAGTAGTCAGACTGAAATTTCCGGTGGTTTGATTCTTAAAGTCAAAACCCCTTAACGATCTGGACGCAGCTGCCCGCCCGTAGCTGATAGAATGAAGGTCCATCCACTTCATAAGCTGCTTAATTTTATCAGCGTTATTGCCGGCCTTCACAACGTATGCCTTATACGTTGATAGTGGATTGGAGACGCTCTCCCGAAAATATTTCTCGAATTCCTCCACAACACGCGTTGCATTTACTGATGTGATTTCCACAGTCGACAACCCTGAAGTATAGTGGTGCATCAGGCGATCCCGAAGTGTCAGGTCGTCGCCTTCTTTTGTCTTGATCCGGAGACCGCCAGCCCCGCCGCCGCCCTGTTCATAGGTCATACCAACGGCACCGTTATACGTTGGGTAGGTATCACCATAGCTGGGATAGTACAGGTCAAAAATTTCCTTGGTAAAGTACAACCATCCTTGATCATCAAAGTATTTTGCGTTGTTCTTCCCTATTATGGTTTGGAATTCACGCTGCCACGGAGTAATTACTTCGTGAAACGGTTCCGCGGCCGGTGCAAAATAGTATGGGCTATTGTAACCCTGTTCATGGAAATCGACATGGACATGAGGCATCCATTCGTGATAGATCTTAAGGCGTTGCCGCGTTTCCACTTGGGTTCCCCATGCCCAATCCCTATTAAGATCGAACAAATAATGATTGCTTCTTCCCCCCGGCCACGGCTCGTGGTGTTCTTTGGCGTCTATATCGCGGTTAGCCGGTTGGTTCAAATATTGGTTGTAAAAATTTACGTACCTGTCGCGGCCGTCGGGATTAATGCATGGATCAATGACTACGACAGTATTTTTCAACCACTCCTGCGATTTTGTATTCGATGGGTCGACCAAAGAATACAACGTTAGCATTGATGCTTCAGTCGAGCTGGCTTCATTCCCATGTACATTATAGCTTAACCAAACAATTGCCTTTTTCTCAGCGCTGGGTGACCCATCCATCAAACCGGTTCTTTTCAGATTATCAGTGCGAATTTTTTCCAATTGGCTAAAATTATCCTGCGAGGTAAGCACTGCATAGATTAGAGGACGATGTTCGTATGTCTCACCATATTGTTTAACCTCTACGTTGGACATTACCGCGTCCACATGTTTGAAATAGTCTAGCATGCGATGATGCGGTGTAAATCGTTCACCAAGTTGGTACCCAAGAAATTCTTCCGGAGAAAGAAGCTTTTGCCCCCGCACAACCCAGCAACAAGCAATAGTAAGAAATAGCGTTAGCCGTATCTTCATGGTAGTGAGCTGCAAGTTATTTTATTGTCGCATCAGAACTTTACAAGTTAAGAAAGAGATTCATCCGTTGGCAAAAAATTGGATCGTTGATTTAAATAACATAGATTTAATAAATCCAACCAAACCTTTAAACTATGAATCCAACTTTTGCTGGCTTTTGGCTCCGCTTTGTAGCCTATTTAATTGATTCGGTACTTATCTATGCCCTTCAATCTTTCATCTTCGTCCCTGTTTTTTCACTGATGGGAATTTCATTCGCATCGAGAGCCCAGGATTTCGAAAATATGTCCGACGCTGAGGCTATGGGCGTAATGGGTGCTTTTGCTGCATTCTCCGGCGCGGCTCTGCTGTTGAGTACCGTTATTGCAGTCTTATATGGAGCCCTAATGGAATCATCGAAGTATCAGGCAACTGTCGGGAAATTGGCCTTGGGTTTGAAAGTGACTGATATGGACGGCAAAAATCTAGATTTGGCCAAAGCCCTGGTACGAAATCTTTGTAAGATCCTCTCAGGAATGATTATGGGTCTGGGATATATTATTGCTGCCTTTACTGAAAAGAAACAGGGACTCCACGACATTATAGCAAGCACTTTAGTGGTTAAGAAGCAATAGTAAGATTAGCCCGGTCAGGCTACTATTTGCAATTCTTCTTTATTTCGGCGCGGGCCTCAGCAGAGCCCAGTTCCTCCGCTTTTCTGAAATCGAGGCACGCGTCGTACTTATTGTTCATGGTTACCTTGACCAAGGCGCGTTGATAGTAGGTTTCGGGGTCGGAGGGGTATAATTCAATTGATATAGTGTAATCCTCAACTGCGCCTGCATAATCTTCTTTTTCGGTTTTACTGAGAGCCCGATTGTCAAAATAGACTGGATTGGTTGCATCCAGTTCGATGGCCTTCGTGTAGTCGGCGATAGCTCCGTCGTGATCGTCCAGATTATATTTAGTTACACCGCGAAGGTTGTACGTTTCGGCTTCTTGTGGGTTAAGCTCGATAGCTTTGTCATAGTCTTCCAGCGCTGCTTTGAAATCCTCTTTGGCACCTTTCGCCAGGGCGCGGTTCTCATAGACCTGTGCGTCCTTTGGATTTAGTTTAATGGCCTCGTTGTAATCAGCAATCGCCTGATCAAGATTTCCTACATTATATTGAGCTACACCACGAAAATTATAGAGGCTAGGGTCCTTGGTTTCAAGACTAAGTGCTTTGGTGTAATCATCTATGGCACTTACAAATTCACCCAACTCAGCCTTAGTTACACCGCGATTGAAATATTTATCGGCATCAGGCGGTCCCAGTTCCAATGCCTTGGAAAAATCAAAATAGGCACCTTGCAGGTCATCAAGGTTATATTTGGCGAGACCACGGTTGGTATATGCTACGACAAATTGTGGATTGAATTTGGTTGCCTTGTTAAAGTCAAGAATTGCAGCTTCCTCATCACCCAGCGCCATCTTTGCTTCTCCTCGATTATTCCATGGGTCTGCAAATGTCGAATCGATCTCAATTGCAATATTGAAATCACCGATAGCACCGTAAAAATCTTCCATACCCATGCGCGCCAGCCCGCGTAGGTTATAGGCTTGCTTGTCTCGAGGTGAAGAATCGATGATTTTCTTCAGGTCCGCATTCGCACCACTATAATCTTTTGCATCAATCTTAGATTTTGCCGCATTAAGAGGATTGTCCTGGGCTTGTAGTACACCAAGTGAGAGGAACAAAAAAATAAAGGAGAAAGTCTTCATCTCTAAAAATCTTCAGTAAAGTTATAAATAATTTGGGCGAGCTCAATCAACGTATTTGTTTACTCGTCGAGCAGTATGTCCGAATGATCGGGCTGGCACACCATTAAAGCTACTTACTGCCCGCTTAGAAAAATTTGTTCAACGCGATTTAAAAACCATTTATCTTAAAGGGTCATTTATCCTATGAAAAAGATATTCGTTGCCAGTTTCTTCCTTCTAAGCCTGATACATGCTTGTGGTCAGGAAAGACCTCTCGACATGAAGATGGACTTTGAAGACTACGATCCGCCTTCCTCACTCGTTGTGCCGGAGCATCGGGTTAAACGCGCCAAGTTTCCATTCATCGACGTACACAATCATCAATTCTCTATGTCATCTCAAAACCTGGAGGGGCTGATTACGGAGATGGACAAGATGAATATGGCAGTCATGGTGAACCTGAGCGGTCGTGGAAGAGGAAGTAGTGATCACCTTGAAAATTCTTTGGAGAGTGTGAAAAAATCTTTTCCCAAAAGATTCATCATTTTTACTAACGTCGACTTTGGCGGTATCGACGATCCTGAATGGCAATCACGAATGGTCAAACAACTTGAAGACGATGTAAAGAAAGGCGCCAACGGCTTAAAGATCTATAAGAGCCTGGGTATGTTCAACAAAGACAAGAATGGAAATCGGATTCGCATTGACGATCCGCGAATAGATCCCATCTGGGCTAAATGCGGCGAACTCGGCATTCCTGTTTTAATACACGCGGCAGACCCTAAACAATTCTGGCAGCCCATTGATAAAAACAATGAACGATGGTTGGAACTAAAGACTCACCCAGGCCGGCGACACGATACTGATCCGGTGTCCTGGGAAACCATCATTGCTGAGCAGCATAACATTTTTAAGAAGCATCCAAAAACGAAATTTATCAATGCTCATCTTGGCTGGTATGGGAGTGACTTAAAAAAACTTGGTGAACTGATGGACAAGTATCCAAACATGTATACAGAGATAGGTGCTGTCATTGCCGAATTAGGACGCCAGCCGAGAGCAGCGCGAGAGTTTTTTACAAAATACCAGGACCGTGTTATGTTTGGAAAAGACTCATGGGTGCCCGACGAATATGAAACCTATTTTCGCGTTCTGGAAACCGCAGACGAGTATTTCCCATACCATAAGCGTTACCATGCCTTCTGGCGAATGTATGGGATGGATTTGCCCGATGAAATCCTTAAGAAAGTTTACTACAAAAACGCGTTGAAGGTAATCCCTAACATAGACGCGAGTCTGTTTCCCAAATAGTACTTATTCGGTGGATGTAGTACCTGGTTTCATTCCACCAATCCTGAAGCCTATACCCGTGGAAACGTAGAATGGACGGTATTCGTAATACGTCTTGCTTACAGGTATCGAAAATCCACTTTGGAAAGTAAAGAACATCCGATTCTTTGCAAGGTTGACCCTTCCCACAACTGCAGGTTCAAGAAATATTTTTGGATCGTCGTCGGCAATATAAGGTGATACCGATTGATCACTCGAAAACTCTTTAAAATCAACCAATGATATCCGTGGAACGAATGATACATTCATCACCTTCTTATTGAGACCGAAGGCAGGCTGTATAAAAAAACGCTCAAACCTTCCAGTCGCCATTATCTCGTCGCCATTCGAGTAATCGAAAAAGTCATAGTCATCATAACTTGATCCTTCACCCTTACCATATCCGGCAAAAATCTCATAGCACCATTTTCCTTCGTTCTCATAATACCCAATCCCGCCTTCAAAAAATTTATGGCGATGATAATCGTCTATATCATCTGGGTCAGGACTTTTGTTATCAGCGTATGAGAAATTCCCCATCAGACCAATATGATTTGTTACTGAAATAGCCCCTTGCGCGTCTATGCCATTACCAAATTGTATTGATCCCTGAAATTCACCAGCTTGTGTAAACATCGGGGAGTTTCTGGCATTCGGTACGTATACCGGTGCGCAAGCGGAAACGACCAGCGCGATGAGAATGAACCTTTTCATAATCAAAAAATGATAGTTTCAGACAAACAAAACCAAAGATAAAATGAATTTTAATCCGGAAAGTCTTAACGAGGTAATCGCCAGCAGAAGGTCAATATACCAGCAACAATACAGTGGGGAACAGGTCGACGACGCTATTGTTCATCAGATCCTAAAAAATGCCAATTGGGCGCCAACTCATAAACTTACTGAACCGTGGAGATTTATTGTATTTAGCGGAAAAGGCCTGGCGAAATTGGCTCAAATTCAAGGGGAAATTTATACGAAGGTTACAAAGGCAGACAATACATTTAAAGAAGACCGTTATCAGAATCTGATAACCAAACCCATGCAGTCTTCTCACATTATTTCAATCGGGATGAAACGCGATCCTAAAAAATCAGTACCCGAAATTGAAGAAGTTGGTGCAGTGTTTTGCGCTGTTCAGAATATGTATTTAACCGCCGCAGCGTATGGCGTAGGGGCATATCTAAGCACAGGTGGCATAACGTATTTTGAGGAAGCAAAAGAATTTTTTGGTTTAGAAAAGGACGACAAACTCATTGGGTTCTTCCACCTCGGCATGCCAAGAATTGACAATCCAAAAGGGAATAGAAAACCCGTTGAATCAAAAGTCACATGGGTTACCGATTAGGCTACACGCAGCCGATCATGTATACCATACCTCTGTTAAATTCTTCTTTTATAACTTTGATTCCATTAATGGCGAAATGATCGGCGATCATATTTGGCGACAACCGTAGCTTGGGATAGGAACTTATTGATTTAATCCATTCCCCACCCGTCTTTTCGTACAAAAGATCGTGAACCATGACATAATCTGGAAAGTATTCCAGGAAACATGTAAGTATTCTGCTGTCATCACTTCGAACAGCGATAAATCTATCTTCTGCTTTGAGCTCAGTTGTCAGGTCGCGAAATGAAACAACCACTTTTCCTCCAGGAATAAGATGATCAGAAATTGATTTTACAAATGATGCAACATCAGCAAGACTTTCCAGATGCGTTAGGGTATCGCCCATGCAGACGATAAGCTCCGCTTTTTCTGAGGCTTCATTCAAAAAGTGAAGTATATCGTTTTCCACTGTTTGAACCTTAAGATTGGATACCCTGGCTTCGAGTTCTGCGAGAAGGGGCCGGTTGAAGTCAACGGCGTGGACTGTGAAGCCTGCTTTTGCCAATGCAATACTTTGCGGACCATGTGCGCATCCGAGATCGAAGGCAATCCCATTGACGCGCGGGGCTATGTGATTATCGCTAAAAAAGCGACTGTTCATTCGCAACAATTCGTTGAAATCACCAGCCATCCACGAATAGATGTTGCCCAGGTGGTTTTGGTAATGATCTTTGACATTCATGCGACTGGCTTTCAATTCGGGCTATTGTCGTATTGAAGTTATATTACGCTATTCAACTGTAATGGATGCCATACGTCCCGCGAATCTACAATTGCATCCGATTTCTGGCATCGTTTTTCGTAACTTAGACGCATAAACATCCTGTATGAAAAAACTTACATTCCTAATGCTGGCCGTAGTCTTATCGCTCGCGGCGCACGCGCAGGTCACGGGTAAAATGTTCCCTGATATGGAGGCTGAAACCGTCGAAGACAAAAAGATTATGCTTCCACAAAGCACCAAAGGAAAATATACGCTCCTAGGATTAGCGTATTCAAAAAAATCCGAAGATGAATTGAATTCATGGTTTCAACCTGTTTTCGAAAAATTTATACAAAAAACAACAGGTCTTCTGGCTGGATTTTCCTACGACGTAAACGTATACTTTGTCCCGATGTTCACCGGAATTAACGCTGCGGCTACTGGTACGGCGAAAAGGAAAGCGATTAAGAATATAGATCCACAACTATTGCCTTACGTCTTGTTTTATAAAGGTGAATTAAAGACCTATAAAGAATCGCTGGAATTTGATAAGAAAGATGTTCCCTATTTTTTTGTGCTCGATCCAAATGGGAAAATAGTATTCGCGACAATGGGAAAATATACGGATGCGAAGATGGCAGAAGTCGAAGAAGTAATTGAATAATTAGCCGATGGGATCGTGGCGATTATGTTATAAATTCGAATCGTCAAATTCCCGTAATGAATACTTTCGTCATTCTTGCGTTAGCTCTTGCGCCAACTACGGCAGTAATGTTGTATATCTACCTTCGCGACAGGCATGAGCCTGAACCGCTGGGTCTGCTCGTCATCAGTTTCTTGTATGGTGGCGTGAGCACCATGCTTACCTTATTAATAAGCTTTCCAGTAAATGCATTAATCCTCACAAAAGCGAACGACGTCGTTCATCAATTTGTCAACGCCTTTTTTAAAGTTGCCCTTATCGAAGAATTCAGCAAGTTCTTTTTCGTCAGGTTCGTTCTATTCTACAATAAGAATTTCAATGAGCCCTACGATGGAATAGTATACGCCGTTATGGTTGGGATGGGTTTTGCAACGCTTGAGAATGTGATCTATGTATATCAATATGGGTTTACTGCCGGGATCATGCGAATGTTTACGGCTGTTCCAGCGCACGCCACGTTTGCCATCATCATGGGCTACTTTCTAGGTAAGGCAAAATTTACACACAGGAAAATACTATACTTTACGATTGTATCGCTTTTAACAGCTACGGCATTCCACGGCGCATACGACTATTTTCTTTTTATTTCCTATATACCTGGGCTATGGGTCGGCGCTGGAGTATCTCTGATTATCATTCTGGTGTTATCCCGCAAAGCAATTCGCCTTCACGATCAATCCTCTCCATTTATTGCCGACGAATGACTTGCCGCGTGTAAATCATTGACAGGTCAGTCCAAAGTTTGGAGAAGTTTCGTTTTTGCGTAAATTACTTCATATCCCTAAACCTATGATTCGCGAATCGTTAGGCAAACAGCTTATTAAGCCCGTCGCCCATTTTCGCTACCGCGGAAAGGAACCTGGGCGCCTCGAGAATCTCAGCGACGGCGTGTTTGCACTAGCCATCACGTTGCTCCTGATATCAACGACTGCACCGACTACCTTCAATGAAATAAAGCAGTTTGTTTGGGAGCTCATTCCCTTTACCATTTGCATCGTACTTATTGTTCTGATCTGGTGGGAGCACGTTGCGTTTTTCTACAGATATGGTATTCGTGACGCGAAAATAGTTTTTCTAAATACCACTTTTCTGATCATACTACTGTTTTACGTGTATCCCTTAAAGTTTTTGTGGCGCATGCTAACGCTGTACCCACTCTCACTCATACTGGATCAGCCTGACCTCGCTGAAAACCTTTCTCCGATGTTTCGCAGCGCCAGTGATACAGCTTTATTGATGATCATTTACGGGGTTGGATTTGCTTCCGTGTTTTTGGTGCTGGCGTTGATGTATCGCCATGCCTTGCAAAAATCTGAACAACTTGAGCTAAACCGTCTCGAAGAATTTGATACACGAATAAGCATACGTACGAATCTTCTGATGGCCTCTATACCTACGTTGTCGCTTTTGCTGGCCATTATTCTTAAAGACACGCGTCACGTTGGGTTCGTTTCCGGATTCAGCTACATGTTATACATGCCGGTAATGTTTACTCACGGGTACTTTTCGGCCAGGAAGCGAAAAAAACTGATTCTTGAGCTCGAGTCATCGGAATAACCCCAATATTTCGCTTTTGCAGCGGAAGAATTTATTTCAGCTTTTTTAAAGTCAGCGACTTTCTGAAAAATCCCTTCTGTATAAGTGAATATAACTGTCTGGGTGAAGGATCGATCTGATATAATTTTTTACCATCAATTTCACTGGAATCAATTTTGATCTCCTTGTTTAGATCAAGGAGATACTCATTAAAAGTTTTTTCACCGGGATCCATAAGCAAATAAGAAAGATCTCCGCTTTTTTCTCGCTTAATGACCCTTAAGAGCCACTCCGGATTTTCATTGTCATTAAAAAAATAATAACCCCTAAATTTCTTTAGTACCAGGCTGTCGCCCAAAATTCCTTCTGTCGAATCCGACCGCATGACGTATCCCTTCGAGGTTACTACCAGCGTGTCTCTATTGTTGTCGTCGTCTACAAGGAGATACTCGCCTCTCAGCTCTCGTGGAATTTCTTTGAGCGCGGGTTTCCCTTTTGGCTGGGCCTCCCTGAACGTAATCTCCTTGCAGCATACAAGGAAGATAAGAAATAGTAGAAAGGTTATCTTCGGCATAAAGGATTGCACACCTAAGATAACAACTATTATCTTATCGGAGCTGCAATGCTTCTTCCATATCGTGCAGGAAACCTTGAGGAACAAGTTGAGTGCTCATTCCCGGAGCGATTTGCATGCGCAGTGCGCGTAGTCCATTTGCACCAGGCAATTCTTCAAGCTCCAGGGCCTCGAGTTTACCCGTTACCAGTTTTTTGCTCATCAGGTATTTGAAGTATCGCTTATATTCCTCCTCAACCTTCGTCTGATTGTAGACTATTGCAATTTTTCCCGGCTGGGTCAATCGTTCCCCTGTATTTTTTATGTATGCCTTATCTATTCTCTTCTTCACGATCTCATAACGGATATCATATGCGCCGTCTACATCGAATTGTTTTTCATCGGCGCGAAAGCGAATCGAAATCGGCTGATCATGCACGAGAATTAATTGCGTTAAGTCAAGATCGTTTTCTAACGATGGCTTGAGCGCAGCCATTTTATGATGCACCCCTATCATCGTGAGCAACTGCCATAAGTGAAAGTTCTTGAGGTAAAAAGCATCGAATGACTGACCCTTTACCAGGGAACTGCCAACATATAAAGTAAACTCGACCCCATCTGTCTTATACTTCTCGAAGTAATGTGGAAACATTTTTTGAGCCTCCTCTTCGGCTTCGTCAAGATGTGCTGCAACGGCTTGATTGATTAAAGCAAGACTATGTTCAAATGATTTCCGGCGCTTGTATACAACACCAAACTGAGGATCAAGATGACTCCTGTATTCATCGATATGGATCTTAAGCGATTCATGTGTCTCGAAATGCTCAATAACTGGTTTAATCTCTTCCATCAGAAATTCAAGTACATTGCTTTCGTCGCCCGAAGCCAGACCGCGCGAAATCTTTTTCAACTGTTCATCAATCTTGTACATTACTTCTTCTACCAATGGAAACCGCTGGTCAGCATAAATTTTCTTCAACAATTCTTTCCCCAATTCAAGGTTTTCCTGAAGGTCTTTTTGGATGGCAAGATTTCGTTCGATGGAAGAGTTGCGCACATCGGCCATTCCATATAACGGGTAAACGTCCTTAAAGACAATTTCCTCCATGGAAGCCCGCGGATTGCTTCTTCGCTGGTTCAACAGGTTCATACCAGCTTCGAAGAATCTCCACTGAACACTAGGGTGGATAGCGGTGGCTTCCTCCTGAATGATTGCGCGCACTTCAGTGGCCATCTCCTCCTTCACTCTTTTTACCGCTGCCGTGAACATGGGTAACACAGTTTCAACTTTGTGCGCACTGACAGCATTCAACTTACCAGGTGTAGACGTAGCCAATTCCAGCATACCTATCGTTTCCTCACCATCCACGAGCGGGGCAAGCAATATATTTTTGATGCCGTTTTCCAGCAGCGTCTTTTCTATTTTGGAACGGTAGGGATACTCGCTAAGATTTTCAACTGTTATATAGCGCTTTTCTGTCCAGCTTCGCTCGTAGACCGAACCCGAAAAATCATTGCATGGAGAAGAAGAGACAGGCTGATCTACCAGGCTTCGCCAACCGTCGGAAGCCGAATTTGTAACGATCAGGTTACTGGAACTATCGCAATACGCAAGACCTAATTTAATTTCTTCAATACCAAACAGTGATCTTAATTTTTGCTGAATCGTTGCAAAACTCTCTTCCTCCTCAACCGCGTTTTTCTTAAGCAAATCGTATTTGATTGAAGATAACATTTCTTGTTCGGTGACATCAACCAGGCGCATTACCATGAAGCCCTGAAACTCAAAATCCTCAGGCTTGATGTACTGCATCCAAAGATCGAGGTCATACATTTTCTCCGTCAAAAATTTCAGGACGTGTTTCTCAATTGGCTTGATCTTCCCTTTTGCAATGATTTCGCAAAATTGATGGTTGATTTCAACGCGGTATACTTTATCCAGCCCGGTAACCGAATTCCTAACCGTAAAATGAATCGGTTTTTCAACGCCAGACTTTAAATCATAGAATTTTTGAAGTATTAAAAGGTATGCTTTTACGGCCTTTCCCAATATCATGCGATTGTCTGGCAAATTTACGGTAACGCAACTCGCGATATCTTCCAGCCGCAGACGCTGTTCAAAAGCGCGGGTAGCGTGCAGTGCCTTGAATTCAAAGGGAAACATTGCAGCTGCAATTTCGGTGTCCTCATTAGCCGGCGGAATTACAGCTGTCAGTAAGAATCTTATTAAAGGTCTGTGTTTTTCAAGAATAGATGAGTCGTGGATAGGCTGTCTTAATTCCGGTGCTCCATCAATTGCTTTCAGAAGATCCTGACCAAAGCCGGGTACTTTGCCCCCCCGTACGGCATTTTCCCAATACTCTATCAGCAGCCTGAGATTAAGCACCGTAGAGAAGGGGAATTTATCACTATTTGTAGAGTAGGTCATTCAGAGTTTTTTCTAGTGAACGAAAGTTTAAAAAAGAGGTTCTATTGGTTTGGACGAAACTGTGACACCTATTATTCTACAAAGTGTTCTCTTTTTCCAGAAACAAGAGGCAATCGATTGCACGTCTACAACATTGGTTTATGAGAATTTCGTTAACGATATGTTAACCTTTGTTGGGTTCTGCAGCGCAAGGCCTGGTTAATGCCCCTCAGTCAACCTGAAACACTTCTCGTCCAACCATTATGGATCCTTCCGTGTCTATAGATCGTAGTTTGATAGATTATGCCTTTTAAGAATATAACATTCATATTTTTAGTGCTGCTGTTCGGATGCTCCATTGATGACGACCCATCTGTTGACGTTTTTACGGCTTCCTTTGATTTTAGCGAGTCGCAGAATGACTGGCATGGCGATTTTGTAGATCTTCCGGCGGGCGAGGATGATTCAGCTTTTTATGAGTTGAAGTTTGCTTACACCTCCCTTCCGCAAAATCTGGGTGGCAAAAAGTCGATTATGCTTTCGGGTAATAACCACAGCGACGACTTATTCATGTTTATCAAGCGAAAAATCACCGGCCTGGTTCCGAATACAACTTATACCTTAGTTTTTGAGGTCGAACTTGCTTCAAACGCACCGCAGGGTTCAGTGGGTGCAGGCGGCTCGCCCGGAGGAAGTGTATTTTTGAAGGCGGGAGCGAGCACTATTGAGCCTGCCAAAGTTTTACAGAATGGTCGGTGGGAGTTGAACGTGGACAAAGGAAATCAAAGCACGCCCGGTCAACATGCAATTGTGCTTGGTGACATTGCAACACCCGGAAATACCACGGACTATACAATTATTTCAAGAAGCAACATTGCTTATTCAGCAGCACCGGTGTTTATGGCACAAACCAATAGCAAGGGAGAGATCTGGTTACTGGTCGGAACTGACTCAGGCTTTGAAGGCATCACCACACTTTATTACACTAAAATAAATATCGTGTTCAGCGCTCCGTATTAACAATACCAGGAATTTCACTATTGAACGTTAAAACCGGTAGTTGCCAGTTCAACACCATTAGCCATAATTCTTAACCGGTGAATTCCCTTGAAATGCACTCGGGTAGAATAGTCCGCAAAAGATTTTTTTCGCTTAAAGAGAATCGATTTTCCGGGTTCAAAGCTATCCTCCGTAATCCTGAAGATTTTCTTAGAAATGCTTCCGGTCCGCGTGACATATTCTATCATATAATCCAACCGAAACACGCATGCTGTCTTCTCTTTGCTCGCGAACTCAAACTCAAAGTTGAGATCATTTCCAATAACTACCTTATCAGTAATCCGCAGCTTCTTGATTTCTCCCTTAGCTTTGGGATTAAGTCCGTGCAAGCGCAGGGCGGTTGCATGACCACGCTTTAAAAGCGTACGGCACCCATGTTTAATGATCCAATCGGTCTCCGGACTTATTCCTTTCCATTCCTTAGCAATTTGAAGAGCGATGTCAGGGTAATCCTTTGCAATATCGTTAAGGTTGTTTGCAACGCTCCTCCTTACTGAATCAGACGGATCATTTTTGAGATTCTCAAGGATAGGCAGAATTGGTGAAGGATCCTTTTTCAGAAACGGAAGACCCATGCCCCAGGGCAACCGTGGTCTGCATCCTTCAGACGAAAGCCTTCTTACGGCCGCGTGCGGATGCTTCGACCACTTTAACATAACGGCCATTGTTTGTGCCGGGTACTTCTCAATGAACGGACGTATTGCGAATTCTGCGCTTATCAATTTTGTGCTTTCTTCAATTGCACGCATTGACAGGTCGAAATGATCAAGCCCATACTGTTCGATATAATCCGGAAGAAAAATAAACGGATATTTTGAACGAGTATGATTCTGTTCCTGCAAAAGTTTGCATATATACACGACGTGTTCTATTGCTTTGGGATAGTCATTCGGAAGACAGGCTCCAAAAGCTTTTGTCACGTGACGGGTACGCTGCTTGAGTTCAAGATCGGGCCAGACTTTGTCAAAGACAGCGTACACAAAACGTCGTTCACCAAAATCCGGGATAACTTTTTTTATCACCGGACACAAGGTTTCAAAAAATTGCGGATTGTACATGTATTTTAGTTGCTCGCTCATAGTACGAAAGATGATTGATAGAGCAATTAAACCAGGCACAGTGACACCACTATGTCAGCAGCGATTTAAAAGAAATAAATTTTATTGATGTCGATGGGAAAGTCTCAATTGAGACGCAATTCGGTTTTCATACCCACGATATGGTTGATCAACGCTTGTTGCCACGTAAGATCTGCATCCCACTTCGTGCCCAGGAAAACATTTCCTGAATCAATGTGCTTGAAATAGAACTTGAAAACAGGTGTGTTTCCAGGAATATTTTTTAGCTGTTGCTGTCCATCAGAATATGTAACAGACAAAAACGCGCTTTCAGACTTACTCATATCATATCCAAGCAACTCTCTGGCTACTGTACCTCGAGTGTGCACAAAAGCCATAACATAAAGGTGGCCTTGTCTTCGTAGTTCCTTCTCTGCAATTCCTGGTTCTGACATCTTGAATTTGCGCGGATAGTGGTTATTGAAAATTTCTTCCAACTCCCGATCAATCGCCTCGTCGCCAGTTTTCGGAACGGCCAGAAGGTCTACTGTTAAATCCGTCGCATAGAATTCGTTTCGCTTGCCTAATATTGGATTGATTACGGCATCGGTTTCCGGAGCATCATTGATCAATAGGTTTTCTTTCTTTTGTCCACTGGAGGCAGTTCTGCCTAATGTCTTTAGAGCCTCCGTTAGAACACGGTGTGATGTTGACCATGCCGATTGACCCGGGGTTATAATATCCTCCTTCCCTGAATATAAAGTGATTGTGATCCTGTACCCTTCATCTCCTTTCTCAATAAAAACCAGGTTAGTTATTTCACGCTTGATGAGGTAGTCACTAAAAGCTCTCGTGATATCTTTACTGGCGAACGGCTTGTCAAGTTCAAAATAAATAATTGCATCGATTCCAGCTTTTTGAAATGCCAATTGCACTTCGTTCAACTCTTTATTGGAAATTGTGTGATGGAAGAATCCAGCCGTTCTTGTGCTAAGAAGTTTTGCAGGCAGTCCACCCTGGAGATTTAATTGATCTATCCTCTCCTTCTCTGACATCACCGGCTGTGCGGCCAAATGCCTGGATACGAAAAGTAAAAGACAGATAATGAGACTACGCTTGAACATTGAACTGAGTAAACAACGTAAAAAAACGAAAATTCGGGCTAATCATTTTGGATGCCAATAAAAAATCCAGCATTGCTCGTTTTATTCGGATAATCAGCTAATTAAAGCCCTCGAATTTCCACTGCAATTTTATCATCGGCTTTGGTCGACAACAGTAAATTTTTACCTTGTTTCGTACATGAACCAATAGATTATGAGGAAACTCCTTTTCACCATCACGGGCATATTCATTGCAGCTGGCGCCAGCGCGCAAACCAGTTCTAAATTACAAGCAAAGATTGAGCAGCAGGCGAAAGAAATGGAACCCAAAGTCATTGAATGGCGAAGACATTTTCATCAGTATCCCGAGCTTTCAAACCGCGAAGTTAAAACTGCAGCATTGGTCGCCGAGCATCTGAAAAAGCTGGGCATAGAAGTCCAAACCGGCATAGCTAAAACGGGTGTGATTGGATTGCTGAAATCCGGAAAGCCAGGGCCGGTGATCGCGCTTAGAGCGGACATGGACGCATTGCCAGTTACTGAACGAAATTCCCTCCCCTTCGCATCGAAGGAAAAGGCAATTTTTAACGATCAGGAAACTGGTGTGATGCATGCCTGCGGTCATGATTCGCACGTAGCAATTCTTATGGCCGTCGCGGAGATCTTGTCAAAGAACAAGGAGTCGTTAAAAGGGACTGTAAAGTTTATTTTTCAACCTGCCGAAGAAGGTCCTCCTGCGGGTGAAGAGGGCGGGGCTGGATTGATGGTAAGAGAAGGGGCTCTCGAAAATCCTAAAGTGGATGTCATCTTTGGAATGCATATCCAATCGATCAGCCCGCTTGGCAGAATTACCTATCGACCCGCTGGAATGATGGCAGCGTCTGACTGGTTCACAATCAAGGTGAAGGGCAAGCAAAGTCATGGTGCTGCCCCATGGATGGGAGTGGATCCGATCGCGATCTCAGCTCAAATAATAAACGGTCTTCAAACAATTGTGAGTCGACAAACCGAATTAACTAAGGAAGCTGCGGTTATAAGCGTAGGACGAATTAATGCTGGAATCCGCGAAAATATTATTCCTGAAATGGCTGTTATGGGAGGCACCATACGTACCCTTGACGAGGATATGCAAAAGAAGATCCATGAAAAAATCAAACTGACAGCTACCAAAATAGCAGAGAGTGGAGGTGCAATTGCCGAAGTAACAATCGAAAATAAGACGCCAGTCACGTATAACGACCCCGCACTCACCGAAAAAATGGTAGCAAGTCTTGAAAAGGCCGCAGGTAAGGAAAATGTTATGCGCATTAATGCCGTTACTGGTGCTGAGGATTTCGCTTTCTTTCAACAAAAAGTGCCGGGCCTCTTCTTTTTTGTTGGTGCAATGATGCCTGAGCAGGATCCTAATACTGTTCCAGCGCACCATACTCCGGACTTTATGATCGACGAACGCGGCATGCTTGTTGGTCTAAAGGCTATGCTAAATGTCACGCTTGACTACATGAATATGCCCAGAAAATAGCTCCCTATCTCGTGCTATTTCCACCGGTAATATTTCATACCTACATGGATTCAAAAGTGCTATTTTTCGGATGATGATAAATTTTCTGCACAAATGATGTGCGGTCTAAACTAACCTTAACATGAAAACAAGACGCGATTTTCTTAAAATAACTAGTGGGCTAGCTGCGGGCGCAATGTTCTTACCCACCCTGGCAAGTGCGAAGAAGGTAAAAAATGTCGGCATTCAACTTTATAGCGTGCGCAAAGAAATGCTTGCAGACGCCGTGGGAACACTGAAGGCGCTTGCCAAAATAGGCTACAAAGAGCTTGAATCTGCGCGCAGTGAAAAGGGAAACTATTATGGCCTTCAACCCAAGGAAATTAAAAAAATTGCTGGCGATCTGGGCATGGCCGTGAAAAGCGGCCACGTGCATATTGATAAGGATTTCCAACGGTCTATTGACTATGCGGCTGAAGCGGGCCAAAGTTATCTTGTGTGCTCATCCTTGCCGTCAAACGGCCAGACTGTCGACAACTATAAAAAGGTGGCAGAAATCTTTACAAAAGCGGCTGAAGATTGCAAGAAATCAAACCTCATTTTCGGCTATCACAATCACGAATATGAGTTTGAAAAAGAAAACGGACAAGTGCTGTATGACGTCCTGCTGGACAATACCGACCCCAAATTAGTAACCATGGAACTGGACCTTGGATGGGTAATCATTTCAGGCCACGACCCCCTGGCCTATTTTAATAAATACCCCGGCCGCTTCCCTTTGTGGCATTTGAAGGATATGGACGGGAAAAAGAAGGAAAGCACGGAATTTGGGAAAGGAGAGGTTCAAATTATCGAAATGCTTCGGAATGCCGACAAAT
Organism: Bacteroidota bacterium; assembly: GCA_023412765.1. Classification (GTDB taxonomy): domain Bacteria; phylum Bacteroidota; class Bacteroidia; order Cytophagales; family Cyclobacteriaceae; genus Chryseolinea. The sequence goes on from JAEZBX010000250.1 coordinate 42,369, forward strand.
CCGGCGTGAAACACATTTTTGTAGAGCAGGAAGAATATGCAAGCACAGCGCTTGAGAGCATGAAATATGATTTTGACTACCTCATGAAGTTGGATTACTAAAGCGCCTTTTTCCTTTTCGAAAGTATAAATGCCCGCTGCCGGGCATTTTTGTATTAAGCCATCCGAGTAATAAAAGGTGCGTTAAGCATCTGCTCTTTTAGCGGATTCTTTCTTTTAGTTTATCTTGCCTTCAATTCTATCTATTCATGATTCGTTGGTGCCTGATCTTATTGTTGTTCCCCACTTTCGTAAATGCACAATCTTCAAGTGAGCTTACAGTGGAAAAGATCATGCGGCATCCAAAATGGATTGGTATCGCTCCAAATAACGTTTTTTGGTCGCCGGATAGTAAAACAGTCAATTTTTATTGGAATCCGGAATCTGCCCAGTCCGATTCGCTTTATTCGATAACATTGCGCAACCCGGTGCCGCACAAGCTCACCGTAGAGGAACGAAGAAACCTGCCCGCCCGATATGGCTGCTACAACAGGGATAACACCAAAATGACCTATGAAAAGCACGGTGATATCTTTTTGTATGATGTTCCTTCCGGAAAGGTTTCACAGATCACTCAGACCGTTGCGAAAGAATATGGGCCTTACTTCTCGGGTGACGGCAAGAGGGTAATCTTTACCATAGGGCACGATGCTTATAGCTGGGACCTGGAAGGTGGAAAATTTGCGCAGATTACGCAGTTTCAAAAGGGTTCGAGAAAATCCGACGATTCCTCTGAGCAAGAAAAATGGTTGAAAGAGGATCAGCTTGCCCATTTTGAGGTCTTAAAGGAGCGAACTACTCGCCATGAACTGAAAAAGAAGAACAAACAGGCAGAACAATTTAAGAAGCCGAAGGTCATTTATCTCAATCACAAAGCCCTCGACATGGTGCAGGTTAGTCCTGACGGCCAGTTTGTTTTGTACGAAGTCTCCAAAAGTGCAAACCCGAAAAAAACTATCGTCCCCAATTATGTTACCGTATCAGGTTACACTGAAGATATTCCGTCGCGAACCAAGGTGGGTGAAGCTCTCGTGTCGAACGAACTTTTTATCTATGACATAGCTAGAGATACCGTTCTAAGGGTAGCCACTGAAAATATTCCGGGCATTAACGATGTACCGGAATATGAGAAGGATTATCCAAACAAACGCTCAACCAAAACAGAACCTCGCCCTATAAATTTCTCTGCCATCAGCTGGTCGGATGATGGAAAGTATTGCGCAGTAGTTATCCGTTCATTGGATTTTAAGGACTGCTGGATCATGCTTTTAGATCCTCACACGCAGACGCTTTCGTTGCTCGATCGTCAGCACGATGATGCCTGGGTTGGTGGACCGACCACTAAAGGATTTGGTGAAGTTTCACCGATTGGGTGGTTGAATGACAACAAGCGAATTTGGTTTACCTCAGAAGAAACTGGGTATTCGCACTTATACACCATCGATGTTACTTCCAAAAAGAAGGAAGCTCTTACTCAGGGAAATTATGAAGTTCAGCAGGTAAAGGTCTCCAAAAGCAAAAACTATTTCTATATCATTACGAATGAGGTTCACCCCGGCGAGAAACATTTGTATAGGCTACCCGTTGGTGGCGGCAAAGCAGAGCGACTAACCACAGCAACTGGAGCGCACGAGGTAGAAATTTCTCCCGATGAAAAAACAATTGCGTTTCGATATTCTTATTCCAACAAGCCGTGGGAGTTATTCATTATGGATAATAAACCAGGGGCCAAGCCAAAACAAATAACGAATTCTCTTACTGAGGAATTTAAATCGTATCCTTGGCGCGAACCTGAAATCATAACGTTTAAGGCGCGTGACAGTGCATCTGTATACGCTCGCCTCTACCGTCCTGAACAGCCCAATGGTGCTGCAGTGATTTTCGTTCATGGCGCGGGTTATTTACAAAACGCTCATAAGTGGTGGAGCAATTATTACAAGGAATATATGTTTCACAATTTACTCGCAGATAAAGGTTATACCATAATTGATATTGACTACCGCGCGAGTGCTGGCTATGGCCGGGATTGGCGCACGGGTATATATCGGAATATGGGAGGCAAAGACCTTACCGATAACCTTGATGCAGCAAAATTACTTGTTGATGAGTATGGAATTGACCCTGGACGGATTGGTATCTATGGCGGATCCTATGGCGGATTTATCACATTGATGGCTATGTTTACCGCTCCTGATGTTTTTGCTGCCGGAGCTGCTTTGCGCCCGGTAACAGATTGGGCGCACTACAATCATGAATACACCGGTTGTATTTTAAATGTGCCGTACCGCGATAGCCTCGCATATGCAAAGAGTTCCCCAATTTATTACGCAGATGGTCTTAAAGGAGCGCTCCTTATCTGCCATGGAATGGTTGATACCAATGTACATTTTCAGGATGTTGTACGACTGTCGCAGCGATTGATAGAACTCGGCAAAGAAAATTGGGAACTCGCAGTTTATCCTATGGAAGATCACGGGTTTGCTGAACCAAGCAGCTGGACTGATGAATACAAGAGAATACTAAAACTGTTTGAGGAAAATCTAAAGCCTAATCGAAAGAACAAAACCCCCTAGTTCTTTCTCTTGTTCTTTTTCTTTTTGTTTGACGGCTCCTCTTCAACTACAATTTTCTCCTCGACCTTTGGCGGTGCTTGCTTAAGTGATTCAACTTCACGTTTTAGTTTTTCCACTTCGAGATTGGATTGTTCAAGGGCTTGCTGATAGTAGACGCTCTGATCATCATTATTTAGGCGTTCTTTCAGCTTCATTATCCGTCGGAAGCTTTCATCGATTCGCTTTTCGCTGATGATACCGCGCTTTACAAAATCCTTTACTACAGAATGCACTTTGTCAACGGTGCGTTGGTCACTTCCTTGAATATTATTTGAGAAAGTCATGATGTCAACTCCACCTAAAATGGCCAGTTTGATCGCCTCCTCCAGGCCATAGTGTTTCGTAATTGCATGCATCTGCATGTCATCTGTAAAGACAACACCATTAAAATTCATTTGCTTACGCAAAATACTGTCGAGTACACTCGCTGACAGTGTTCCTGGGCGTCCCTTCTTGTCTAATTTTTTGTTCACGATATGCGATGTCATGATAGCATCCGCATAGCCAGAATCGATCAGTGTTTTGTATGGTGTTAGTTCTCGTGGCTCCCACGTATTCGTGACATCAGCAATGCCAAGATGTGTATCATCTTTTGAACTACCGTGTCCAGGGAAATGCTTCAGGGATGTAAGTACATTGTATCTGTGATGTTGCTTGATAAATTCTTTTGCCATCAAACTAACCGAGTCTTCATTAGCGGAAAAAGCCCTACCATATTTTGCAATGATAGGATTGTTTGGGTTCGAAGCAAGATCAACTACAGGACCAAAGTTCATGTTGATCCCCAGGCCTGCCAACGTGGAGGCTGTAGCATCGGCATAAAAACGCACGGAGTCGAGGGTTGGTGACTTACCCATAGCAGCTGCAGTTATTGACCTGGGAAAACCATATTTGTCTTTCAGCCGATTAACTCTACCACCTTCCTGATCAATACTCACAAAAAGCGGAATAGGTGCAGCCTGCTGATACGTCCAAATGATTTTTTTAAGCGCAACAAAAGAATTTGTCGCGGGAATATTTTTCTCAAAAATAATTATGGAACCTACTTTTCCAGCGCGCACTTCCTCAAGCACTTTCTTGTCAACAGCGGGGCCGGGGAAGCCGATAAGAAGCATCTGACCGATTTTAATGTCAAGGCTGTCACGTGATGGCGATTGGGCGTGTGAACTGCCTGCCAGCAGAGAAAAAATCGCAGCCAAAAAAATATTAATACCTTTCATAGATCAGCCTTAAAATCTTGTCCATGTTCTGTCGAATTTCATTCACAGAACTTGTGAAGTTGTTATTCATAAAGGAAAAGATAAGAGTCTTTCCCTTTTTTGTTACGAGATAGCCGCTCAAACAATGGTTGTTGCTCAACGATCCGGTCTTTCCAAATATAAAGGGGGGATCAGCGCTGTACCAACGTTTTATCGTCCCAGAGCGTCCTCCAGTCGCCAAAAGCTTAAAAAGTCGTTCACGCGGCAGTCTGTAGTAAATTTTTTCCCACAGTTGAACGATCGAACGAGGTGTGAATAGGTTATATCGTGATAGTCCTGATCCATCCACCCACTGCGGTTCATCGCGTAAGTCGTGAAGAAAATTTTTTGTGATAAAATCGATTGCTATTTCGGGTTTTAATGTGTCGCTTATATGCTGACTGCAGATCAATAACAATTGCTCGGCAATGAAATTATCGCTGTCTTCCATCATTACTTTATAAAGGCTGTCAACGGGCACGCTATATATCGTAGCAGCTTTTTTTGGAATAGGTTTCTGAATAAGTCGAACCATCCTTTTTAAGGTATCAGAAAGAAGGTTGGCCGTAAGTTCGCTTGCCACTTTAAACGGTACATCGGCCTTGAAACCTTTGTTAACAAAACCCGGATGATAGGTAAATTCATTTGCTTCTTGTCGCCTGATCAATTTTGCTTTCGCTTCACGTTGACCAACCTTAACGTAATTCTTAAAATACCGTGGTTCTACTTTTACCTTCGGATCAGAACGGAAGGATAGCAGATTTCCGTAGACAGGAAATGGTGATCGCTCTGCTGAATAGTAGTCGTTGTAATCGTCCCACGCCCAGCCTGGACCAAAGTTAGTAGTCTGATAATTGTGATCTGAGTAGTACAATTGTTTTCCTACCGACTTGAGAAAATTGAAAATGCGTCCGTTGTTATAAACTTCTTTGTACAGGAATGATGGATCACCTGTTCCCCAAAAAATCAAAGAGTCCTTCTCTTCGACATATCTTAAGCCCGGTATTGAATCACCAAGGAGTGCGAGGCTTGAAAATAACGTAAAGATCTTTGTATTGGAGGCTGGCGTGAAATAATGGCTGGATTTGTAATCAAATATTGAACGCTTCTTTTCAAGATCGTATAAAGCAAATCCTGTGTGGTCCTGAAATTCCTGATCCGTTTTCCGAAAGGTCTTAGTGAGGGATCGTTTCGAAATCGGAGAGCAAGACCAGCACAGTATAATTGCAATGAAGATCGCGATTAAATTCTTCATCAATTTGCCAGGTAGCGCTCCTTTAAAATATTCCGATGATGAGATTCATGCCCCGGAATAATGTATCCAATCGTGAGCACCGAAAATTCTACATTGTTTGCAAGTCCCTTTCGCATCAGCATGTCTGGAGAAAAGCTTGCAAACATATCAACTGTTGTCAATCGCAGCCTTGACATCTCCTCTGCAATGGATGCAAGTGTTCGGCTTCCCGCGTTTGCTTCTGGTGCATAGTCGTTTTCCTCGAAGCCGTGAAGCGGAGTTTTGTCGTTGCGCGCAAAACGAAGCGCCCGGTATGACATGATACGCTCAGTGTCAATCATGTGACATAGTAACTCCTTAATACTCCACTTTCCAGGAGCATATCGGTGTTCACCCCTTTCTTCGGGTATGGATTTAATTAATTCCATTGTAGCCTTTAGCGAAATATTGAAGGCGTCAACAAGATCATAATTCTTAACATGCTCTACATAACGCTTATAAAATTCAGGAATTGATGTTAGATCAGGACGGGTCATGGGTTACTAATAGTTTACTTTATATTCGATCAAAAAATAGTTTGTTCTGTTACTCTGCTATCTCAAATCTGTAAAAAGTTTTTGATTTAACGTTTGGGCTACAGAAACATTTCGTGGCCCGCTCCTGTCGGATCGGTCTGCTGAAAGTAGAATCTTTCCATATCTCTTGTAGTTATCCCAGGGTCTTAAAAAGCTTGCTGACTCTTGAGTTGTATTCTTAAAATACGCCCACTGTTTAACCAGGTTGTCCTTTAAATCGACATAGACAAGATATTTACTTTGTGGTGCATCCCCAAGCTCCTGAAAGGTCAGCTGTAGCAAGTTACAGCGGTCGCCGTTCATTAGCGTATCTTCTCCAAGATACTTCAAAGTCACGCCGTTGTCTTTTAGCTTGAACGGCATTACCAGCCAATAAGAATCATTGACCCATAACCTCTTCGCTTTTCGCAGCATCCTGTTTAATGAATCAGGTTGATCAATCGGCCTCCCTTTCACCCAAACTTTCCCAGAGCCTTCATCCAAATCAACGATATATGTAATTGAATCTCGTAATGATTCGATCCGCACAAGCTTCTTCTGTTTATCCCATATCAGATTGCGCAGCCCGAAAGAATTCCATGAAATGTAACGAGTATCCCTCCAGTTTTTCCAACCACCCATTGCAACCATAACACTATCGGCAAGTTCAACAGCGGCAGGGTCAGAATTGGCCACGTTGAAACCTTTTGCAGCTGGATTGTCAGACACGCTCTCGTCCGAACCGTTGCAGCCGGAGAGTAGTATAAGAGCAGCGAACAATACAACTATCTTTGTCTGACTCATCGTGTTGAACAGTGAAATTAACAAATAACTACGAATGTGAGTGTTAACTGATCCTGCTCCAATTTATCGCTGTTTTGCGCATTGATTCCACCTGCACCCTAATGACAACGTTTTCAGGAGCGGTCAATTCAGGATCGCTAGTTAACACTTGCATTGCTCTTTGACGTGCGCGTTGCAACACTTTCCCGTCTTTACCAAGGTCAGCAATTAGAAGGTCGAGAACTCCACTTTGTTGAGTCCCTAAAAGATCACCCGGACCTCTCAGCTTGAGATCGGTTTCGGCAATTTCAAAACCATTATTTGTTCTGACCATTGTTTCAATCCGTTGCTTGGAGTCAGAGCCAAGTTTATAATCAGTCATAAGAATGCAATATGATTGATCGGCGCCGCGACCCACACGACCCCTAAGCTGATGGAGTTGAGACAAACCAAATCGTTCAGCATTTTCAATAACCATTACAGTCGCGTTGGGAACATCGACACCGACTTCGATAACCGTGGTGGCCACCATAATCTTCGTCTCGCCGCTTGCAAATCGTTTCATCTCATAACGCTTGGCGTCCGACTTCATTTTACCGTGGATAATACCAATTGGCACATCGGGAAACGCTCTTACAATACTTTCATAACCATCCATGAGGTGCTTAAGATCGAGCTTTTCAGATTCGTCTATTAAAGGATATACGCAATAAATCTGTCGTCCAATATTGAGTTGGTCTCTGAGGAACTGATTGAGTTGAAGCCTGTGTGCGTCGTATTTATGGATGGTCTTTATTGGTTTTCTCCCTATAGGCAACTCGTCTATCACCGAAATGTCAAGGTCGCCATATAACGTCATGGCTAGCGTCCGGGGAATGGGTGTTGCTGTCATCACCAATATGTGAGGGTAGGCATCCTTGTTCTTTTGCCATAGCTTTGATCTCTGAGCGACACCGAAACGATGCTGCTCGTCAATAATGGAAAGGCCAAGGCGCTTAAACTGAACTTCTTCCTCTAACAGAGCGTGAGTTCCCACAAGGATGTTCAGGCTACCGTCAGCCAAAGCTTTATGAATTGAACCTCGTTCAGACCGCTTGCTGGAACCCGTCAGTAGTCCAATCGTTATCTGCATGCTGTCGGCATACACCTTGAGGTTTTTATAATGTTGCTGCGCTAAGATTTCAGTCGGTGCCATCAATGCACACTGTGAATTCTCGCTCAACACTACGAGCATACAAATAAAGCTCACGATTGTCTTGCCGCTTCCAACGTCTCCCTGTAAAAGCCGGTTCATCTGTTTTCCTGACTTAAGATCCAGATAGATTTCTTTTATGACTTTCTTTTGAGCGTTAGTCAACGGAAAGGGTAAGTGCTCTTTATAAAATTTGTTGAGAAGGCTTGTGTTTTGGAATATGAATCCTTTGTACTTGTTCTGACGAACAAGCTTCATCTTTAAAAGGCGAAGTTGTATGTAAAACAATTCCTCAAATTTCAATCGATGTTGAGCCTGCGCAAGTTGTTCGTGAGAGCCAGGGGTGTGTATGTGATGAAGTGCCTCCGCTTTTGACATAAGTCCTTCATCTTTGATAATTCCTGGTGGTAACGTCTCCCTGATTTTATTTGCTGAGATGCTCAGAAGGGTCTGTACAAATTTAGAAAATACTTTGCTGTCTACTCGTTTGGCGCGAAGCTTCTCAGTAATTGAATAAATTGGTTGAAGAAATCCAGACCTGGTTATCGATTCATTTGCAACATCTAATTCAGGATGAGCAATATTAAAATGATTGCCGTAGCGCGTTGGCTTTCCGAATGCAACGTATTCGACACCCGGAATAATTTTTTCATAAATCCAACTGATGCCCTGGAACCAAACTAATTCGATTTCACTCGATTGATCTGCCAGCGTTGCAACAAGTCGTTTCTTAAAACCAGTACCGATAATTTCTTTTTTTTTGATTTTACCTTTTACCTGGACATATGGCATTTCATCGTGAACTTCGGCTATCGAATAAAGCTTCGTTCTATCTTCGTAGCGAAAAGGATAGTGTTGAATCAGATCTCCAAAAGTAAAAATTGATAGTTCTTTATTAAGCAGAGCAGCGCGTTGTGGGCCAACTCCTTTTAAGAATTCGATTGATGTCGAGAAGAATGCTGCCATGCAATAATCTACATTCAAAACTCAAAATTATTTGCGCAACGCTATCATACTCAAATATATTTCTGATAACTTCGCAAGCGAATTAAACCATAGGTTAAAAATTCTGTTAAGTAGAATATTAGTTTGAGCCAGCTATGAAAGTTAATTCGACAATCTACAAAGGTATTGAGTTCATTGAGATCTCAACTTTGCCTAGCGATCAGAGAACCTCCCTTCTGCAATCGATAAATCCTGAGCTTTTGATTAAGATCCTGGTTGATGGGAAGCTTATGCCGCGGTGCATCCAATATAAAGTTTATGAAGAGTGGTATGATAATGAATATCGACCTCTCCAGAAGAAAGAGAACAATGCCATCCCTGAAACCAGGGGTAACGAAGTTAAGGCTAACGTTCAGATCTAGTCCCAGATTCCTTTATCAGGTACAATTTCAAGAATATTCCCTTCCGGATCATTGAAGTAAAAAGACTTCACTCCACTTTTCCATTCGACCTCGTCAATCACTTTGATACCTTTAGCGATAATGTTGTCCTTTGCCTTCTCATAATCTGCCGCAGTTACTTCGAATGCGACATGCTGATTACCCCCTCCAAAATGTCCAGGTGGTGAAACCTTGTGTTTCGAATCCTCCGGATTGAAACAGAGTAATACTGAGCTTCCAAGCCTGAAAAAGATATGTTTGCCCGGATCGTAATTTATTATGGGGAGGTCCAGGATTTCGTGATAGAATTGCCTGATCTTTTCAAGATCCTCAACATATAAACACGTTTCCTTTATCTTGATGTAATTCATGTGCAAAGTTGTTTTTTCACTTCGAGATAATTTTGCCACATCTCCTGCAATATTTCCGCTGCAGGTTGAATGCGATTTATCATAGAAGATATCTGGCCGATCTCAAGCTCGCCTTCATTCAAGTCGCCTTCGAAGATACCACGCTTGGATCGGCCTCTACCTAATATGTTCGACAATTCCTCCTTTGATGCGCCCATATTTTCTGCTTCCTGTACACGGCGGAAGAAGTCGTTCTTAACCATTCTTACTGGCGTCAATTGCTTCAGTGTCAGCATCGTGTCGCCTTCTTTCAGTTCAATTATCCGTTTTTTGAAGTTTTCATGTGCAGATGACTCCTGACTCGCAGCGAACCGGCTGCCAACCTGGAAACCCTGCGCGCCCAAGACTTCAGCAGCTAACATGGCACAACCGCTGCCAATCCCCCCGGCAGCTATTAGGGGAATATTTATTGCCTCTCTTACCATGGGTAGCAATACAAACGTAGTTGTCTCTTCGCGCCCATTGTGTCCACCGGCTTCAAAACCTTCCGCCACAACCGCATCGACGCCACACTCCTCAGCTTTCTTTGCAAATTTTACACTGGACACCACGTGAGCAACGGTCATTCCGTTGTCCTTCAGCAGCTTTGTCCATAGCGCTGGGTTCCCGGCCGACGTGAAAACAATTTTTACCTGTTCTTCAATTAATATATCTATGAGTTCTTTGATATCAGGGTACAGTAAAGGAATGTTAACACCGAAAGGTTTGTCAGTCGCTGCTTTACACTTCCGGATATTTTCACGCAGGATATCTGGATACATCGAGCCTGCTCCGATCAATCCTAATCCACCAGCGTCGCTTACTGCCGAGGCGAGCCGCCAGCCGCTACACCATACCATTCCGGCCTGTATAATTGGATAGTCGATCTTGAAAAGATTGGTTATCACTTTTACAGGCTCAAGACGTTTTTTTTGGGTCATAAAATGATTTGGAATTGATAAAAATTGGTTAAAATAAGGCGACTGGTTTTTCGGTCGCCAGAGTTGTCCACAAAGAATCTATTGAAAAAATTCACCATAACAGCCTGTATATCTGCATTTTAGTTGTTAATCATACCTTGATGTGGATAAGTCCAGGCATTTGTGGAATTCTTTTTAGGCAATTTTTTTGTTTCTAAGTACTTGAATTATAATGGATTTATAATAAAATCCAATCGTGCTGATGTTTCTAAAAAGTGATCGTTATGAATTCAAAGTTGATAATTATTAGAGCTGCCGCATTAGTCGTATTAGCATTTTTCCTGACGACGAGCTCCCTGGCTCAACAAGCTACCGTAATAAAATTTGAGGGTCTGCAACAGATTCTTGATACAAAGGCAGATCAAATACAAGTGATAAATTTTTGGGCCACGTGGTGTGCACCTTGCATAAAAGAGCTTCCGCTCCTGGAAAAAGCAAATGCGCAAAGTGATCTCGGTGCTAAAATAACATTGATAAACCTCGACTATGCAGACAAGGTGGATAAGGTTAATGACTTTATCGCCCGGAAAAACATACGGTCTAAGGTGTTGTTACTGGATGAGTTGGACTATAATGCGTGGATAGAAAAGGTTGATAAGAACTGGACCGGAGCTATACCAGCCACTCTAATCTTCGACCCAAAGACTGGAAAGCGAAAATTCGTCGAAAGGGAACTGAAAGAAGGTGAACTGGAAGAATTGATTGTAACACTGAAGAAGTCCTAACCACAACAAAAAATAACTCTTATGAAAAGAATCAAATTGCTTGGACTCGTTGGCTTGCTCTTCATGATTTCGGCTTCAAAGCCATTAAAGTATGAAGTGGGTGATTCGGTTGCAGACTTTAGTCTGAAGAACTTTGATGGTAAAATGGTATCGCTTTCCGACTATAAAGACGGCAAAGGCGCTATCGTTATTTTTGATTGCAATACTTGTCCCTATTCCAAGGCATACAATGATAGAATTATCGCATTGAATAAGAAATATGCCTCCCAGGGATTCCCGGTGATAACGATTAATGCAAATGACCCCCAACTTTCTCCGGGCGATTCCTTCGAGGAAATGGTGTCAAGGGCAAAGCAAAAAAAATATGACTTCCCGTATTTAGTTGACGAATCTCAGTCGGTGGCCAGAGCATTTGGGGCCACCAACACTCCGCATGTCTTCGTTTTGCAGAAAGCCGGAGACAATTTTCAGGTTGCGTATATAGGAACAATAGATAACAACAGCCGCGATGCATCATCAGTTACTAAACGATATGTAGACGACGCGGTCGACGCCCTCATTGCGGGTAAAACTGTGAGTACCAAAAAAACTAAAGCTATTGGATGCGGTATAAAATGGAAAAATTCGTAAGCACGACATCTTCTGAATTAATTAGGATCGCCGGCCATTAGGTCGGCGATTTTTTTTGATACCGAGTCAGCACCGTCAAGTCAAAATCCCCTTTTTTGATGTAAGAAAAAAGAAAATTATCCTGAAAAACTTTTTCAACGATGGCACAAAGGTTGCATTAAACAGGGTAAAACAATCTTGCTATGAAAATGTTAGGGGCGGTGGCCATGCTGATGATAAGCGTGCAATTGATGGCGTATGACTCGGGAATTGCAGTACAACTTGAAAAGGGTGCAACCATGCAGGTATACGTTAATGGTAAACTGTACAGCAAACAACCTGGTAAATTCTTACGCGTGCGCAGTACACCGGGTCTCTTCCATCTGGAGGTGAAGGTTCTTAATCCCTGGAACAAACAATGGTATGTTGTTAAAAAAGATATCAGGGTGGAGAAAGGCTATGAGTTCCAATACAAGGTCGTGTTCATAAACCGAACCAAGCCCGAGCTCAGGGAAGTGAAAAAGTATCCGATGTATTCCAGGTACTTTTTGAACAATGATTTATACAATAAACACCCGGTCGGCTAATCTAAATTCGGCGCGATCGGGTCACGAGTAACACCACAAGTACTATAGCGAGGATTGAAAAAACATTCCAGTGGAAGAAACCTCCGAATGGCCAACTCCAGTTAAAAAGCCATCCGAAAATACCACCAATAGCGCCGAAGACAGCGCCAAAAACACCGGCAATAATTCCGAATACCGCACCGAAGATTCCGACGACTATTCCAATCAGTCCACCGGCGATTCCGATCCATACGGGAAATGTGAGTATAATAAGTAAGGTTATCAATATTGCTGAAGTAGAGCTACGGGCTTGCATAATGTTTTAGATCGACAGACCAAAAATCATGCACCTGCCAGAAATCCGCGTTTTTAAAGCAACAGGGCCATTTACGCTTCCGTGAGTGTTGAGAAATGAACAGTTCCTTTTTTTGTTTCGTACAATAAAAAAGGCCAGCCCCGCATTTAGAACCGACCTTCTCAGTCTAGGTTAATAAACATCTTTAAGAAGGAAATTGTCCCTTCTCTATAACATAGTCGGCGATCTTTCGCCGCGCTTCTTTCAAATTATAAGGATCGATTTTGGTAAATCGTTTCAGTCCAAGTAGCATCAGGCGCAATTCATCGACTTCAGCAAATCCAAGGATGGAATTTCTCGCTGCGGCCGTCGCCTTTTCAACAGCATGATGCAAGTAAACCATTGCCATTTCCTTCTTGATAGAAATGTCAGTGTCTCCACGATCAATTAACTTCTCAACACGCAGCAAAGCTGACTCGGCGACATAACATTCTATAAGGATGTCCGCGAGGTTCATGAGCAATTCCTGTTCATCAGAAAGTTTCATCATATATTTCTGAACAGCAGCACCAGCGATCATCAGTCCTGCTTTTTTCAGATTTGCAATGACTTTCTTTTCTTTCACAAAAGTTCCTTCTGAATCATTGGCTCCAAAATCGGGGATGGCTAATAATTCTTTTTGTACCGCCATGGCCGGAGTCATTAAGTCTATGCTTCCCTTCATAGCGCGTTTCACCAGCATGTCTATCGTAAGCATGCGGTTTATTTCGTTCGTTCCTTCAAAAATCCGGTTAATACGAGCATCGCGGTAAGCGCGATCCATTGGGCCATCTGCCGAATAACCCATTCCACCGTATATCTGAACACCTTCGTCAACGACAAAATCCAACACTTCCGAACCATGAACTTTCAAAATCGCGCACTCGATGGCAAATTCCTCAAGCGACTTCAGCCTTGCCTGCGATGCCTCCTTACCCGAACTAACGAGCGCACTATACGCATCGTCAATATTTTGTCCTGCGCGATAACACGCTGATTCGGAAGCGAACACCCTCGTTACCATCTCGGCAATCTTATGCTTTATTGCTCCGAAATTTGAGATAGAGGTACCGAATTGCTTTCGTTCCTTTGCGTAATTCACAGCCAGTGAAATGGTCCGTTTTGAACCACCTATCGCAGCAACGCCAAGCTTTATACGCCCGATGTTCAAAATATTCACAGCGATCTTAAAGCCGTTTTCCCTTTGTGATAAAAGATTAGCTGCGGGCACTCTGCAATCATTAAAAAAGATCTGGCGAGTCGACGATCCTTTAATACCCATCTTGTGCTCCTCTTCATTCATAGTGATTCCTCCAAAAGATTTCTCTATGATGAAAGCGCTTAAATTCTTATCGGATTCAATCTTGGCAAAAACAATAAACACATCAGCAAATCCCCCATTGGTGATCCACATCTTTTGCCCATTAATTGTGTAGTAGCTTCCATCAGCTGATGGTGTAGCCTTTGTCTTCCCGGAATTAGCGTCGGAGCCTGAGTCGGGTTCCGTCAGACAGTATGCAGCCTTCCATTCTCCGGTCGCCAGCTTCGGCAGATATTTCTTCTTCTGATCGTCGTTACCGTAATACAATATTGGAAGCGTGCCTATACCAGTGTGTGCCGAGAGTGCAACTGCAAATGAATGTCCGCCACCGATAACTTCAGCTACTAACATGGTGGTGTTGAAATCCATGCCGAACCCTCCATACTCCGAGGGTACGGACGTTCCAAGAAGTCCAAGTTCTCCTGCCTTGTCAAGCAGCGCCGGCATTAAAGCGAGATCCTTCATCGAGTCGATTTCATCCAACCGGTTGAAGACTTCCTTCTCGAGAAAATCCTCGCACTGCTGGCGAATCATTTTCTGTTCCTCGTTAAAGTCTTCGGGAATAAAAATTTCGCTGGCTGGAGTTTCCCTTACGAGAAATTCTCCACCCCTTATCGCTTTAAGTTTTTCCGCTTCTTTGCTCATCTCTATAAGTTCCGTAGTGACCTATCGTAATTTGCTAATTCAATAATTCATAAATACCGGCAACGCCTTGCCCTCCGCCAACACAAGCGGTTACCATTCCATACTTCTTTTTACTTCTTCTCAACTCGTTGAACAACGTGAGGGATAGACGCGCGCCAGAACTTCCCAGCGGATGTCCGATAGCTATAGCCCCACCGTTAATATTAAGCTTAGCCGGATCGATATTCAATTCTCTTACAACTGCAAGCGACTGAGCGGCAAAAGCTTCATTCAATTCTATCCGATCTAAATCGTCGATCTTCATTCCGGCAATCTTAAGCGCTCTTGGAACCGCTGCAACAGGTCCAATGCCCATTATCTTTGGATCGACTCCTGCTACGGCGTAGCTAAGCATTCGCGCAATGGGTTTGATGTTCAATTGCTTTACCATCTTCTCCGACATCACAATTGCAAATGCTGCTCCGTCAGTAGTGGGTGATGAGTTGCCGGCGGTTACCGATCCACCCAGGGCAAATACCGGCTTCAATTTCGCCAATGCATCCAGAGTGGTATCTCTCCTGGGTCCTTCGTCGGTGTCTACAACGAACTCGCGGGTCTTCTTCTTTCCATCAGCATCTACAAACACTTCCTGGATTTTTATCGGATGAATCTCCTCCTTGAAAATACCAGCGTCCTGAGCTTTCAAAGCTTTCATATGTGATTCATATGCAAACCTATCCTGGTCCTCCCGCGAAACTTTGTATTGCTTGGCAACTTCTTCAGCAGTCAGACCCATGCTCGTGTAGTAGGCCGGATTCTCTTTTGCAATCTTATAGTTTAATGCCGTCTTCCAGCCCATAACCGGTACCAGCGACATTGATTCAGTTCCACCTGCGATGATACAGTCTGCCATGCCCGCCTGAATTTTCGCTGATGCCAGATGAATCGCCTCAACGCCAGACCCACAATAACGATTAATAACCATTCCGGCGTTGCCTAATCCCAAAGCAGTTAGCGCAATCATCCTCCCCATCTGCATTCCCTGCTCCGCTTCCTGTACTGCATTCCCCACAATAAGGTCGTCAACCATTTCATTTTCCAGCCCAGGTATTGACTGCACCAGAGCCTTGATAATGTCGGTTGCGAAATCATCCGGTCGCGTAAAACGGAACCCGCCTCTTTTTGCCCGGGTATTCGCAGTCCTTTTAGCCGCTACTACATATGCATCCATATCTTAATTTCGTAGTGGTTTCCCACCGGTTAAAATTGATTGAATTCGCTCCAAAGTTTTCTTTTCTCCGGTAAGCGAGACAAATGCTTCGCGCTCCAGATCAAGAAGGTACTGTTCGCTCACTTCCTGGGACGACGTCAGGTCCCCCCCGCACATGACGTTTGCAATTTTTAAAGCAATTTTTTGATCATGGTCGGATATGTAGTTTCCAAGTCGCATCCCGTAAACACCCGCGGTGAATAACGCCAGGCCCGAACGTCCTTGTACTTTGATATTGTTAGCGCGAAGTGGCATTGTATATCCTGCATCTGCAAGTTCAAGTACTGCAGATTTAGCATCGGATATTTGCCGGTCTCTATTAACAGATATCCGATCAAGCTTCCGAAGTATTTTCAATTCGCGTGCCTCTTCTGCCGATGTAGCTACCTTGGCAGTAGCTATTGTCATGAAAGCGTTTTGAACTGCATTTAGCTCTATATCACCTTCCTGAAAAGAATCGCTTACCCGCTTGGCAAATTCTTTTGTCCCACCTCCGGCTGGAATCAGTCCAACTCCGACTTCAACGAGACCGATATATGTTTCAGCAGCGGCTTGCGCCAGATCTGCATGCATCGTCATTTCACAACCTCCTCCCAAAGTTCGGCCCTGGGGACACACAACGACTGGGATAGACGAATATCTGATTCGCATCACACAGTTCTGGAATTGCCGAACCATAAAATCGATTTCGTCATATTCCTGTTCAATGGCATACATGAAGACGAGGCCGAGATTTGCACCTAATGAAAAGTCTGATCCCTGATGTCCGATGACTAAGCCGCGGTAATCTTTCTCCGCCAGGTCGATAGCTTTGTTCAGTCCTTCCATGACCGGCGTACCTAATGTATAGCTCTTGCTATGCCATCCAAAATTCAACACACCATCACCGAGGTCGATAATTTTTGACTCTGCATTTTGCCATACAACATTGTCTTTCAGATTTTCCAGAATAATAAATTCTGTCTTCCCTGGAATTATTTTGTAAGACTTCGACGTGATGTCATAATACTTCCGTTGACCGTCTTCAATTTTATAAAAGGATTTGTTGCCAGAAGCGAGCATGTCATAAACCCATTGATTGGGTTTCTTTCCGGCCGACTCCATCTCCTTAACAGACTTCTCAACGCCCACTGTATCCCACGTGTCGAATGGACCGAGTTCCCAACCGAATCCAGCACATACTGCATCATCTATTTTGTATAGTTCATCCGCAATTTCAGGAATACGATGAGACACATAACTAAAAATGGAATAGAATGAGTCTCTGTAAAACTCGCCAGCTTTATCGCTACCCGCTAACAATACTGGCAGCCGTTTCCTGAGATTATCAATGGTTTTGGTGCCTTCCAGAGTTGCAAACTTTGCCTTCGCTTTTGGTCCGTACTCGAGTGACTTTAAGTCCAACGTTAGGATCTCCGTTTCACCCTTGGCATTTTTTGTCTTCTTATAAAATCCTTGTCCCGTTTTGTCTCCCAGCCATTTCTTTTTCTCCATGTTCAGGATAGGTTCCGGAACGACAAAGCGGTCCTTCTCTTCATCATTAGGAAGGCCTCTGTTCAGGTCTCCTGCAACTTTGATCATCGTATCCAGACCAACAAGATCTGTTGTGCGAAAGGTCGCGGACTTCGGTCGGCCGATTACTGGACCCGTAAGCTTGTCTACTTCATCTACGTTAAGCTCAAGTTTCGCCATTGAATCCAACACCTTCATGATGCTATAGACTCCAACCCGATTTGCAATAAATGCCGGCGTGTCCTTGCACAAAACTGTGGTTTTACCCAGGAACAGGTCACCATAATTCATCAGGAAATCAATGGTCTCCGGATCCGTATATTTCGTCGGAATTATTTCGAGTAGTCTGAGGTATCGCGGTGGATTAAAAAAGTGCGTGCCACAAAAATGTTTTTTGAAGTCATCACTTCTTCCTTCCGTCATTAAGTGAATTGGAATTCCAGATGTATTGGAAGTAATCAGGGTGCCAGGCTTCCTGTATTTTTCTACTTCTTCATAAACATTCTTTTTGATCTCAAGATTCTCCACTACGACTTCAATGGTCCAGTCATAATCTTTGATTTTGGGTAAGTCGTCCGTAAAGTTTCCGAGCGTTATTCGAGAAGCAAATTTCTTGTTATAAAGCGGCGAAGGATTTGATTTAATGGATCGGTCAAAGGAAGATTGAACTATTCGGTTTCTGACAACTTTGCTATCCAGCGTTAGTCCCTTAGCTTTTTCCTCGTCTGTTAATTCCTTGGGGACGATGTCAAGCAAAAGCGTTTGACATCCAATATTTGCAAAATGGCAGGCGATGGCCGAGCCCATTACTCCGGAACCAAGAACAGCAACTTTACGAATAAAACGCTTCATACTAATTGGGGTCCTTATGATTTTTTGGATACCTTGAACATAGAAGGATCAAACTTTTCATTTGTAGCCAACTGGTTGATTTCATTGATTACCTCGAAAAAAATCTTCAGCTTGTTTTCTGGTATTAATTCGCGAACCCGGTTGTTAAATAACAACACCGAAGCGCGCGAAAGTTCTTTCTTTTGTTTGCCAACGTCTGTGAGATAAATTCTTACAGAGCGTTTATCAACCTGGTCCGGCACGCGGTAGATAAGTTTTTTCTCCTCCATGGTCTTCAGCATTCTCGTTAAACTTCGCGCTTCAAGACCCATTAGCGGCGCAATCTTGGTCGCCGGCGTACCTTCCTCCGAATGAATGTTCAACAAAACAAAGCCTATGGAAGTGGTGACATGGTACTTGCTCGCTTGCTGATTATACATTCTTGCTATGGCATGCCAGGCTGACTTTATGTTATGGTCTACAGTCTCCTCCTTTCGCATAGGAGGACGAAGGTACTAATTTTTGTTATGCATGCATACTATGGAGTAAAATTTTTCCTTTTGGCCCTTCCGGCAGGGCGCCAGACACAACAAATCAATCATTCACGCTCAAAAATGTTAGCCACATTTCAGAACAGTATTTCAGGCAGACGTTACAGTGATTGAAGGCACACTTCACACAATTAAAAATTCCTTGATGATTCGTACCTCTCATCCAAAAGGTTGCATTTATTTAAATTGCAAGTCAGAAATTGCTTTATGCTAAAAGCTTTGGTCGTCACTCTGTTGACACTTTCGATCATTCACGTTCAAGCCCAAAAAATAAACGAATCATACCAGCTCGACATCAGACGCGCGACTTCGGAAATAATCATTGATGGGATTATGGATGAAGGAGCATGGCTTGAAGCAAATGTTGCTTCCGACTTCTATATGGTCCTTCCGATGGACACCAGCAAAGCCAGAGTCAGAACAGATGTACGGATGACCTACGATGATCAAAATCTTTACCTCATCGTCACATGTTTTCATCTTTTGCCAGGACGCTACTTTGTCGAATCGCTGAGGAGAGATTTTACTTTTGGAAAGAATGACAATTTCCTTTTGTTCATGGATCCCTTCGACGATCAGACAAACGGATTTTCGTTTGGCGCCAACGCTGCTGGCGCACAATGGGATGGACTGATGTATGAGGGCGGCAAGGTTGACCTTAGCTGGGACAACAAATGGACATCGGTGGTAAAAACGTATGAGGACAAGTGGGTCTTTGAAGCGGCTATTCCTTTTAAGACTATAAGGTATAAAAAAGGAATTACGAAATGGGGGATTAATTTTAGCAGGCTCGATCTGAAAACTACGGAGAAGTCGAGCTGGGCTCCGGTTCCCCGGCAGTTTCCCACAGCATCGCTTGCATACAGCGGAATCCTGGCGTGGGACGCACCACCGCCACAAGCCGGTTCAAATATTTCTGTGATACCTTATGTCCTAGGGGGTGTTTCAAAGGATTACCAGAAAAACACGTCGACTTCTTTTAAAAAGGATATCGGGCTGGATACGAAGGTTGCAGTTACATCGTCGCTTAATTTGGACCTGACAATCAATCCAGATTTTTCCCAGGTAGAAGTCGACCGACAAGTGACCAATTTGGATCGGTTCGAATTATTCTTTCCCGAACGCAGACAATTTTTTCTGGAGAATGGAGATCTCTTCGCAAACTTCGGGTATACGAACATCAGGCCCTTTTTCTCAAGACGCATCGGTTTAGGAACTTCGATTGATTATCCGGAGGTGGAAGGGCGACGGAACCGAAAGGACACCGTTTACCAGGTGCCGATCGAATACGGTGCTCGCTTTAGTGGCAAGCTGGACAAGAACTGGAGAATTGGGGCCATGAACATGCAAACCGGCAAAGTGTCGGAAATTGCTTTGCCCCGTCAAAACTTCACAGTGTTTGCTCTGCAGCGCAGAGTTTTTTCGCGGTCGAATGTTGGTGTCATCTTTATCAATAAAGAATCTTTAAACTACCAAACGAGCGACGATCCTTCTATAGCAACCTATTCAAAATTCAATCGAAACCTGGGACTTGAATACAATCTTGCTTCGTCCAACAACCATTGGACCGGAAAGGCACTGGTACTGAAAAGTTTTAACCCAGTAGATAAAGAAAAAGAGTTAGCACATGCTGCGAATCTACAATATGCCAGCAGGCGTCTAACGTTGAGTTGGCAACATGAATACGTTGGTGAAAACTACAACGCTGAGGTTGGATATGTTCCGCGGAAAAATTTTATAAAAGTCAATCCGGTAGCTGGCTACTTGTTCTTTCCCAATAGCAAGAATGTGCTCAGTCATGGACCTAAGCTAAGCTCAACTTACTTTTTTGATAACGACTTCAACCAAACCGATAATGAAACATTCCTGAGTTATTCGGTAACCTTCAGACAGCAAAGTGTTCTAACGGGGTGGGTAGCGCACAATTTCGTGCAACTACTTCAGCCATTTGATCCGACTAATTCTGGTATGGAATTTCTTGAAACGGGTACCGAACATCGTTGGAATTCATTTGGTGCCGATTTTGTCTCCATGCCTCAAAGCATAATTACCTATACGCTCTCATCGCGCTTCGGCGGATATTTTGCAGACGGAACACGCTTAAATCTTTATGGTGAGGTCGGCTATCGTTACCAGCCGTATTTGAGTTTTGCGCTGGGCTTCAATTATAATGACATTCATTTACCATCGCCATGGAACAACCGTACATTCTGGTTAATCGGCCCGCGCCTGGATCTTACATTAACAAATAAGTTATTCATCACTGCCTTCGCGCAATACAACGAGCAACAGGATAATATGAATTTAAACACCAGGATTCAGTGGAGATACAAACCGGCGTCAGATCTATTCATCGTATACACCGACAATTACATTCCAGAAACATTCGGCGTCAAGAACCGTGCACTCGTAGTCAAGTTCACGTACTGGTGGAATATGTAATCGATCAGCTATAATTGCGGCTGCTCCTGGCCATCGAAGTCACCGCGAAGGAATCGATATCGCTTCCGCGCTTCCGCAGCATATACACTACCGGGATATTTGTTGAGGAACTCGCGATATATTTCCATTGCTTTATCCTTCTGACCTAATTGTCTTTCATATATTTCTCCGCGAAGAAAAAATGCATCGTCAGCTAGAATGTCATCACCATAGTCCTGAATTATTTTATCCAGAAGTCCGATTGATTTTTCAAATTCACCTTGTTTCATCCGCAGATTAGCTTCTAACCAATATACATCATCCAAAATGGTTTGATTGGAAATAATGGCCAACGAATCAGTGTTGTTTGCCGATGAGCCTGTTGTTTTGATCTGCAACCTTCCTTCCTTCAAATATTCAATAGCTTTGAGCGCTTCTGCGTTTTTATTCTGATAAAGTAATAATTCGATAGATGCAAATTGCTTGAGCGCTTCACCTACAGAATCGAACGCAATATTCTCCTTGATGCGCATGCTGAGATCCAATGCATCGTTGGCTATTTCACGAGTCGTTGCCTGTTTCAATATATCAAGATGCTCCTGTGCTAATCTGAAGTCGCCCTTATAGTACGAGAGCTTTGCATTTTTTAATTTAGCATCGTATCCAATTGGATTCTCCTTTTGCACTTTTTCAACCTGTGAATAAAGTAACGTAGACTCCCATGGTTCACCTTTTAACAAATAAATATCACCTAGATCAAGTTTAGCCCTTGATTTCAAATGCAAGGATGTTCTCGGGTTTGCTATTAGTTTGTTGATGATATGGATGGCAGAATCCTTCTTGTCCAGAAAATTGGCAAACAACAACGCTTCGCTTCTAGCTGCCTCCAAAGAATTAACATTGTTGGGATACTGGGATATAAAATCTTTGTAATCATCAATAAGGATTCGCACCGAATCCATATTTACAGGGTATGTGTTTTTCACGCGGGCCTCACGTGTTCGAATTAAGCCCAGGCGCGCCAAAAGGTAGGTTTGCGTATTGGGATATTCACGGATTACATACCTGTAAACCTTTAGTGCGTTGTCATAGTCTTCATTGTCGAGCGCAACTCGGGCTACCTCCATTGATTTTTCACCTTCCCGCTTATAGCGCTTATCATAGGCCCTGGCCTGTATGAATGAAGCGTAGAAATTTTTCTGTTGCATAGTAACCCATATGAGAAGGTCAGAGTAGACCTCTACGTCAGGGTGCGCCTGAATTTTTTGATACAGTAGTTTTTCTAAGCTTTCAAGCTCGTCGGGCTTCGTAAGCAATGCCTGCATCACATTCTTCACATACTGGATATTCGCAGAACTTTGAGTTACGTAACTCAAATATTCCTGAACCATCTTATCCTGGTTCCCCTTTATGCGATGCAGCATGGCTAGTTCAAGGCAAAACAGATACGGATTACCAAGTGACTGGCGGCTTTCTGTCAGCGCCTGTATGCCATAGTCAATCAGCGACCTGGCCATAAAATAGTCAGACATCATTTTAATCCTCTGCACGTTTCCTTTATTCTCGGATATCAGGTCCTTGTAATATCGGTCAGCTTTACCCAGCTCCCCGGACCGCACATTAATAAGTCCGAGGTCAAGGCTGTATTGGATGTTCAGAGGATCCCTTTTCGAAAGTCGTTGGAGAAATTTTTGTGCCTCATCGTAGTAGCTGTTATCCAGAAGTAAAGTAATGTAGTTGTTATAGATGTATGGGTGATTGACGTCATGCTTCGACAACTCCCTGTACATATCCAACGCTTTCTTCTTGTCGCCTTTAAGGAGGTATTCGTTCGCCAATTGAATCTCATCCTGATTTTGTGCCTGGGCCAGTATAGAAAGAAAGAGAAGAAGAAGAGTTATCCGCATGGAGGCTGCCTTTATTCTATTTATATAATATATATTTTTATTAATATAGTTAACAATGTTGAAATGTGCATTGGTTCAGACGTTTTAGGGCGTTGAATACATGTGGACATCGTTGACTATTCAATTCGTTAACGATCAGTCGATTGATTAGTTTTCAACATTAGTTGAGGGGTGTGGATAATTTGGTGGTGGATGAATTTGGGTGTGAGTGGATGTGGGTAAAATCGATTTGGTAAACATTCCGGATGAGAAACACGAGGAGTCGAGTACTGGCAGGTGATATCTACCGTATTTTGGAAAGATGTCCACATGGTATCATCCTTTTATTAACAATGGTCCTAACTCCCAATTTGCCTTTAAGTTGATGATGGGTACATTCTTTTCGTTGAGATAAAGGTATATGGTTTCGGGTGGTCGGTTGTCATAGAAGTTGCCGGGATCCCATGTTCCGGTGTTATCCGAGTCGATTACAAGCCGTAATTGGTAGTCGCCTGGTTTAAGATCTTCGAAGTTGAATTTCTTGGAATTTCGTATGGTGGCAAGGACTTTGAAGTCCTTGTTGAGGAGTTGAACAAAAAAATGAGGAGCTGGGGTTTGGACTTCTACCAGGATGATGCCAGTGCTTTCAAGTGTGGTAGGTGCAGACTTTTCTACCAGGCGGCGAGAGGAATCGGATTCGATGCTAATGAATGCTCCTTTACCTAGATAGAATTCTTGTGTGGTTGATTTTTTTTGATTTGCTGATGGGTTGTTAGCACGTGGGCGTTGCTGGGTGGCAGCGCTTTCCGTTTTCGGTAAGAGGTTTTTGTCAAATTGTTTTTCAAATGAAAGAAGATTCCGGAGACTGTCCCAATGAATATCCTGTTTGGTGAGATGAACTTGATTGAGTGAATCAAACCGATAAAATACACTGTCGTAGTTGATGGACCGCACGGGTTTGTTGAATTTCAAATTTCCTTTTATGACGCCTTTTGTGCCTATGACCTGAAGGTCGTTCATTTGGAATTGAAAGGCTTCCGGTTTGATGACACGCTCCTGGAACTTTACGTATAGCGTGGTGTCGATCTGGTGTTGAATGCTATCAGTGGCGGTGAAACGTATCTCGACACTATCTCGATTTTGAAAAGTGTTGTAGACACGAATATTTGCAAAGTCTTCGCCAAAGGAGGAGACAATAGGTTCGGTTGAGGAACGTATTGCATATGATTCCATATTTTTTGCTGCTTTAATGTTGAAGAAGGTCCCGGAGGGTCTGGCTCCTGTCAGGACGAGCGGACGACTGTCAAGGCGTACCATGGGCACTCTGATACTGTCTAGATTTTTCGTAAGTGGAAGAAGGTCCTGTACGAAACCGTACGATTCAGTTTTGCTATCTACGATAAGGTTTTTGTTTTTGTCATCGAAAGCGTAGAGGTAATAGTTGCCTGCTTTTAGATTTTCAAGCTTGAAGACACCTTTGGCATCAGCTTTCGTGAAATAGGTGGGGCGGTATACGAATATGTTAAAGGTGTCGCTTTGGAATAGCGCTACCGTTGCGTCTTTTGATTCTTTTGTAGTGAGGGCGTCTATTACTTTTCCGGTAATAGTCAGGGAATCGATATAAATTCCCGTGCTGAATGCCAGTTTCAGATTTTGTGCTGGATTTTTTTCAGTTATGTCTTGGACACCCTCTCTGAAGTTGACAGAGTAGGTAGTATTGGGCTGAAGCTCAGTATCGAGGTCTATGATGACTGTATTTTTTTTTACTCGTGCTTCGACCGGTTTGCCCAAATCTGGGGTGATAAGGATTTGTTCGCGTGGGTTGTTGAGAATGACGGCTTCATTGAACACTAGCTGGATGCTGTTGGCCTTGAAATTTATGGTGCCGTTTTGTGGCTGAGATTGAACGAGAGTTGGTGGAATGGAATCGCGTGGTCCGCCAGTGGGAGTGGTTTGCCTGGCGCACGACAGAATGAAGAGCGCATATAGAACGATATAGCCGTGGCGCAATACTTTCATCGTTTAGCAATATATACAAGGCTGGAATACTGACCGGTGCTTTTGGCTGAATAATTACTTCGAACCCCGTTGAGTGCAGCATTAACCAATCGTGGCAGAGAGGAAGAGTTTTTATACTTTTCGCTAAGAAGGCTAACATAGTATGCGTCTAGCCTCATCGGTAGAACGGTTATCACGCGTAGGCTATGCGCAGTAAGTAGTTTGGTCATGCTCGGTGGCGTGAAGTGCCACAAGTGTCGCGGGACATCATAAGCCGCCCAGTACTCTTGATAATGACCGGCGTCCCAACTGTTGTGGTTCGGAACAGCTATAAATATTGTGCCATTGGGTTGCAAGAGCCCGGTAAGCACTTCTAAGGTGTTGTTTAGGTCGGCTACATGTTCGAGTACATGCCAGGCCGTAATGACATCAAATTTTTTCTGTTGATCAGTGAGGTCCTTTACGGATGGAACAATGTGTTTTGATACTACAGGATTCGCATTGGTTCTGGCGATGGAGGACGGTTCGACTCCGGAAACCTGCCATCCCTTCATCGCAGAGGCTTTTAGAAATTCTCCCACGCCACAGCCAAAATCAAGAAGCTTTCCTGCCTTATTTGAATTGTGTTTTAGGATGAGTGACAATTTCCATTTGAGGGTAAAACTTCTGGCGACAACATAGGCTTTGTCCATGAGGGATGCAGCCTGATTGATATGGGATGTATAAGCTGCAGAAAGATAATATTTGCCTAGTTCACTGTCCTCGGGGCGTGGGCTTGTAATGAGAAGTTGACATGTACTGCACTTGAGAATGGTGAATGTTTCATGTGAAACCGAGTGATCGGTGCAGGTAACAAACGGTGAAAAGGTCGTTCCAGAACAAATTGGACATTCTTTTATCGATATCATTTGCCCATATAGACCGTTAGGACTGAGAGATCTGCGGGAGACACGCCACTGATTCTGGAGGCCTGACCTACTGTTTCGGGCCTCTGGCGTTTCAATTTTTCCCGGGCTTCAGAGGATAGCGCTTTTACCCGGTCGTAATCAAAATCCGGAAGAATGCGATAGTTTTCGAGGTTGCTCAATTTCTTCGCTAGTTGCTCTTCGCGAAGGATGTAGCTTTCATATTTCACATTGATTTCGACTTGCTGTTGTACTTCCTCCGAATAGTTATTTATAAGTGCAGCAAGGTCTAGGCCCAGGGTTTTCAGGTTATCGATTCCGATTTGTGGTCGCTTTAATAATTGAGGCACAATAAGTTTTTCCCTCAAGCCCGAAGTGTTGAGGTCGGAAAGCGCATTGTTGACCATATCTGGATCTAACTTGATAGCGGATAGTTTTTGGGTGAGTTCGTGTACAGCTTTCTGTTTTTCGGTCACGGCAGACATCCGGGCGGAGCTTGCGAGTCCGAGGTCGTGTCCCTTTGCTGTTAGCCGTAAATCGGCATTATCCTGGCGGAGCAGGATTCGATATTCCGCGCGGGAAGTAAACATCCGGTAAGGTTCCTGAGTGCCTTTGTTAATCAGGTCGTCGATAAGCACTCCGATATAGGCTTCGGATCTTTTTAGAATGAGCGGTTCCTTTCCGTTAATCTTATTATGTGCATTGATACCGGCAATTAGGCCTTGACAGGCTGCTTCCTCGTAGCCGGTAGTACCATTGATTTGCCCGGCAAAATACAGATTATCAACAAGTTGCGTTTCTAAGGTTAACCTTAATTGAGTCGGTGGAAAGTAGTCATATTCGATCGCATACCCGGGCCTGAACATCTTAGCGCGTTCAAAGCCAGGTATTTTGGTGAGAGCTTTGTACTGAACGTCTTCAGGAAGTGAGGTTGAGAATCCGTTAACATATATCTCGACCGTATTCCAGCCTTCGGGTTCGACGAATATTTGATGGCGTTCGCGGTCAGCGAACCGATTGATCTTATCCTCTACTGAAGGACAATATCTTGGGCCTATTCCCTGGATACGCCCTTGAAACATTGGCGACTGGTCAAATCCCTTTCGAAGTTCCTGGTGAACAGCGTCGTTTGTATAGGTGATCCAGCAGCTTAGTTGTTTTTCCAACGGCTTGCTGTCTTGCAGGTAGGAAAAGGTCCCCGGATTCGTATCTCCAGGCTGTTCTTCCATTTTGGAATAGTCGAGACTACGTCCATCAACCCGGGGTGGTGTACCAGTCTTCATCCGACCGGACTCAAATCCCAGCTGAACAAGTTGCTCAGTCAGCCCAAAAGCAGCGTTTTCAGCAGCCCGCCCGCCGCCGAAATTCTTTTCTCCAATATGGATTATGCCGTTCAGGAACGTGCCGTTGGTCAAAACGACAGCCTTTGCTTTGATGTGGATGCCGAGACTTGTAACAATTCCGGTCACCTTCCCTCCTTCTACGATCAGGTTTCGAGCCATTTCTTGCCAGAAGTCGACCCTGGGATTTCTTTCAAGGGCAAGGCGCCATTCCTCAGAGAATCGAAGCCGGTCGTTTTGAGCTCGCGGGCTCCACATGGCTGGACCTTTAGAACGGTTAAGCATCCGAAATTGAATCATGGATTTATCCGTGATTATTCCCGATTGACCCCCTAGAGCATCAATTTCGCGCACAATTTGTCCTTTTGCGACACCTCCCATTGCAGGGTTGCATGACATCTGACCAATGGTTGTCATATTCATCGTCACCAAAAGTACAGATGAGCCCATCTCCGCGGCAGCATGTGCAGCTTCGCATCCGGCATGGCCGGCGCCTATAACTATTACATCGTATTCCTTAAACATATTGGTCGTGTTCCACGTGAAACTGAGTTACCCACAATTTCATACACATTTCCACAATTCGTTTCACGTGAAACGATTTTACATTCAAAATTCTTTCAAAGATAGGTAGCCGGATTCTTTTTTGCGCATCATCCTTTTCTGGTGGAGCGTTTTATCATTATACCCAAGCAAATGGAGCAGTCCGTGAACCATGACCCTATGCAATTCCTTGTTAAAAGGAACTTTAAACTTTTCCGAGTTTTCCTGTACGCGGTGTACGCTAATGTAAATGTCTCCCTCAATTTCGTCCCCGTTTTCTGAATTGTCGAAGGTGATAATGTCTGTCAGGGTATCATGGTCCAAGTATTCGCGGTTAATCTTCAACAGGTAAGCATCTGAACAAAAAATATAGTTCAAACTGCCAATACTTTTACTTTCAGTTTTTGCAACTTCTTGCAACCAGCTGCGGGTGCTTCTTAAAGGGGGTGGATTGAAGGTAATATCTTCACAAAAGAAATAAATGCCAGAGCGCATTTATGCATTAATATAAAAGGACAGCTCTACCACTCGACCCTCTTCTTTAAAGTCTACTTCGTCAGAAAGGTGTTTCATCAAAAAAATGCCACGGCCTCCTAGCTTTTCAATATTTTCAGGAGCCGTCGGATCGGGAAGATTCTCGTAATCGAAACCTTGACCTTCATCTTTAACTACGAAACGAATTACACTTTCGTCAAGGGACAGCGCCAGGTACACGTTCTTGGCCTTATCATTTGAGTTGCCATGTTTTATAGCATTGTTCACAGCCTCAGTAACGGCGATCATAATATTACCATAGATATCATCGTCCAGTTGAAATCGTTCTTTCGCATTATCTATGAAACTTTCAATCATTCGAATGTTTTCCGCTATCGACGGGACCTGGATGCTAATAGTGTTCATGTACTGGGCTCTAAAAATTAATTCCCCATTCTTTTAAAGTACTCGCTTACTTCCTTCTTGTAGTAAGGGTAAAGCTTGGGGGGTACTGTTTTTAACAATTCTACCTCTTTTTCTTTTAGGCGCAAATAATCCTGGAATGCTCGTGGAATTTCTTTGTCATAATCCTTCGCAGTCTCGCCCTTGCGCTCTTCATCCATATCTTGTTCTCTTGCAGATTTCTCGGTTTCCAACAATCGGGTCAGAATTTCCCGTTGCCGCTGTATCAATTGATCCGTCAATTGCTTATTAACCAGGTCCATTTCCGTTTGCTCCATTTTTGAGGGCAAATCTCCACCGGGCATCTTACCGTCTTTCATCTTTTCCTCCATCTCTTTTAATGCCCTCCTGATTCTTTCTTGTTCGGCTGCCATTTCCGCTAGCTCCTCCGACAATTCCCGGCCCTGTTTTCCGCTTCCCTTCAATTCCTGGATCTTCTGATTCAATTGCTGTTGCATCTGACTCAAGCTTGGCTTTTGACCCTTTTTCTTTGACTTGCCCATTGATGGTTGTGCATTTGCCATCATCTGCATCATCATATCGAAATGGTCGTCCAGCATTAGTGCAAGGTTGTTG
Organism: Bacteroidota bacterium; assembly: GCA_023412765.1. GTDB lineage: Bacteria > Bacteroidota > Bacteroidia > Cytophagales > Cyclobacteriaceae > Chryseolinea. Next base: position 71,722 of record JAEZBX010000250.1, read on the forward strand.
ATAGAAGTCATCGTCATCTGCATTTCACTGGATGCCTTTGGCTTACGCCTTTCTTTGTTCGCATCGATTACCTTGTTAAGATGGTCGTTAAGCTCTCCAACTTCCTTGGTAACGATGGAACCCATGAAAGGATCGCGTTTTCCGAGGGCTAACAAACTGTCTTCCAACACTTTAGCATCATCTTTTAACTTAAGCTGTTGCTGCGCGATGGTATTAAATCGTGGGTCGTTCTGGTTGAGCTCGTTAAATCCTTTCATTAAATTTTCCTGATCAAATGAAAGCTTCACCAAACCATGGATGATCTCTCGTAGACTCTCCAGGTTTTGCATATCCATTTCCATCGACATTGCACTTTGAGCCTGTTCCATTTGTTGCTGCATCTGCTGCATTTTCTGCACCGCCTTCTGCTGCGGACTCTTAGATTTGGATGGATTGTCCTGCTGGAGCATCTCTTCACTTTCTTGTTGATCCTGTTCTATCTCCTGAGAATTTTCCTCAGAGGGCAGGTCCTCATCCTTCTGAATTTCTTGCCCTAGCTTTTTCAGCTCCTCGATCCGTTCCGCTGTCTTTTTAGTTTCTTCTTTTAAGGATTCCTGCTCTTTGGCTAGTTCTTCGCTGCTTTTTTCGCCGTCAGAATTTTCGTCTTCGCCCTGCTCATTTTCGCCGTCCTTGTTATCTTCGTTTCCTTTTTTGTCGTCTTTAGAGGATTTGTCCGACTTGTCTTTCTTCCCTTCTTTGCCCTCCTTCTTGTTTTCCAAAGCTTCAGTTTTCTTCAGTAGCTCTTTCTGTTTTTCAATTTGCTCCTTCAGATCCTGCGCTATGTTCTCAAGTTTTGTTTCATACTGCAACTGCTTGAATAGTTCCAAAGTCCGCTCGAGCTCCTTTTCCAGATTGTTGGTATTCTGGTTTAGCTTATCCAGCAACTTTTGCAGCTGTGTCATGTCGGCATTCTCCTTCAACAATTTCTGAAGTTCTTCGAAGAGCTTTTTCGTTTCCTCATCCAGCAACTCTTCCATCAATTTTTGAATCTGCTCAGCTTTCTTTTTTATCCGTTCGTCCTGTTCAGTGAACGCTTCCTTTTTCTCTTCAAGCAATTTGTTCTCTTCCCTTAATTTCTCAATGATCTGATCCAGACCCTGCTTCTGCTGGATGATATCCTCAAGCATCTTTTTGTCCTGCCAGTCAAGAGATTGTTTGCCTTTTAACTTTTGGTTAGCCTGATTGATTTTCTCCTGCAGTTTGTTGGCTTCGCCGACACTTTGATCGATCTTTTCCTTAGTCTTTGATTGAGACCGATTGATATCCGCTACGAGATTATCCTCGGTTGGAACGAGAAAAGTATAGTTAGCTGACTTAGTAGACTTACGACCATTAACACCGTCATTATCCCAAACTTCAAGATAATATTCCAGCTGCTCGCCAGGACTAAGTTTCAGGGAATCCAATGTCCATGGGTAAAAGAAAGTTTGTTGGATCTGATTGTTAGTCACTGGAATTTTCAACGTCCGGGCTACTGTTTCTTTTCGATTCTTATCGCTCACTCTGAAATGTAGCGCGAGTTTTGTAACACCATAATCATCGCCAACCATTCCACTAAGAACAACCATTTTATAAAGCACGGAATCCTTAAAGTTGTTGACAGATATTTTGGGATATTGATCTTTAATTACATCGATCTGGTATGCTATCCTTTCTTTGTTGGAACTTTTGTTATTTTCCAAGAGGATTTCATAATGATCGGCATCCTTAAATGGTTTCTTAAAGGTGAATACCTCTCCATCTTTAGTTTGGAACGGTGCTTTAGTGTCGTTACTACTAAAATGAATCGCTGCGCGCTCTGCATGCTGGGTGGCCAGTCTCCAATTCACTACAGTACCTTCCGGTATTTCGAGATTTCCAGCGTTGAGTAGCCTCTCATTTTTTCTACCGATATACTTCGGGAATTCAAGGTCAATATTAAATCCTGAAAGTTCAGGCCGGTTCACAATGGACATATGGTAGGTGTCCGAGAAAAATCCGGCCGCTTCCAGTTGAAAATCAAATTCTGACTGAAGGTTCTCGAAGGTGTACGAGAAAATATTTGCCTTCGAAGTATGGTCGAATTTTAATCGCTGATTTCCATTTATCAAATAAAGATCGCGGGGCAGTGCATCGCCTGTCAACGTGACCTCTACTGTAAAATCCTCGTTGTAGAAACCAGTTAAAGATTTAGGGATAGAAAAAGCGAATGGTGCTTTGGGAGAATACTTGCGTGTAAAATGAACGATACGATCCGCGCTTTGTGTGAGGATGCTGCGATTGAACAAAAGGATTGCAAATACTATTAAAAGCGGAATAGCGAGATACTTTACATATTTTTTGTTCTCGTTTAAGTCGATAAAGTTGTCAAATGGCACCGGGTCAAATTCCTTTGATCGCTGGTCGATACTTGCATAAGTAAGCGCGGAGTTCTTACCAGATGCTGCGAGCTGTATTAGGTTTAGTAATCCGTCCTTTACTCCGGGTACATATGATCCTATAACTTTAGCGCTCTGTTCTTCCGAAAGTCCTCGGTTGACGAGCCACCATTGAAGTGGTTCTTTGAGAAATTTCAGAATGCAAAAGATTGCAATTCCAAAAAACGCGATGAAGATGAACATTCGTGCAATTGGGCCAAGCCACAAGTTATGTTCCAAGATTGCTGCAAGCAGGAAATATGATATGAGAATTGACAGGGAAAGAATAATACCGCGAACAAAAATATTTAGATAATATTTTTTGTTGAAGGCCTTTATTTTATTGTGAATCCGATCTAATCCTGCTCCCATACCAATACCATTAATTATGAAAACGCAACACCCCGAACAAAGTTGAATTACACAAGATAATCCCTTAATCCCATATAGTCAAAACACTTCATGATAACCCGTTGCCCGGAGTAGAATTCGGTGAAATCCAGTCGAACTCCTTTTCAAAATATTCGATGACATGCATCTTCAGCAAGCGCTCCTGTTCAGGCAAATCGAAATGCGGAAGCTTCTTTATGACTTTCCAATGCGGCCACCCGTCGCTATCCTGGCCCTCCAATTCATAATAACCCGACAAGCTCAACACTTTACAAATACCGATATGCATCAGGTCCTGTTTCTCTTCCTTTGAAAATACGCGGTTCCCCTTCCCCAATTCCTGAACGCCAATCAGGAACAAAACACTATTAAGATCTTTTGGCTTCTTTCCAATTATTGTTTCAAGACTTAGGAGCAGCGCGCTCCAGGTCCGTTCCATATCCAGATCTCTTTTATACACTATACACGTCAGGTTAATTTGCTTACGACATTCAATAGTTCAAACGGTAATTTCCGACATTTGGGTAAACACCGTTAGCCGCAAATATATTCCGAAATGCCTAATGCATTTTTTCCCGAGCTTGTCAGAGATTTCGTGTCACTGATTTTTCCAAGTTATTGTCTGGCCTGCGAAGCATCACTCGTCAAGGGGGAGAACATGATTTGTTCGCGTTGTATGCTTCAAATGCCGCAAACCAACTACCACCTGGATCCCGACAATCCACTAAGGAGCAGACTTTCGTACAGGCTACCGGTTCGACATGCGATGGCCATGTTTAAGTTTAGCAAGAGTGGACGGGTGCAAGCTGTGCTTCATGCTCTAAAATATCGGAATGAACCTGCTTTGGGCGTGATGCTTGGAAATGTTTATGGTGATCGTCTTTTGAGCGGAAGTATGATGAACGCTTTTGATCTGATCATACCCGTTCCGCTACACGCCTCCCGAAAAAGAAAAAGAGGATATAACCAAAGCGCGAAATTTGCCGAAGGACTTTCTCAAAAGCTGGAAATTGAATTTTCTGACGATCTGGTTGTACGGACTGTAAAAACGGCAACCCAGACGAGAAAAACGAAATTGAAACGATGGCAAAATGTAACGGATGTGTTCCACGTGAACGATCACGAGCAGATTGCCGGAAAGAATGTCCTTTTGGTTGATGACGTCGTAACAACCGGCGCCACACTCGAAGCCTGTGGCAATCATATTTTGAAATCCGAATGTGCTTCGCTCAGCGTTGCTTGTATTGCAGAGGCATAAAAAAACCCTGACCAGCAGGGTTTCTCTTATTTGATCTAATTTCTTAATAGTTCGAACCAGCCCGGATCATCGCGCAACGGAAGCCGATCGTGGCAGTTGCTGAATCTTGATCGAGGTATCTTCTAGTTCCAGGCGACATCCAGTACGCTACATCTTTCCATGAACCACCTTTGTAAACGCGTGCTCTATCAGTCACCAGCGATGTAAAGGAGGTAGGGTTGCGCTCGAAGTCGCTATTATATCCTGAATTTGCTCCAGAAGCAGGGTCAAGAAATCCGTCTCTACGAATTGGATTCAGGTCGTCGAAATCCTGGTACGACATAGGACGATAAATATCCTGCACCCACTCGCTAACATTTCCGGCCATATTGTAAAGTCCATAGTCATTAGGAGGATACTCATAAATATATGATGTGATCAAGGCGCCATCGTTCAGTCGGCCTGCTATACCAGCATAATCACCGCGACCTCTCTTAAAGTTGGCAAGCATAAAGCCCATCTGCTTTCCATATGGATTACGAACAGCATGGCCATCCCATGGATAAATGCGTTGGTGCGTCTGCAACTCTTCCAACCATTGTGTACCTATCAATGCCTGGGCTGCATATTCCCACTCAGCTTCGGTTGGGAGACGATAGGCAGGAACCACAATACCTGATTCCAAAGGAATGCGACCATCGCTTTCCGCATATTCTTCTCCTGCGTCTTCAGCAAGCTTAATATTAACTGCGCGTGTTCTCCAAACGGCGAATTTGCTGGCCTGATTCCATGTAATACCCACAACCGGGAAATAACGGAATCCAGGATATCTTAAATAATGCTCAACATAAGGGTCGTTGAATGCCAGTTTGCCAACCCAAACAGTAGTGTCGGGCAGAGCATCCTGGTAAGCTTCCTGAGAAGAGTCTTTAGCCAGGTAGTGCATGTATTCCAGCCAGTGTACGTTAGCAATTTCAGTTTCATCCATATAAAAGGAAGCGACTGAAACCGTTCTTTCGATGTTATCGCGATAGGACATCACATCTTCTTCGAAGGATCCCATAACTGCACGTCCACCTTCAATAAAAACCATATTAGGAGCATCAGGCTGTCCTTCATATGGATTGACCATAAATCCTCCCTGATCTTCATCATTATAAGCCAACCCTGTGGCCGTACTAACCTGACCGGGATTCGAAGCTGTTGGCTTTCCGCCTTTGCCGCCAAATAGCGAACAGGCAGAGAGTGCCACCGATCCGCACAGCATATACAAGACAACCTTGAAAGAATATTTCATCTTATTTAAAAAGTTTAATAAATGCTAATTACGTCCTTAAAACCATGTTTTCCAAGTTGGTGCAAGTTTTCTCGACAAACCGTATAGAATGAGAGTTGCTTGTTATGAACGCATAGAAAACCGTTCTATTGTTTCGGGAATGGCATATCCATTTTTGGGAACCAAATCTCAGAAAAACGCAGATTAATGAACATTTTGAACGTTGAGTGGGATGGCATAGAATTTTGAATAGTGGTCATAAAAAATGACCAACATGGTTACGCTTCAAAATTTCAGAGTAATGCCTTTCGAAAAGAAATGTGATGTTATTACGTTTTATGGCAATTATTTGGCGCAAAGAAATTGTGCCGATTGCAAGGTGTTTCTCTATCATACGCAGGGATTTTTTATCGAGGTGTTCTATTCTCCTCAGTGTCAAAAGGTTCTTATGATCAATGCCTTCGACAAGCCAATTGGCCTGGATCCTTACCTTGACAAAATTTCACTTGACGACTTGATCGGTTGATCTGCCAAGCGGCTTAACAATTCAATAGCAGCATCAACATTTTTTATCTGCGTCATCAAAAGCATGGCCTTTCCCCCGGAATCTTTCATTTTGAACTGACGGGGGTGGCCTTGAACAAATGATAGAATCTTGCCAAAGATTTCAGAGCTGAAGTAGGCGTCATTATTTGAAATGAAATAGGCGCGCAAAGTTTCATTCTTCAGCGTAAGCTTTTCAAAACCTAAGTGTTCCCCTAGCCACCGCAGTCTTACCGTGTTGATCAATTCGGTAACCGATGTAGGGAACGGACCGAAGCGGTCGCGCAGTTCATCAGAAAATTCAAGTAGCTGCGGCTCGTCTTTAATATTATCCAACCGCGAATATAATTGCAGTCGCTCGCTGATGTTGTTCACATAGCTATCCGGTATCAGAATCTCCATATCGGTTTCGATGACGCAATCCTGCACAATGATCTTAGCTTTCTCATGCAGCTCCTCTTTGAAGAGTTCTTTAAAGTCGGTCTCTTTTAACTCTTGAATTGCATCGTCAAGGATTTTGTGATAGGTATCGAAACCCAGATCGGTAATAAAACCACTTTGCTCGCCACCTAATAGGTTTCCAGCACCCCTGATATCGAGATCGCGCATCGCTACCTTAAATCCATCGCCCAGTTCAGAAAATTCCTCGAGTGCGGCCAGCCGTTTTCGGGCATCCGCGGAAAGAACTGAGGCCGGCGGCGTCAACAAATAACAAAAAGCTTTCTTATTAGAACGACCAACCCGACCGCGCATTTGATGAAGATCCGACATGCCGAACATATGTGCCTGGTTGATCATGATGGTATTGGCATTCGGAATATCCAATCCCGACTCTATAATATTTGTAGAAACCAGCACATCGTATTCACCGTCAATAAACTTCACCATCACTTTTTCCAGCTTGTCGCCATCCATTTGGCCGTGCGCTATACCAATGCGTGAATCGGGAACAAGTTTGTAAATGTTGTTGGCCATCGTTTCAATATCGCTAACCCTATTGTGGACGAAAAATACTTGTCCCCCTCTTTTTAACTCGTGACTCACCGCATCGCGTATAACCACCTCGTTGAAAGTGTGAAGCTCTGTTGTTACAGGCTGCCTGTTGGGAGGAGGTGTGGAAATTATACTGAGGTCGCGCGCGCCCATGAGTGAAAAATGAAGTGTGCGCGGGATGGGTGTCGCAGTAAGCGTAAGTACATCAACGTTTACCTTTAGTTCCTTTAGTCGATCCTTTACCTTGACGCCAAACTTTTGTTCTTCGTCAATAATCAATAATCCAAGATTTTTAAATTGAACATCTTTGCTAACCACCCGGTGTGTTCCGATCAAGACGTTAACCTTCCCCTCTTTCACCTGCTCGAGGATCTGTTTGATTTCTTTGTCGGTCTTGAACCTGGAAATATATTCAACGACCACAGGGAAATTGGATAACCTTTCACTGAATGTCCGATAATGCTGCATGGCAAGAATGGTTGTGGGAACAAGAACTGCCACTTGCTTGCCTTCGCTTGCTGCTTTGAATGCGGCTCTGATCGCTACTTCCGTTTTGCCGAATCCCACATCGCCGCACACTAACCGATCCATCGGGTGAGGCTGTTCCATATCCTTCTTTACATCTTCAGTAGCGCGAGCCTGATCGGGTGTATCCTCATACATGAAAGATGATTCCAATTCTGCTTGTAAGAAATTATCGGGAGCATATGCAAATCCTGGAGCAGACTTTCTTTTAGCGTATAGCTCGATCAACTCTTTGGCTATGTCTTTTACACGCTTCTTTGCCTTTGCCTTCTTATTCTCCCATTCCTGCGATCCAAGTTTGCTGATAACCGGAGTAGCGCCTTCCTTACCAGAATACTTTGAAATCTTGTGAAGAGAATGAATGCTCACATAAAGCAAGTCATCATCTTTATATACAAGACGGATAGCCTCTTGCTGATGTCCATTTGTTTCTTTCTTCTCAAGGCCGGCAAATTTGGCAATCCCGAAATCGATGTGCGTCACAAAATCACCAGGCTGAAGTGTCTGAAGGTCGCGTAACGTTAATGCCTTTGATTTTGAAAATTTTTCCTTTGCCCTGTAACGATGAAAACGTTCAAAGATCTGGTGATCTGTATAGCAAACAATTTCAAGGAGACTATCAACATATCCCTGGCGCAGGGCGAAATCCAGCGGCTCGAAATCCAGGTGAGGATTGATCTCTTCAATAATACCTTTCAGCCTTTCGGTTTGACGCGGAACATC
>JAEZBX010000280.1 GCA_023412765.1 Bacteroidota bacterium
AAATCTTACTGCCTGAGCTTCTCAGCCGCTTATCACATTTCGGATTCTACATGGATGGTTTTTGATGACCTTGTTAAGAACTCGCCATTGGCCGAAATTCCAAATAAGATTCAGTTTCTTAAAACTAATCCTTATTATGAAACCTCTGATAATAACTTTCTGTATTTCCTAAGGGTTGAGCGTTACAGAATTTCCGATAATGTCTCACCTTTGGAGTTTGTAAAGGATGACATACGGAATATTATCTTAAACAGGCGCAAAGTAAGTTTGGCCAAGCAACTGGAAGACGATGTTTTCAAAGCAGCAAAAGATGATGACGATTTTGAGATATATAAACAATAATATTACTAGTAACATGCGAAGGTGCCTGTACTGCCTTCTGATATCCTTTAGCCTGGTGGCGACGAGTGCCTCAGCACAGGAGGGTGATGGTTTCATCGTTGATAAGATCATTGCGAAGGTTGACAATTATATATTGATAAAGTCAGAATTGGAAAGAGCTTACCAGGACTATTTAACCAACGGTGGCGCGCCTTCTAACGAGATCCGCTGCCAATACCTGGCGATGTTGATTCGCAATAAACTCATGCTTGCCAAAGCTGAAATTGACTCAGTGGTTGTGCTGGACGCCGAAGTTGATTTGAATACACAGAACCGTATGGACATGATCCTTGCCCAGTCAGGTAGCACTCCCGGCCAGTTAGAGGAGTTGTACGGTAAGACTTTGGAGCAGCTGAGAATGGAGTTGCGCGAACAGATCCGTGAGCAGATGATCGTAAGCAAGATGGAAGAAGAAATGACCAAAGGAATCGCCGTTACACCAGCAGAGGTCAAACGATTTTACAATAAGATTCCGAAGGATAGCCTTCCCTATTTCTCAGCGGGAGTCCAGGTGGCTCAAATTGTGAAGATAGCGGAAGTGAGCAGCGAACAAAAAAACAAAACAAGAGCAGAACTGATTGATATCCGAAACCAATTGCTTGCAGGTGCGGATTTCGCTACGCTGGCAAAAAAATACTCAGACGATCCTTCCGTGCTTTCCAACGGCGGCGATATGGGCTGGTCTGCGCGCGGAAGAATGGTGCCCGAGTACGAGGCTACAGCTTTCAGATTAAAGCCTAAAGAGATCTCTATGCCTTTTGAATCACCGTTTGGGATGCACATTATGCAGTTGAATGAAAGACGCGGAAACGAATACAACTCCCGCCATATTCTTATTTCACCAAAGCCCTCCGAAGATGACCTCAAGAAGGCGACACGCTACCTTGATAGTCTAAGGACATTGATTGTAGCCGATAGTATGACCTTTGAAAAGGCGGCAAAAGAATACTCTGATGATGTTAATACTAAAGGAAATGGCGGATACTTCAGTGATCAGGATGGCGGGCTCAGCCTTACCGTGGACGAACTGGATCCCATAGTATTTTTTAAGTTGGATTCGATGAAGATCGGGTCTATTTCTGAGCCCATAACCTACCGCACAGACGATGGAAAAGACGCTGTACGAATTCTATACTACAAGGCAAGAACCCCTCCGCACCAGGCGTCATTAGAACAAGACTGGACCAGGATCCAGACTGCCACGCTAAATGAGAAGAAAGACAAGATCCTGCAAAAATGGTTTGAGAAAGCCAGGGCAGATGTATTTATAAATATTGATCCCGAGTACGATAATTGTGGAATATTGAACGATCGACAATGACCAAATTTGCTTCTGACGTTGACGCGGCCAACGCTCTGGCTGCAGGTTATGACAAACTAAAAAAGGAAATTTCCCATATTGTCATCGGACAAGAGGAGGTGATTAAGCAGGTGCTTACAAGCATTTTCTGCCAGGGTCACTCGCTGCTGGTGGGAGTTCCCGGGTTGGCCAAAACGCTGCTCGTTCAGACAATTGCTACCTCTCTTGATTTGCAATTCAAAAGAATTCAGTTCACGCCGGACCTGATGCCATCTGATATTATCGGTGCTGAGACGATGGATAAAGAACGGAACTTCAAGTTTGTGATGGGGCCCATTTTCGCCAACATCATTCTTGCAGATGAAATCAACCGTACACCTCCAAAGACCCAGGCTGCGTTGCTTGAGTCGATGCAGGAGTACGCCGTTACTATTGCAGGACAGAGATACGAATTGCCACGGCCATTTTTTGTGCTCGCCACGCAAAATCCGATAGAACAAGAAGGAACTTATCCACTGCCTGAAGCACAGCTCGATCGATTTATGTTCAACATTCAACTCACATACCCTTCATTTAAAGATGAGGTGGAAGTAGTAAAGAATACGACATCGGATGAATCGCGCTCGACAAGCAAAATATTGACGGGTGAAGAGATATCATTCTATCAACACCTTGTGCGTAGGGTCCCCGTTGCGGATAACGTCATTGAATATGCTGTCGGATTGGCTAACAAGACACGTCCTGGAATAGCAGGAGGTTCGAGTATTGCTAATGAATTCCTTGAATGGGGTGCAGGTCCGAGAGCTTCCCAGTATATGGTTATGGGTGCAAAATGCAATGCACTTCTGAATGGTAAGTACTCACCCGACATCGAAGATGTTCAAGCCATTGCAAAGCCAGTATTGCGTCATCGAATTGTGAGGAACTTCAAAGCTGAAGCGGAAGGAATTACCGTCGACGAACTTATCGAACGACTTATTAAATTATAAATTTTGAATTTTGAATTTTGAATTACCTCCAATTCAAAATTCAAAATTTAAAATTCAAAATTATTCAAGGCCTTTGGCCTTCATCTTCCTGAACTCGCGTATTCTGCGCGACATGGCAATTCCAAATCCAACCATGAGGACCAGTGTCCCGATCCATAGAACGTTGATGTAGGGTTTCTCCATCGCCTTGATCACTACCCAATCCTTTTGTCTCGTGCTTATGCCTAACGTGAATTCATTTGTTTCGGGATGTATGTTCATCAACGTCATTCTAACGCCAAGATCGGAGACTTCGTCAGGGATTCGGCCCACCATTTTATCACGAATAAGAAATATCGGTTCTGCAACATACTCTCTCTTTTCGCCGCGTAGCTTCACCGTTGCCTTCACCGCTACATCCTGATCCCGAAGCTCTATCCCATATACATTATAAATTCTTTCAACTGCCTCGAGACTTCCAACGTAGTCGTTAGCAAAAAAATCTTGTGCTTGCTGGACCTTAATTTCTTCAACGTCGCTCCACTCATGTTCTTCAGACGGATCCATTACCGACGAAACGTGAGTATACAAATCTGCCGAAACTGAACGATAGATATCAGGAGAAACAAGCAAGCCGCCCATCTCAGGGTTAATTTGCGCCCGGGGGAACAATGTATATTTTTTGTCGCCCTTTCGAAGCTGGATCTCATAGTATGTATTCTCACCATGTACATCAATGGTATCGTTCGGTTGATATGTTTTTGACCCAACTTTTATTTCACGTTTCGCTATGACCCGGTGTTGATCTTCCGTTGTAATGACATCACCTTTCGTAATAAAGCCTGTATGGTAGCGGGGTTCAAGCCTTTCACCCAGATATTCTATTTCGAATCCCCACATCGTTCGCGGTTCATGAATGAATAGCATCAAATTATCGCGATTAAATTCTTCGCTAAAAGTTTTTGAAATCTGAAGTCCGGTGTTATTCAATGACACCACTTTCGAATAGCCCGCCGAAAACATGATCCCAATCAGCATCATGCCGACGCCTATGTGTGCGATGGCACCACCAGACAACGTCGGACTTGTTTTGAGCAATCCAAATAGGATTTTTGCATTAGCAAAAATGGTAAAGAAACCTGCCAGCATTAAGATCGCGTATGGCAGATTAAAAACGCGAAGGAGATTGACCACCAGCAAAGAAACCAGCAGCGCTGCAATAGCCGGGATGAACAATTGGTTCATCAGCACTTTCCGATCAATCTTTTTCCACCAGAAAAATTGTCCAACAGCGGAAAGTATTCCAACAGCAATTGCAAACCAGATTTGAAACTTGGAATAAAATGCAACGGCATCGGTAGGCGGTGCAAGTTTTTTCTCCATGCCGAACCATCCGAGAATAGCGTTAACAACCGGAATCGAAGTACCCGCCAATACCTGAAAGCCCATTAGGCACAGGGTTGTAGCACCGATGAAAATCCAGAATTCACGCGAGTAGGTAGATGCTTCTTTTTCAGTCGTCGGAATCTTCTTCCATTGAACGGCAGCGATGACTATGGCCATCACAAGGAAGAAAAGCAGATATAGCAGCAGTTGTCCGGACAATCCAAGGTCCGTAAAAGAGTGCACTGAAGAATCGCCAAGAATTCCGCTCCGTGTTAGAAACGTCGAATATAGGATGGCAATGAAAACGCTGATAACGAGGATAATGGAGGCTTTAAGAGCAGTCTCACTATTTTTGTATGTGATCATGGTATGCAACGACGCCACCATTATCAACCAGGGAACATAGACAGCATTTTCCACTGGGTCCCAGTTCCAGTAGCCTCCGAAGTTCAGCGTTTCGTAGGCCCAGTATCCACCCATCAGAATTCCAAGTCCCAGCACACCACAACCGACAAGCGTCCATGGCAGTGCCGGCCTGATCCAGTCGCTGAATTTCTTCAGCCACAATCCGGCAATGCAATAGCAAAACGGAACCAATGTCAAGGCAAATCCGAGGAATAAAGTAGGCGGGTGAATGACCATCCAATAATTCTGTAGAAGAGGATTGAGCCCCTGGCCATCTTTCGGGATGAATTCAGGCTGTGCTTTGAAGATAGGCGCATCGGGCATGGCATCACGCAGCAGGATAAAAGGCGAGCTTCCAATTTTGAAATCTATTCCTGGTATCACTACTCCAAGGATCATAGACGCCAGGAAAGCCTGTACCGCACAAAAGATTGTCATCACGGGAGCTTCCCAAAACTTATTGGTCGCAATCAAAATCAGACCCAATACAGCATGCCAGAACATCCAAAGCAAAAAGCTTCCCTCCTGGCCATTCCAAAAGGTTGAGATCAGATAATAAGTCGGAAGTTTTCGGTCGGAGTAGTTATATGCGTAGTGATATTCGAAGTAGTGGTTGGAAATGATAACGAACAGCAGGACACATATTCCCAGCACGGACGCTGCATGGACGTAAAAAGCTATTTTGCCATTCCAGATCCAACTTTCCCGCTGACTTAATTCCGAAGAGAGTGTTGCTTTCAGGTACGAGAAAGCCGCCAGCAATGCCGTTATAAGAGAGGTTATAACAAAGAGGTGACCCAGGTCACCAACGAAATAGTGCATAAGCGCCGGTTAATTGATTGTTCCGAAATAAAAATCCGGAGACTGCCTGATTATGGGAAAAAACGCGTGCGATCAAGATCTACACAGTTACTTTCTCTTCCTGGTATTTGGAAGGGCATTTTAATATAATCCTGGAGGCATTGAATACATCACCTTTATAACTTCCAATTACAACCACCTTTTCAGAACGTGTGAAATCCGGTGGCATTGGCTGATTATAGTTTACCTGTTGTTCTTTCCCCGCGTCGTCAACCATGATAAAAGAAAACGACACACGGTCCTCCCCCTGTTTAATTCCTATGATTTGCCCATCCTTATCCTTCTTCAGCTGGCCTACCACGTGAATTTCTTTGTTATTTCCCGACGTAGACATCGCCCAGGCCTCGCCGAAGCCTACATAGGTACTGGCATCATCCGCCGTTGAAACGATGATACCGATAGCTATTGCGATCACCACAAGCAAAAAAATATGTGATTTCTTCATAGAACTCCTGAAACTTTACGGCAAACTTAGGTACAAAAGGCTAATAAATAGCCTGAATTTTTTGAAAAACAGAAGTTTAGTTTAATTGGTTTGCTTTTTCCTTTCGGAAACCAATTTCTCCAGTTTTTTCACCTTTTTGTCCATCAAAAACAGGTAAATAATCAATCCTGCCAGGACGATGAGGATCATAATTACGACGACGTAAATTTTGCCCTCAGACCTTAAATTGTCCGCCATGGGCACGTCCTGCTGCGCGAAGGAAGGGAGAAAGCATAGAAGCAGCGCCAGCGAGTAAACGATTTTTCTCTTATTCATTTTCGATATCCAAAATTTGTTCTTCCAGTTCACGCACCTTAATTCTCATCTGGGTGATCCAAACACCAATTAGGAACCAACCCACAACCGCAGGATAGAATACAAACCGCATTCTGCTGTCCAGGTCGTATGCATTAAATCCCGGATTGCCGCCGCTCCCAGGATGCATGGAACTGGTAAGTCTCGGGATGATGAAAATTAGCGGTATCATCGCCGCAAAAGCAAAAACATTATATACAGCACTCAGCCGTGCCCTCTGTTCTTCGTTCTGAATCGAGCCTCTTAGAATAAAATAGGCAAGGTATACCAGCAAAGCCACAGCAGCTCCATTCTGTTTTGGATCGCCGTGCCAGGGTGTTCCCCATGTGTAGTTTGCCCATAGCATCCCTGTGATCATTCCGAGTATACCGAACGTAAGCCCGACATTTGCATATTCAACCGCCTTGAAATCCAGTTCGCGCGAGGGACTCCTCAAGTACCAAATCGAGTAGAACACCGAAATCACAAAAAGCAGCACCATACCAAACCACATCGGCACATGAAAGTATAAGGCACGGACAGTTTCGTTAAGAATGTTCAACCGTGGAACATCAAAAAGTAGTCCGCCAACGTGGACGTAAACAACCAAAAGTACTGCAGTGATCTTAAGCCAGGTCTTCATAAACGCGCCTTTACCAGGCAACATTAGCTGCGCCAAATATAGGGGAATAGAAGGTAAGCGAGCGCCATCATGATACAATTTATGGCGAGCAAATTTAAGAGCTC
>JAEZBX010000288.1 GCA_023412765.1 Bacteroidota bacterium
CATGTTATCTTTACCTGGTTTTCTATGCGTTTAAGGGTTACAGTTTAAGGAAGTGGAGTGTGGCGGGAAAGGGAGATTTGCCACGAAGGCACTAAGACACAAGGAATCACAAAGAATTTTTTTGAAAGGACAAATGGAAAAAGGCTTCGTGTTCCTTTGTGTCCTCGTGCCTTTGTGGCAAATTTAGTGCCTTTAGAAATTTTTGGAAAAGAACAACAAGGGTTTCAGAATGTTTTCGTGATTGGTTAAATTAAAAGATTAGAAATAATTATTGTGGGTTTAACTAAGATCATAAACGGAAAGATTATTACGCCGCACAGGATGCTGACGAATGGAGTAGTAATAATCGAGGGAGATAAGATTGTTGAGGTTAGCGAAAAAAACATAGAGATTCCTACGGCGACAACGCTTGACGCCAAAGGCAATTACATCGCTCCCGGATTCATTGACATTCACGTTCATGGCGGCGGAGGTCACGACTTTATGGATGCTACCGTGGAAGCTTTCTTAAAGATTGCCGAATTACATGCGAAGTACGGAACTACCGCTATGCTGCCGACAACGCTATCGGGCACAAAGGAGGAAATGCTGAAAGCACTACGAGCGTATGATGAGGCAAACACCAAAAATAGCAAAGGAGCTCAATTCATCGGGATGCATCTTGAAGGTCCCTATTTTGCCATGAACCAGCGCGGTGCTCAAGACCCGCGTTTTATCCGCGATCCTGATCCTGCTGAGTACCAGGAAATACTTTCTCAATCTTCCAGCGTAAGGCGTTGGAGCGCTGCGCCAGAGTTAAAGGGCGCAGTAGAATTTGGTCGATATATGCGGTCAAAAAATGTTCTCCCTGCACTGGCCCATACCGATGCTTTTTACGAAGACGTTATTGTCGCATTTGAAAATGGTTACACATTAGCGACGCATTTGTATTCTGCCATGTCGGGCGTTACGCGGAAGAATGCGTTTCGATATGCCGGGGTGATTGAAAGCGCATTTATCATCGATGAAATGGACGTAGAAATTATCGCGGATGGTGTGCATCTACCTGCTCCGTTGCTAAAGCTAGTCTACAAGATAAAGGGTGCTGATCGAACCGCATTAATAACCGATGCAATGCGTGCGGCTGGAATGCCACCAGGCAAAAGTATACTTGGAAGTCTGAACAATGGCTTAGAGGTTATTGTTGAGGATGGCGTTGCTAAGCTTCCGGATCGTTCTTCGTTTGCGGGTAGTGTAGCGACTGCGGACCGCCTGGTTCGGACGATGGTAAACGCGGGCGAAGTGCCACTCGCAGATGCTGTGAAAATGATGACCTCAACGCCCGCGAGAATATTGAACGTATCAGACAAAAAAGGATCACTCATGAAAGGTAAAGACGCGGACATCGTGATCTTTGATAGTGATATCAATATTGAGATGACGATGGTTACGGGCAAGATAGTTCATAGTGAGCAAAGGAATAAGGAATAAGGAATAGGGAATAAGGATGCGGGCCGATCGGCCCGAAACCTCAAACCTCAAACCTCAAACCTCAAACCTTAAACCTTAAACCTTAAACTTTAAACTATTTCGCAGTCACCGCAGTCCTCCTAACCTGTGGATATTCCATTTGAGATGAGATCACCATTTCAAAAGTTACGGTTCCTGGCGTGGCAGGCATTACATAATTAACCTCGTGGGAAATTTCTGTATCCTTTGCAGCTGAGTTTTCGTCAAAAGTTTGAATATCTGTGAAGCTACCGCTGCCCACGCGTGCGCGTAGCACCACGTTGGCAATAGGATCAGACGCTGGATTAACAAATTCCATTGTTATTGTAATCGACTCACCTGGCAACGGTGAAGTTTTCGAAGCGGTTAAAGTTGCAACAGTATTGGTAGTAGATCCCTTTTTCTGATAGGACGGCATGATTTCATTTTCGTCACATGAAAGGGCAACAAAACTCAATACTATTATATAGGTTAAGCTTTTCATCTTTTTCATCGTTATCAGGTTTTAATTTTCTTCATCCCACCAGATGCGATCCAGGAGAGTTAGTGATGGAACATTTGCAGCATTTCTTGAAATTTCCGAGTCAGGATAGTTGACCCGCCTGATGAACTGGCCACCTAATTCAGGATTATGGTTCGCCGGCAGTGTCATGTCTTCGTACTGATAATCAAATCTTCGGGCATCATTCCATGTTTCCGGGTGCAGGAAGAGTGCTACATATTTTTCCTTCATAATTAAATCAAGCGTAACATTATCGACCCCGACTGCCACTGCAGGATGAGATATGTATGCCTGGATTTTGGCAGCCTCAACATCTAACATTTCCATGTGGGAACGAATTCCATCAAGGTAAGCTGTGTATGCCGTAGCTTTATTGCCCATTTCCAAAGCGACTTCGGCCTCGATAAACCGCATTTCAGAATTGGTAATGATCAGTATAGGGGAATCGTTGGCTGCATAGTATGTACCTCGTGAAATTACAGAACGGTCTCCTTCTATATCAACCCCTGTGCCTCTACCCGTACCGTTGGTTACGCCTATGAATTCTCCCTCATCTGTTGCACTGAACATAAATGGCATCCGCGGGTCGACGACGCCAAAGGTTGTTCCATTCATTGCATCCGCTATTTGCTCCGAAATCCAGCCATCCAGTATACTGTTTTCCTGGTCGATAGCTACGAGTGCCCATGGATTATAGACGTCCTCGCCCTGAGTTGAATAGCTAACCTGTGCGTTGTCGGCGATCGATTTTATTCCATTCGAAATCGCATTCATGACTGCGTCTGGGTCATACCCGGCAGTTTTACTACCATGAAGCAGAAACCGTGCTTTTAAAGAATACGCGAGCTTGGTCCATTTTCCAGTATCGCCACCGTAGATAAAGTCATCATCGCCTGGCGTAGCCGTTGATTCTGTATCGGCGAGATCAAGAATAGCCTCGTCTACAAGCCTGACAAGGGTGTCGTAGAGAACGGCGTCGTCATCATAACCAGGTTGCAATACTTCTCCGGAAAAAGCTTCGCCATAAGGAGCATCTCCCCACATATCCAGCACCAGCGCTAGATTTATTGCTTTCAATATTTTTGCCACGCCGGCATAGTGTGTTGCTCCTTCCTCCGCAGCCAGGACTTCAATGTCGCGGATGTCGCTCATCACCTGGTAAATTTCCTGCCATGTTACATCATAGTTGGCGCTTTCGTGAATGTCTTTTGTTCCAAATGCATTTGGTGACGACAGGTACTGCACATAGTACGACGTTATATTTCCTACTGCCTGGATGTTATCCCCGGTTCTAAATGACGAATTGGCCATGAGAAGATCCATCGATACCCGTTCGGGATTATTCGGGTTCTTGTTCACATCAAGATAGTCCTCACATGATACGATAAATGTCGCAGCGAACAGGAGTGTTAGTTGTATGGTCAGTGATTTCATATTCATGAACTTAAAGCGTGAGATGAAGAGAGAACAAAGTGCTCATCGTGCTAGGGTAAGTGAGTCCTGAAAATCCGGATGCATTACCTCCCGAAGCGCCGGTACTGCCGGTTGCGGGCACGCCACCAGCACCACCGCTAAATGATTCTGGATCAAAGGTGATCCAGGGAGTCCACAAGATGATATTGTTCACGGTCGCGGATAAGCTAATTGCCTGGAATGGTGTTCTCTCCAACCATGCTCTTGGCAAAGCGTATGAAAGGCTTACATTCCTTAGCTTTACAAATGAAGCGTCTTTAACGAAATTCTCAGACGTCGTTCTAAAGTACACGCGGTAAAATCCTTGTCCATAGTCTACACCATCCGGGCCAATAGCCTGACCGAGATATACTTCCTTTGTGTTAGGTGACCCGTCGGCTAACACTCCATCAAACACCACCATTTCATTTCGATTTTCTGAGTAGTCAAGCTTGCCAAATGCTGACAGGAAATTGTGGAATTGATCATATTGATCAATTCCCCATCGGGCATCAACAAGAAAAGAGAGTGTGATTCCCTTGTAGGTGAATGTATTCCGAATTCCACCGATCCATTTTGGTTGTGCGTTACCGAGAACCAACTGACTCGTATTTCGTACTGGAAAGCCATTCGCTCCAATCACTAGCTGTCTATCGTGATCCAAATATTTCAGGTTTGTCGGAGTTTGGTCCGCCGGATAGTATCGCTGAAAGCTAGTGCCATAGAGGTTACCATAAGCATCACCTTCCTTCAATTTCATAGTCACTGTGCTGCCAGAATACCCAAACTGCTCTGCAATAGGGAACTCATCCAACCCCTCGGCTATATCAATTACCTTATTCCGGTTGCGGGAAAAATTTAATAACACATCCCACTGAAGGTCGGTTGAGCGTACGGGAGTACCCGTCAGAATAAGTTCGATTCCTTGATTTTCGATCTCGCCAACGTTTTCTACCAGGAGTCCGTATCCGGTCGTGTCAGAAATGGGTTCCGGAAAAATTTGGTGGTTGCTATTTGATTTATTACAGGTGAATTCAAGGCCTACACGATTCTCGAGAAACCGAAGTTCAGCACCCAGGTCGATGGTCCTCGTTCTTTCAGGCTTTAAGCCCTCGTTACCCTTTACACTGCTTCTTGAATAAGCCAACACGCCATCAATAGGAAAACCAAGTCCTTTTTCATAAACAGTGGAGGTGAGGTATGGCTCAGTGTCTTTTCCGACTTCGCCATAGGAGGCACGAATCTTTCCAAAATTAAAAGCAGTCGGTAAATTCAGTACTTCGCTGAATACGAAACTAAGGTTGTAAGATGGATAGAAGAACGAATTATTACCCGCAGGCAATGTTGACGTCCAGTCGTTTCTTCCCGTAATATTCAAATACAGGTAGTCTCCATAATTTAGCAAGAGGTCTCCATATACGCCTACAAGTCTGCGCTCGCGCAAATATTGAAGGGTGGATAACTGTCGCGTATTACTGAATTGAAAAAATTGTGGAATATCAAATTCCTTACCGGTGTTCACAAGCGAATTTCTTTCTTCCTGAAACACTTCATGCCCCAGCCGCAGCGTTGCATTGAAACGATCGGAAATTTTCTTATTGAATTCGGCATAGAAGTTCGAATTGAGAATTCTACTTGTAATTCTTGTGTGCTCTATATATCCCGTTGCGTCGATAGGAAACCCATCCGTAACACCGCGTGGTCCAGGGGCAATTTCTTCCCGGAAGTCGGAGTAAAAATCCGTACCCAGGCGATAATTCAGACTAACCCAGGGGGCAGGCTTGTAATTGAGAAAGACATTGCCGAGTACCCTGTCAACGTCGTCTTCGTATGTCCAATACTTTGCGCTATACAGAGGATTATCCGACAGCCCAACATAGTTTTGAAATCCATCTGCGTCCTCAAAGTTCCTAACATCCCTCGTTACAGGAAAATACATGAGGTTCTCCATGAATCGATCATGCGGTACACGGTTCCCGCCTGAGTTAGTATAGTTTACCGATACAGATGTCGAAAATTTCTCATTGAATTTTATGGTACCTGAAACTTTGGCAACTGTCCTATTCCACGTGCTAAATGGAATGACACCTTCCTGATCGGTGTTGGATAGAGAGGCATAGAATGTGGAAGTTTCATTTCCACCTGATATGCTCAAATGGTTGTCAAATGTCTTTCCGGTTTGCATCGCGTTCTTTACGTTGTCATAGTATCGGTATTCCGGGTCGATCAGATTGGCCACCTCGATAGGCGCTCCCCAAGCAGGGAAAATATCGTCTGGCGCGTATAAACCATTAGAACCCTGTCCATATTTATCCTGAAAAGATGGGTACTTGTTTATCCTATCAAAGCCAAGTGTGCTGCTCGCTGTGATTTGAACCTTGCCACTTTTACCCTTTTTAGTTGTTATGACGATTGCACCATTGGCCGCCCGTACACCATACAACGCAGTGGCTGCTGCTCCCTTCAGAATGTTTACGGATTCTACATCATTCGGATTGATATCTAATGCACGGTTACTAAGCCCGCGAGGGGTGTTTTCTGTCGCGCCGCTGGCGACTTCGAACGTACTATTGTCAATTGGGATTCCATCGACTACGAATAAAGGCTGGTTGCTTACGGAAGGGTCCAACGATGTGATGCCGCGTACAATAATGCGCGAGCTCATTCCAGGGGCACCTCCGGAATTTGTGATCTGCACACCTGCCACCTGACCCTGCATGGAAGAAACAATATTCGGTTGACGCATTTGCATGAGGTCTTCGCCGTTTACAGATTGTGCTGAAAAACCCAGCGAACGTTTTTCCTGCTCGATCCCGAAAGATGTAACAACAACTTCTTCCAATTGGGTGATGTCTCTTTCGAGAGCGAGGTCAATTACGGTGCGTCCACTGGTTTCTATTTCGGTTGTTTTGTAACCGATGAACGAAAATACCAGTATGGGAGAGTTATTTGGAGACGTCACTGAGTATCGTCCGCTAGCGTCAGTTACAGTTCCGATCTGAGTTCCCTTCACCAGTATACTTACCCCCGGCAAGGGTACCTGATCATCACCGGCTGTAACGGTACCGCTAATCGTGGATTCTTGCGCTGAGAGTTGTGTTGAAAACGCTAACATCGCTACCAGGAGAGCAGAAGCAATTATTCGCGGTCGCATGCATTTCATTTTGGTTGCAAGAAAAGTTCTTGTAAGTCCGACAGGCCACCTCTCAATGAGGTGGTGCTGTCGGCAATAAGATGGACATACCGAAAGATTCATAGGATTGGTTTTTAAAATTGAAAGAAACGTTGTGCACATTCGGGAAGAGAATGCGACGCTCTGAAATAGAGCGTGCAGCCTTAGTTGAAAGGGTTCATAAGCATGAATTTAGGGTTAATGACAAAGACTTGTTGTGCTGGTAAAACAATTGAAGCTCTGACATGTTTCGTTGCCTCCAAATCATTCACACGGTTACCGACACCTTCCGGAGAGAGAATGCGTGTCGATGGTAGTTTGGCATAGAAATTCCTCTTCATAAAGAAGGAGCAGCAGGATTTCATATTGCTAACGAAAAATTGAGAACTTATGGAAAGATCAACTTCAGTAAAAAATAAACCCGTAGTGCTTGTGACGGGCTCAAGCGGGTTGATTGGTAAGAGAATTATTGATCGTCTTGCTGATCGATACCAGTGTGTTGGATTGGATAAAATGGGGAATCCACTGGCAAACCCGAAGGTTGAAAATATCTGTTTAGATATCACCGATCCTGCCAGTATTCGCAGTGCCCTTGATCGTGTAAGTTATTCTTACGGTCAGGAAATAGCATCTGTTATCCATCTCGCTGCGTATTACGATTTCGCAGGAGAGCCAAGTGACTTATATGAAAAGGTGACCGTGCGTGGAACAGAAAAGTTGCTTGATGCCCTCCAAAGCTTTAAGGTTGAACAATTTCTGTTTTCAAGTACTAACCTTATCTATAAGCCAACAGAGCTTGGTGAAAAAATCGATGAAGACTGGCCGCAGGAAGGAACATGGGATTACCCGGCGTCGAAAATAAAGACGGAGAAAATCATTCGTGAAAAAAGAAAAAAAATCCCGGTGGTCATACTAAGACTTTCTGGAGTGTATAACGAGGATGGAAATTCTATTCCCATCGGACACCAGATACAACGCATCTATGAAAAAGATGTCACCAGTAGATTTTTCCCTGGCGATCTTCTTCACGGAAATGCCTTTCTTCATCTTGACGATCTGGACGAAGCGCTTATAAGAACGGTCGATCGACGCGGCAATCTGCCTGAGGAGATTGCTATCAATATCAGCGAACCAAAAACGTACAGTTATGAGGAACTTCAAAATGCAATCGGTGAGTTGATTCACGGGAAAGAATGGACGACCTTCGAGATTCCTAAGCCGCTTGCAAAAGTCGGGGCTTGGGCACAAGATCTTGTTGGGGATCCGTTTATCAAACCCTGGATGGTTGACCTGGCGGATGCTCATTATGAAATGGATATTTCACGAGCCATGAGATATCTGGAATGGGAACCGAGGCATGACCTGCTTTCAACTTTACCCCAAATGATCTCAAAATTGAAAGCGAACCCTGACAAATGGTATCAGCAAAATAAATTAGAATAATTATCACGGTTGGGGTAAAGCACACCCTGATTCTTAGTAGGTGTTAGAAGAAAAATTTCAATGGCTTGCAAATAATGAACCAGAGCATTTTTGATGAGGAAAAATGATTTATTATCCAAAGATTTCTACAGCCTCGGAAAGTTACAATGGGTACAGTCCCTGAGATAAGGATGTTTCAAAATGGCATGGTATTTATTCTATGTAAAGCGTTAAGTCTCTTAAGGAGTGATACGATCAGCATCAGTTCGTAAGGTGATAAATCTTACAAATGGTCAAGATCGGATCTGAGATTATATCCTTATAACTTGATCTGGACAATGCCAGCGAAAGGAAAGAGAGTAACTAAGAGGCTGTCTTATAACAATATGACAGCCTCTTATCTCTTAATACATTGTGTAACACTGTTTCCTAGCTCCGTCAATAGTTAAAAACCAAAAAATATGGAACTGATCAGAAATTCAAACTGGCCGATATTCCGCGGCTCGTTCCTATCCGATTTCCTTGTCGGCTACGAATCATTGCCGCGTGCGTTCAACCTCCCCGTTAACATCCAAAAACAAAATATTTCTGCGAAGTATGAAGCGGCAATTATGAGACTTTCAATTGCAAAAAATAATGAGCCTGAATCTAAATTAAAGAAATCTATCGCGATAAGATGAAAGCAGTAAAGGCGCACGAGGTCGGTGGCCCCGAAGTTTTAAAGCTTGAAGACACTCCCATACCTTTCCCTGGTTCAGGCGAAGTTTTGATTGAAGTTCATGCTGCTAGTTTAAATCCGAATGACGCAAAATTGCTTCGAACTGATGCATCAAATCATCAGGTTGCAGAAGCGTTAACACCTGGCTTTGATCTGGCGGGATCCGTTGTGGAACTGGGAACGAATGTAAAGCACATTCGCGTAGGAGACAATGTTTATGGACAGGCTGCCGTGATTAGAAAAGGTACAGGTGCCTTGGCGGAATATGCTGTAGCCCAGGAAGATTGCATTGCAAGAATGCCTGACAATATAAGCTTTACCGATGCTGCAGCAGTACCCATGTCTGCGTGTAGCGCTTATCAGGCATTGGTTGAGCATATCAAGCTGGAACCAGGTCAAAAAATTCTTATTCATGGAGGGTCTGGAGGGATCGGAACCTTTGCCATTCAACTCGCTAAACATCTGGGTGCGCACGTGGCTACTACTGCTACCGATAAGGGCCTCTATTATGTAAGACAGCAAGGAGCAGACGATGTAATCGACTATGGAAGCGAGCGGTTTGAACTGCAAGTGAAAGATTTTGATGCAGTTTTGGACACTGTGGGAGGCGACACGTACAGACGCTCATTCGAAGTGCTAAAAGAGAGTGGCATTTTGGTTTCGATGGTTTCTATGCCGGACGAAATGCTAATGAAAAAGTACAACGTTCGGGCTGTGCTAGCAACTACCAAAGTCGACTCAAAGAAACTTGGTAAAATCACAGACCTCATCAAATGCGGCGCCCTGCATGTGAATATTTCAAATATTTATCCTCTGCAACAAGCAAAAGAGGCGTTCGAAGCCAAGGAAAAAGAAAAAATACTAGGAAAGATTGCCATCGAGGTTAAAAAGGCCTTCACTTAAGGCGTCTAAGTCTTATGGAATTATTACTACTGGTATCTGTGTGTGCTCGACCAGGTCGTCGAAGGAATAGCTATGCCTCGATTTCAAATCCCTGTTCACAACCACGAATATGATCCCCTGGCTTTTCGAATGCGCCTCCACGCGGTTTGCCAGGAATCCAACTTCCGTCTTAAAATCATAGGCTATCGATGCGCCAACCAGCAGGTCGTTTTCTAACTCATGAAACCGGGCACGCGCCTCGTCTTCAATTTTTTTCCGCATATCCATCACGCTCTCACCATTTTCAGGTTTCTTCAATCTATAAGGATACAAAATGGTTAGGTGCGACCGGGATTTGGATGCGTTATCGATAGCCCACTGCAAGGTCTTTTTCGACGAATCGGAAAAATCAATGACGCATAAGATTGTTCCCT
>JAEZBX010000291.1 GCA_023412765.1 Bacteroidota bacterium
CAGTACAGATCTGCACATACAAAGCATGAACGGTGGCATGAAAGACCTTTCAAATGTTATCTCCAAATTCATCAATATGGGTATGAGCCTTCAGGATGCAATTGTACGTGCGACAGTGGCGCCAGCGCATGTTATCGATCGAAAAGAATTAGGCCACTTAAGCGTCGGAGCCGATGCAGATATCGCCGTGTTCAATTTAAGAAAGGGTGATTTTGGTTTTGTGGATGTTCGAGGGATGAAGTTGAAAGGAACACAGAAACTGGAAGCTGAACTCACTTTGCGAGCCGGTAAAATTGTGTGGGATCTCAACGGTGTAAGTGCACCGGTTTGGGATTCGGAGTTAAAATAAGTCGAGTGTTCACTACAAAGAAACGAAAACACTGTGTAACGCTGGCGAGATGGTCGCCGTCAAAATTCTTGCCCGGTCGCGTCATTGCAGTAAGTTTCCTGACCGTCGTATTTCTAGCCTCATCGGCCATCCTAACCCATGCACAACAATTCGACTTGCTGCTAAAAAACGGACAAGTTATTGATCCGGCAAACAGCATTAATGCTTTAATGGATGTAGCTATCACCGGTGGCAAAATCGCCAAGGTAGAAGCGAATATTTCCGCGGATAAAGCCAAGAAAGTTTTGGACGTGCGCGGATTGTACGTATGTCCCGGGTTGATCGATATTCATACACACGTATTTGTTGGAAGCAAGCCCGATACTTTTGCCGATGGAATTCTAAGTTTGTCTCCGGATGATTTCAGTTTTAAGTCCGGAGTTACCACTGTAGTAGATGCGGGAACTTCAGGCTGGAAAAATTTTCCGGTCTTTAAATCTCAGGTGATTGACAAGTCAAAGACGAGAATTCTTGCCTTTCTTAATATTGCTGGAACAGGTATGAGTGGAAAGCCATCGCAGGAGAATATTAAAGATATGGATCCCGAAAAAGCTTTGGATATAATTCAAAAATATCGAGACATTATCGTCGGAGTGAAAATAGGTCACTACGAGGGAAGTGAGTGGACACCATTTGAAAATGCTCTTGCTGCTGCCAACACCTCTAACGTTCCACTATTTGTTGAATGTCACTTACCTCAATATTCTTTGGAAGAGCAGTTGAATCGAATGCGGCCTGGAGATATAATTACACATTCCTATGAAAAAGTTTCTGAGCGAATGTCGGTAATTGATGACCATGGAAACGTCAGACCATTCGTGAAGCAGGCGAAGGAACGCGGAATTCTTTTTGATCTGGGACACGGTGGTGCCGGCTTCTGGTTTAGTGAAGCAATACCAGCATTGCAACAAGGGCTCGCTCCTAATTCCTTCGGAACGGACCTTCATCGTTTCAGCATGAATGCAGGGATGAAAGATATGCTAAATGTAATGTCCAAATACATGGCCATGGGTATGACCGTGGAAGACGCAATTACGAGAGCGACAAGCGGTCCTGCAAAATCAATTAAGAGAACGGACCTTGGACATTTGGGTGAAGGTGCAGTGGCAGATGTGGCTGTGCTCGGTTTACGGACTGGTACTTTTGGTTTTGTCGATGCAGGTGGAGAAAAAATCGAGGGCAAGCAGAAATTTGAATCTGAGTTAACTTTAAGAGAAGGCAAGATCGTGTGGGATCTGAATGGAGTTTCTGCAGCGAAATTTGCCAGATGACCCGTCGGCCAATCCCGGCGAGGAAGTATACGCTCCGCGTTCTTCGCGCTGGCAAGTCCTACACTTGCCGCCTTTGTTGGTGTTCTTCACCAACAAACCTGCGAGATTGGATCTAAGGTTGAATCAGCCACCAATTAAAAAACGCAATTCGCATGAGGTCCATTGTGTCTAAACCACCGCTCGTGCGCTTGTTGGTGAAGAACACCAACAAGGGCGGGCGCGCAGATCTCCCGTTATCGCCGTAGGGTAACAGGGAAGGCAACAATAATAAGATAAGCTAGAGTTGACTGTCCTACGAAGTGAATATCCTAAATGTCAACTAGGGCTGAGATCGCAGGGCTTGAACTTCTTCTGCGGAAATCGGAGTTCCACCATGGTTCATTCGGGTCCTGATGTACGTGAGGATTTCGGCGATTTGTTGATCATTCAAAAATGAATGTGCAGGCATTACACCATCATACGATTTACCTCTTACTTTAATAGGTCCTGACATACCATTTAAAACCAATTCGATTAATCTCTGCTTTGGTCCACTCACCCACTCCGACCCGAAAAGTGGTGGATATCGATTGCCATCGCCTTGTCCACCCGGCATATGACAGGTACCACAATACCGATTGTACGCAACCTGACCGGGCGCTTCCTTCCCTTTCAACAGATTGTCTTTATCCTCATCAGGATCTTTTATATTGGTGCGCATCTTGCGTTGTTCCATTTTCGCGAGTTGTTGTTCGCCGAACGCATTTTTGTCTCCCTTATACATCACTCTCCACACTTTGCCATTAACACTCTCGGTTATATATAAGGAGCCATCTGGTCCCTCTGAAAGGCCCATAGGACGACCCTTGGCATCAAATACATTTACGATGGTATCCAGTTGTGAGAATCCATCAGCGAACACTTCCCACGGTCCCGAAGGTTTCCCATCCTTGAATGGAACGAAGCCTACAAAATATCCAGCCTGGGGATAGGGTGCGCGTATAGTCGATCCGTGGAATGCGATGAAGGCTCCATTCTTATACCGTGCAGGAAATTGATCACCCTTGTAAAATAGCAGGTCATTGGGTGCGAAATGTCCCGGGAAGCCGATCAGCGGCATAGCAACAGTATCCGCGCCATCGTCCTTGACGCCATCACCACCATATTCAGGATTCAATACCTTCTTATTCTGCATCTGATCAAAGTAATAGTATGGCCATCCACCGTTCGTGCCCTCCGTTACGCGAAAGAATTCTTCTGAAGGAAGCATCGCGCTTTTATGAGAAGAGTACAGATCCGGCCAGGTGCGGAAAAAGTCATCGCGACCATGTTGAACAGCAAAAAGATTTCCGTCCTGGAAGTTCCATTCCATTGCTACAAGACTGCGTATACCCGTGGCGTATCGCTTGCCATCCTTTTGTAATTGTCCAATTTTATTCGCGTCGAACTGCCATACACCGCCATGGAGCTCAAGTTCTGGACAAGGGAATTGTCCGGGAGAACCCGGTACCCTGTTCTCAACCTGACACATATCGCCCGGCGCGCCGAATGGGACATAGATATGCCCTTTGTCATCAAATGCAATAGGTTTTGCGACATGCTCAACACGGCCTTGATAATCATCAATCACCACCGCTTCGGTGGTGGTATCAGGAAGCAGTTGACCCGAGATCAGTTTGTTTCTGTAAACAGTTTTAGTTGTACTAAAATAAATATAGCCATTGTAGATACGCATAGCCGTACCGTAAGATCTCGGATCTTTATACGTACCAAAATATTTGATGATATCAGCTTTGCCGTCGCCGGTTGTGTCGCGCAATGCAACCGAGCCGCCCAGGGGGGTAACTCCTCTCAGTTTTATGTAGATATCACCGTTCTCATTAACAGCAAGATGTCTTGCTCTGCCTACACTATCGACGACAACGAGAGCTTCGAATCCATCGGGCAAAGCGAGCTTACCATTGTCTGGATCTCCATTCGGGAGATTGTGACCCGGATCTTTGTTTGTGCATTGACTAGAAATCAGGAGCATAGTTATGCCGACGACCCACGCTAAGCATCGGGCTCCTGAGAATGCGCATCTGTTCATATGAATGTTACTGATTTAAACTTACGCTGAAGGTGGTTATGATCTGGAGGCCTTTTCGAGTTCTTCCCGAAGTCTTCGCGCTACGATTTGATCCTCTCCTGCCTGCAGCATAAAAACTGTAAGCTTAACGCTTTCTTTTTCTTCCCAGGAGATAATTTCTATGGATGGCGAACCGTTTCGAAGTTGGTTACCAAGGGTTTCACTAGTGAGGTTTGTTATGTTAGGATCCCATGTGATCTTTAATGAAGGTGTGTGATTCGCCACAGGAGGCACAATAACCTCTGTCTTCACACCCTTAACTTTTTTTACAGCGCTGTCGATCAGGCCAATGCTTTGCTCCCACGCTTTCCATTCCTTGGCATGATCAAGTTTTACATATCGGTCGAGTGCTGCATACATCCCGATGATTTCTTCCTTGTTCACCTTCTGTCCCCGCGCAATACCTGAACGCGGCGGTGCATTTAAACGAGCTGCTGCTATCAAATCCTTTTTACCCATGAGAATACCGGCGCTTTGAGGACCGCGAAGCCCCTTACCGCCAGAGATGCAAACCAAATCAAATCCCATGTCATTGTACTTCCACAAATTTTCAACGGGTGGGACATCCGCTGCGATATCGATCATGGTCGGAATACCAAATTCCTTTGCTAGCTTCAACCATTCTTCGTGTTTGATGTTGCCCACTTGTGCTTCACGATTTAAAAACCACAAGCACGCAGTCTTTTCATTCACTGCCTTTCGAAGCTCATCTACAGTCTCTACCAACACTATTTTTACACCGGCGTTTGTTAATGCCATGTGATATCCGTTTGCGTGTGATTTCTGGACAATCACTTCGGATTTCATACCTGACCCTTCTAGAAAAGGTAACATTGCGGCCTTTTTGTTATCCAGGCCAGTGAGTATTCCAGCCATTCCCAACACTAATGCAGACCAGCATCCGGCGGTAACCATCGCAGCTTCAGCTCTGCATATTTTTGCAATTTTATCGCCTACCTTATCCTGGACATCGTCGAGAATGGCGAATTGCTTTGAGGTTGTCCGAATAGCGTCAACTACCTCCTGGGGCATTAGCGAAGCGGTCATAGCTGTATAAGTGCCAGCCGCGTTAATGAAGACGCGAATACCAAGCTCTTTCATAAAATCGCGCTCAGCTGTCGGTTGGGCCGCCGCGCCCAGCGTAACCGTTGAACTGCCTATAAGAGGCAACAAGGTCATACCTTTAACTAAATCCCTTCTTTTCATATTTGTAAAATTCTTTCACTTGTTAAACTGCGGTCCTTTTGCCGATAGATCACCAGGTATTTTCAATCGAATTGAATTGTTCCAAAGTATGCTGGCAAATGAAAATCAGGAAACGGATTTGAAACTGGCGACCACGTATAATAGTGCGGATTGCTCGTATCACTTCCGGTCTTGTAGAAATTTGCCCTCCACGCAACACCTGGCTTAGGCATCGTGACGTGTGTAAATTCCTTAAGTATGGAAATCGGCAACCTGTACTCGATTGTCCAGGTAATCTCATCTTCAATTTCAGGGTCGACTACAGATGGAAGTGAATGCGCGATTTCAATCTGGGAGATCAATGCATCTGAAATCCTCTTATGTTCCTTCCGCGGTTTAGTAACAAAAAAGATCAGCGGCGTACCCCCTGCATTTATTTCCAGATTAAAGTAATGTCCGGGTTCTGCTGTATTCGGTGAAAAAAAGAACTCAACACAGGAGTCACCGGAAACATGCCCGTTATACTTGGTAACGGTGCTCTTGACAAACTTATCATGCACCCGAAATATGACGTAGACATTCGCCGCATCATATAGCACCTTAGCTTCCGTTGTCGGGCGGAACCGAGGTTCATCTCCCATCCTGTTCTCGATAATTAGTGGTTGGACATTTTGCCAGACAGGCTTATCCCAGTTCCCATCAATGGTGATTTTTTCTCTGGTCGATTTGACTTTGTATGTTGATTGTGCGTGCATGGTTTGGCTCATGCATAAAGCTAATAATAAGAAACCAAGTCTGAACATGGAGGCTTAATCTCTTTGATTTTTATGATATTCGGAAGTGGTTTTCTATGAGAGTTGAGTTTGGAATCAGAAAGTTTTTTCGTCTTAAAGACACAGACACACAACCCCGGTTAGTGATACCGTCTGCCTCTACTCGGTCGAGTCGGGCTCGCACTTAACGAATAGCATTTTTACCGCAGAGAAAGGGAGAAAATACACGCAGAGAAAAAAGAGGATATTTCACGAATCCAGATAGCGCATGCTCGAAATTGTCGAATGAGTCCTCCTGCATTTTCTCTGCGTGTATTCCTCGGTATTCGCTCTGCGGTAAAAAAAATTCTTGATAACCTATACGTCAATATCTTGCTAACCAGTGTGGTGCCGCAAGCAATTCCTGGATGCACTAGCCTACACGTTAGTGATGATGTCCATGAATTAAAAATACGCAATCAATCGGCCGCAGGTAATTACGGATACCCAAAGTGTCATGGAAATAATTGCAGCAGCCTTTGCGCCTGGCGGTGTCCCGGATATCTGCCAGTCAGACGTAGAATCAAATGTAAATCGATGGAAGATTCCTGCATTGATAAACGCGAGCAGTATCAGAATCAGTTTCAATCCAAAAACTCCATTAGTACTCAAGGCCTTTGCCTGAGAAATGAAGAGAAGAATTCCGGATGGAATAACAAAAATTAAACTTCCACGCGACCAGGGTAGAACATAATCGGCAACGTCTCTAACAGAAAGCTTCTTCGCCAATCCAAGCAAACGCAGATCAAAGAGAAAAGCACTGCCCACCAAAACAATGAATCCTATAATATGGACAATTTCAATTGCAGGAAACAGTAATGGAGACTGACGAATTAAAACGGCTACATCGCTTTGATCCAGCCATTCGAACACGCCACTGAACTGCACTACCGTAACTCAGTTGTTTTGTCGCCGATTGTTATTCTTTCTGCACGCATTTCATCCTTGATCTTCAGGTGGGGATAACCAACAACGGTAGCCGTAGTACCAACTTTAAGCATATCCTGAGTGAGGCCTCGGCTCTCCATCCTGCTGGGCGGTGCCAGCACGACCGTCCATTTTTTCTTTTCAACCTGGAGCTCAATCATTCCGTGAGGACTCTCGTAACCCGTCTTCACGATCTTGCCGGTAAAGTTTAAAGTCTTTGTCTGATCGTAACTACTCCAACCGTGGTGGAGTGGAGCGAATGAAAAGAGGGACATGAGGACGCAAAGCAATGCAATCTGCTTTCCTGGTTGAGTGAAAAAGGTTCGTTTCATAGCTGCCTGGGTTTATTTTACTAAGATAACTCGGCTAAGGGGAAACGGTTATGTTTTTTACACGGCGATTCTTGCGCCATGAGTCTCAACCATCTGGACCCTACCCGCCACGACCTTATTTAGAAAAATTCTAGATAATTCTTGCAATTTGATTCCAAGGACTGTAATCTTGCCCACTCTATTTATAATTAGTCTAAATAGTATATCTTTTATGAAAACACTTCTATCGATCCTTTCTATCCTATTAACTGCTCTGTTAGCACAGGCACAGACGGGATCAATCCGCGGAACAATCCAATCTACTCAGCGCCAGCCTGTCGAATTTGCAAACGTCGCGGTCAAGGGCACTTCGTTAGGTGCTTCCACGGATCAAGAAGGTAAATTTTTCATTGAAAATGTGCCTGTTGGCAATTACTCCCTAATAGTATCCAGCATCGGGTTTACCACGATTACCAGATCCATCATTATCGCTGCTGATCAGATCAGTTCGGTTGATTTTTTTTTAACGGAGTCCAGCGAACAATTGCAAGAGGTTGAAATCACCGGTAGGAAAGAGCGCACTTATAAGAATACCGCTTCTTTTGCCGGAACTAAGACAGAGACTCCACTCAAGCTTGTACCCCAGGCCATCAGCTATGTAACCAAGGAAGTGATTGACGATCAACAAGCCTTCAAAACCAGCGACGTACTAAAAAATTTGAGCGGAGTGAATGTATTTTCTTTTTACAATAATGATTTTTCCCTTCGAGGTTTTCGCGCAGGCAATGCGCTGATAAACGGCTTGCGGGATCCAACCAATAGTTGGGGACAATCATTACTTCCTAATGTAGAACGTGTCGAAGTTATTAAAGGTCCGGCATCTGCACTCTTTGCAAATTCCGATCCGGGGGGCACGGTAAACACAGTAACGAAAAAACCTCTGGACGAATCACGTAAGGCTATAAGTTTTGCTACAGGTAGTTATAATACTTTCAGGATAACAGGTGATTTCACCGGCCCAATGGATGAAGAGAAAACGTTGCTCTACCGTATGAACGTCGCATATCAAAACGCGCAGTCGTTCCGTGTCCTTCAGGGCGGGCAGGACATAGTGGTCGCTCCATCAATATCATTTATTCCTACAGATCGTACAAAAGTCAACATCGACTTCGTATATGCCAAGTCGAAGTCCCGATTGGATCGCGGCCAACCGATCTTTGGCGCATCAGCCGGAACTGACCTATATTCGACGCCTATCTCATTTGCCATTGGCAAAGAAAACGACTATGCCCACGAAGTGAACCTCTACACAACGGCCTCAATACAGCACAAGTTCTCCGATCGGTTTTCATTCAATGCTTCATACATGAAATTCTTGTATGACGAGGACTTGCTGGAGCACCGCACTTCCAACCGATATGCAGTGGATGCGGACGGCGTTGAGATACCGACGCTAATGGAAATGCAAACGATACGTCGTAAAAGAAAAAATTACAACGACAATATAACGGTGTATTTCGTCAGCGATTTAAAGACCGGACCAATAGGCCACAAGTTGCTGGCTGGTTACGACTACATCCAGAACATATCTCCCGTTGGAGGCTCCAACTACAATGCCGCCGGGTATCGGAATGCTGCCAACGATGGTGTTATAAGTACTTATAAGCCTGAGAACCGTGACGATTACCTGATTCAAAATAACCGGCCCGTACCCAATGTACCGCACTTCGATCTGTCCAACCCGAGCTATGCTATATCGGAAATTTCAGGCTACTTCAATGTTTCCAGTAATCAGGCCGTCACAAAGTATTACGTGAGTGGCGTGTACTTGCAGGATCAGATTTCTTGGGGAAAACTCCATGCTCTGCTCGCATTCAGACAGGAGTATTACACAGACATTCTGAACTACCAAAAACCTAACGCTGAAAAAGTGGAACAAAAGAAGTTTATCCCCAGGTTCGGACTTGTTTACACTCCGATAGAACCGGTCAGCATATATGCTACTTACTCTCAAGGATATCAGCCACAAAGTGCCGGAACGATCGGTGATCCCGAACGATTCGGAGGTCCTTTTGATCCGCTCACCAGTACAATGTATGAAGGTGGAGTAAAAACCGAATTTCTCAGCAAACTGCTAAGCATAAACCTGGCAGTTTATCACATCGAATTGAACAATATTCTTATCAATGCGAACGATGGTCAGAATCCGGATCTTTTGAGGCAATTGGGTCAGCAGCAAGCGCGCGGCGTGGAATTAGACGTGTACGGACAGGTGCTGCCTAATCTGAGTGTTACTGCTAATCTTGCTATCAATAAAACGTTCATCACAAAAAGTGAAGATGAAGAAGAGGTCGGCGATATCCTTCCCAATGCCCCCAGGAATCAAGGTGGTATCTGGGCGAAGTACACCTTTACAATGCCAACACTTAAAGGTATAGGTATTGGCGCTGGCGCCAACTATGTAAGTTCCAGAACAACGTTTAGTGACATCCTCACACTGCCATCTTATGTGGTGGCTGACGTGGCACTATACTATACCATCGACAGGTTTAAGCTATCCGCTAAC
Source organism: Bacteroidota bacterium (assembly GCA_023412765.1). GTDB lineage: Bacteria > Bacteroidota > Bacteroidia > Cytophagales > Cyclobacteriaceae > Chryseolinea. The sequence goes on from JAEZBX010000291.1 coordinate 9,568, forward strand.
CTCAACAACGTATTTAATAAGACGCATTGGGTTGGTGGATATGACTTCAACAGATTGTTCCCAGGCACCCCGCGCAACTTCCTGATCGGGGTAGGATATACTTTCTAACAACGAGATGCCCATGCGCACACCAAAGCCGAAAAGAAACGACAAAAAACTCCTTTGGAAAATCCATCATTGGGCTGGATTGTACGCTGGCATCCTTATCGGTGTTCTTAGTCTAACGGGAGCCCTGGCGGTCTTTATTCCTGAAATTGACTCGTTGATTTTGAAATATCGCTATGAGGCGATGTCTACCCCATCTTCGGCAACGTATCCTCAAATCGCAAATTCCATTGATTCCCTGACGAAATGGTTACCGGAATATTCATCGATGGCTATTCACTTACCTCAGGAAGCCGGCGATATTGCAGAAGTTGATCTGATTGTTCGGCCTCAAGGCGGGGAACTTCAACGATATGATTTTTTTATTGATGCCGGTGCAGATCGAATCATTGGGCAACGAAATCATCAAAACTCGCTTGCAAACTACCTCCGGCAGGTACACGTAAGGTTGTATGAAGGCAACTGGGGCCGGCAATTGGTAGGTATCGGTGGCGTTGCGCTCGTCGTGCTTGCGGTAACTGGCCTGCTGATCTACGGCAATTTTATGAAACGGCAGGCATGGCCAGACGTTCGTAAGAAGGTTGGAATGCGTATCGTCATGGCAGACTGGCATAAGCTGCTTGGTATTAGTGCACTTGCTTTCAACTTTGTGATTGCTGCTACCGGAGCGTGGCTCGGCCTCCAGCCCTGGCTGATGCGTGCCTTCGACATCAAAACACCAAATGCATACACGGCTCCTGTGGTCATAGAATCCGAAGAAGACAAAGCTCTGGAAATTGATTGGGGAAAAATGTTTGCCTCCATCGAAAAAGAATTTCCTGAAATGATTCCATCCGACATAAGTGTATCATCCAACGGTTCGGCAACAATATCTGTCCGAGGAAATATTTCCGGATTGGTCTACGAACGAAACATCAATACCCTGGTTCTCTCTAAGACAGACTATACCGCACAACACAAATACGACGTCAGGGAAAAACCATTTTCTCACAAACTTTACTTTGTTCAGGAAGCACTTCACTTTGGTGATTTTGGTGGACTTCTCCTCAAGATAATTTATGCTATCCTTGGATTAGTGAGCGGCTTCCTGTCCATCAGTGGTTTTGTCGTCTATCTATATCGTCGGAAGAAAAAACATGTCGGGATAAACCCATTGAAGTTGACGTTTGTGTACAGCATGGTTTCAGTACTTTTCCTGGTAGTGATCGCGTTGATTAGTCTTTTCATTGGATATTCACAGGCTGCGACACTTGCGGCGATCATTATCAATGGTATCCTGTTAGGACTTCCTATTTATGCCATCGTACGATATACAACTATTAAAATCAGGAAAAGGGCCGTACAACCAGCATAATGAAAAAGAGGCACAATACCCTTATTGAGCATTACCTGATACCCATAGCGTTGATCATGCTTAATATTTGCCTGGTACATGTGGTGTATTTATATGCTTCGGGCCCTATCTATTCAGTTCCGGTTAAATTCGTTATGACATTGACATTGATATTGATGGCAGCTGCACTCATTTTCAAGACAAAAAGTCTCCTGGCTGGTTCAATCTTAGTTTATGCTATTGTGGTGAGCGTGATTTGAAATTGGAAGATTGGAAGATTGAAAGATTGGAAGATTGAAAGATTGGTGGCCAGCTAGAGCGCAGTGGGATCTTGCCTTAAGGTTGGTGGCTTAAACTTTCCAATTGGTCTGACTTTATTATTTGAGACGGGTAATTTTCTTCACGCGTCTTTGTTATTTTAACATAATGGAACCCCGCATACCCAGGGCAACGAACCGAGCTACTCGTGTACGAGCAAACCTGAAAAAAGGTCTTGAGCTTGCCTGGGCAGCATCTCCAAAATCTCTCATAAAATTCTCTATCCTGGGAATGATCAATGCCGCAATGACGCCGATTGCGGTATACCTCGGAGCGGTTCTGGTTAATCGCATCGCAGACGCCAGCAGTCACAAAATCCCTTTTTCAGACTTGCTTCCAATAGTGATAGGGTTGTGGATCGTTGCAACCCTGCAGAGAACTATTAGCGCGTATATGGGATACGGAAGAAACCTATTTGTAAGACGCGTAGAACTTGAAGCAGAAAAAAGGCTGTTAGCGAAAGCATCTAAAGTAGACATTGGAAATTTTGATAACTCAAACTGGCACGATCGCCTCGCGCGAGCAAAAAGAGATGTATCATGGAGGCCGGGCGACCTTACGTGGTCAGTTCTTGGATTGTCTAGTAATCTTGTGACGATCATTTTGATGGCTTCGTTATTGGCAAGCCTCCACTATGTTTTAGTATTTCTTGCAATCGCTGCTGCTGCGTTATCTCTTGCTTTGGAAAGTCGCGTCACCTCCAAGCTATACGAATTCTTTTATAAGGAAACTCCGGAAGAAAGAGAGCGCGGATACCTCGGCGATTTGCTGGCACAACCGCGCACAACAAAAGAAATCCGTGCTTATGTTCTCGCTGATTACTTGTTAGGGCGCCATAGTAATTTATCGGAAAATTTATATCGTCAACGCGACCTGATGTACCGGTCGGGCACGCGCGTTTCAATACTAACCGGGATTGTAACCGGAACAACGTTGGCACTCGCCTACCTGTTTGTTTCTATAAAAGGAGCCGAAGGCTTGATTGATCCAGGCGGAGTTGTTCTCGTCATAGGTGCTTTTACTTCCGTTTCCTCCACATTGGCAGTGATATCCAGCACCTTTGTTTCTGTTGACCAACACACGACATTCCTCGACGACTATTTCTCATTTCTTTCAATTGATGAGCTTGTAAAAAAGGTTGAACATCCTGAACCGTTACCATCCAGGTTCGACAAGGGAATTGTGTTCGAAAATGTGAGCTTTAAATATCCTGGTAGTTCCGAATATGCTGTTCGAAATTTTAACCTCACCATCAACAATGGTGAACTCATAGCATTGGTTGGCGAAAACGGTGCTGGCAAGAGTACGATCATCAGACTCTTGTTAAGATTCTATGATGCGGACGAGGGTTCCATTACTATTGGTGGCATTGACCTGAGAAAAACTGACCCGGAAGAATTGAGAAATCGTGTTGGCGTTTTATTCCAGGATTATGCTAACTACGAGTTAACTATCCGCGAAAATGTTACTATGGGCAGACCGTACGTCGAAGTCTCAGATGATCGTGTTTTAAAATCCCTTAGCGACGCCCGCAGCGAATGGCTCATTAAAAAAATGCCGAATGGCCTGGACTCAAAAGTGGGACGCCTTTTTGAAGGCGGTCATGATTTGTCGGGTGGTGAATGGCAACGCCTCGCGCTTGCCCGAATCATGTACAGGAATGCGGATATTTGGGTACTGGATGAACCAACTTCCTCACTTGATCCTGAAGCTGAAGCAGCCATTTTCGCTGAGTTGAAGGAAAATCTAAAAGGAAGAATTGGTATTGTTATCTCCCACAGATTTTCTACTGTGAGAATCGCCGACAGGATAGCCGTTATTGCCGATGGAAAAGTTTCCGAAATCGGCACACATGATGAATTGATGAAAGCTAAAGGAAGATATTCGGAGTTGTTTGAATTGCAGGCGAAGGGCTACCGGTGAGTGTTTAGGTGTTTAGGTGTTTAAGTGTTTAGGTTCTGATAGCTACTATTATCTGTAGAAAAGGAAAATTTCAAATTTTACAAAGAAGGGTAATAAAATTTCAACCCACTTGGAAATCTTGTACATCATCTCTTCACGACGCTGAACCCCTTAAACACCTAAACACTTAAACACTTAAACACCTCAACACTACTCAGATCGAAGCGAATTCACCGGATTAGTCCTCGCCGCCTTAATAGATTCGAAGCTGACGGTTAACCAGGCAATGACAAGCGCTGACACAAATGCCACCACAAAAATCATCCATCCAATATTGACACGATAAGCAAAGCTTGAAAGCCATTCGTTCATCCCAAACCAGGCTAACGGTACGGCTATTGATGTTGCTAAAAGAATGGGTCGCGTGAAGGTCGCGGATAATAAATAAACAAGCTGAAATCCTGAAGCACCCAGTACTTTTCGGATGCCAAGTTCACGTGTACGCCGTTCTGCCAGGTACGCAGATAGTCCATACAATCCAAGACAAGAGATCACAATCGCCAACACGGCAAAGACGTTAAACAATTGACCCAACCGTTGTTCAGATGTGTAAAGATTAGCGAGATCCTGATCTACAAAGTTGTATTCAAATGGATAGCTGGGATTCATCTCCTTGCAAATCTCCTCAAGAGCCTTTATGGTATTCTCCGTTTCGCCAGGTAACGTCCGGACTACAGCATGCCCACCCCAGGTATTGCGCTGCAGGAACATCGGACCAATGCTCTCCTGAATAGGCCTGAAGTTAAAGTCCTTTACTACGCCAATAATCGTTCGTTCAGTTCCCCAGACCGTAATCCGTGATCCCACAGCCGATTCAAGCTTCATGTCCATAGTCTCCAGTGCTGTCTCATTCACTATAATATTAATTGAGTCGGCTTGCGCATTTTCACCATAACCATGCCCCTCGAGAAAGGTGGTTTTAAAAACCTCTTCAAAGTTTTCGTCAATAGCGAGGTTGTAAAAAAGTGGTTGAGTATTTGGATCCTTTCCCTTCCACTCGACACTGATCGTTGCGCCTGACGGTCCCGTTGGCAAATCTGAGATGAACGTATATTGACTGGTAAGATGAGTACTACCAAGTCGAGTGCGCAGTGCTTCATACTTTGACCATAACTCTCCAGTCATGCGCACGTACAGCAAATTCTCCTTGTCGTATCCAAGGTTTAACTGTTGAATATACTTGAGCTGGCGATAAACAACGGCGGTTCCTACTATCAGTGAAATAGACACTGCAAATTGAATTACGACCATGGTGTTTCTAAAAATACTTCCGGATCCGCGCGCGGTAAAATTTCCCTTCAATACTGTGGCTGGAACAAACGCGGACAAATACAAAGCCGGGTAACTACCAGCTAATAAACCGGTGACAGCCGTTATCCCTAATAGGCCAACAATAATTTTTATGTTCGTAAGATCCAGGGCAAGATCCTTTCCTCCCAGTGTATTAAAGTATGGAAGAACAATATAGATTATGAGCAATGCTAGCACGAGAGAAATCATCGCTACCACCAACGACTCCGCCAGGAACTGCCCCATCAGGTGAGGTCTTATCGCTCCAACAACTTTGCGAAGTCCAACCTCTTTAGCTCTGCGAGCTGCCCGGGCTGTCGCGAGATTCATAAAATTCAGACACGCAACTACAAGAATAAATAACGCTACCACGGAAAAAATGTAAACATTCTGTGCATTTCCGTGCCCGGGAATATCTGCCAGGAAGTTCGAGTGGAGATGAACCTTCGCGAGCGGCTGTAAGACAAACGCACATTTGACAACTGGTTCGTTTTTCTTGTAGATGGATTGCAGCTTTTTTTCTAAGTTTTCAAGAGCCGACTCAGACTTTTGCGCTTTATCATTTAGTTTGAGATACGTGTACCAGTTGAAGTTGTCCCACAGATTCTCTTTCAGATCGCGGTTCGTTCGAGCCAGATAACGGATGGGCTGGACAAAATCAAACTTCAAATGAGAGTTGGTCGGAATATCTGCTATTACTCCCGTGACAGTGAAATCGTCTTTATTGTTCTTACGGATTGTTTTTTCCAGCACTTCGGTTGTGCCAAAATATTTCAAAGCCATCTTTTCAGTAATGACAATCCCTTCTGGGTTCTGAAGTGCTCTTTCCGGATCTCCTTTTATAAATGGAAAGGTGAACATCTTAAAAAAATTCGAGTCGGCGTAAAGAATCCCTTTTTCTTCAAACTTAACATCGCCAACCTGCACGAGATCACTGTTGTAACTGGAGATCCTTACCACATCTTCAACCTCCGGGATTTCATTCTTGGCTGCAATGCCAAGCGGTACTGGCGATACTGCTGCATGAACCTTCATTTCGGGAAGCGTGGCCGTCACCCTATAGATTCGTTCATGATCCTTATGGAACCGATCATAGCTCAGTTCGTCATTGACCCACATTCCAATTAGCGCGGTACAGCTGATGCCGAGTGCAAGACCCAATATGTTGATGAAAGAAAATCCTTTTTGACGGAGGAGGTTTCGGACAGCGACTTTAATGTAGTTACGGATCATACATTAGGTAGGGTTTTTTGGCTAAGACGCCCGTGGGACGTGAAATGTTGCACAAGGATTTTATTAAAAGTATTTATTCCTGGCTTCGATAAGACGTTTGAATAAGGTCGGGCTTGAATAGTCAATATGAATAACGATTATGCAATTAATACAAATGAATCCACCCTTATGCGAATACGGTGCCACCCCGAAAGGATCACGCAATATCAATAAAGATCACTTTAACTGTTCGCACGCGTGCAAAGATCCGTTCAATTGCGTACAGTGAAGGTGTTGGTATTTTTCTATTTGATTTTCACAGCTTGGTGATCTTTTCACCCTGATGAATCATTAATTTCTGAACCTTACCGGTGTCATCGCGATGAAATTCAAGTCCGATCGGCATTGTTTTCAAGTAGAATTTCGTTTCTGATTCGCCGAATAACTCCTGATTAGGTTGACCAGGGCCGCGCGCAAATAGTTTTTTTCCTTCTTTTACTACAGTCAATATGAAAGATGGACCAACCTGGTATTCACCGGTATATTGTTCAAGTATTGTTTCAGCAACTTCGATTTCAGCTTTTTTTGGAAATGGCTTATCTGTTCTATTCCAAACATTGCGTTTGTCAAAACGAGCCACTGCAGTAGCAGAATATGATTTACCATCACTTGACTTTTTAAATTCCATTGTCGAAAAGAAGTCATCGTAAAAATATTTTCCTTTTTCGTAAGGCTTAAGTTGTTTCCTGTTTCCATCAGGAAACTCAACAAAAACTTTCTCTGCATCATAATAAACATTCATCATATTGCCCTCATCATTCTCATATACACCCACGAAAGCGTCAGTCGATAATTTATCAAATGCTATCTCCTTATATTCGTAAGGTTGTCCGATGGTTGCCGCCGCCAGCTTCGCCGAAACAAACTCGGGACTCTCGGCTGTTGAGTTCGAGAAAACCGCTACAAAAACGTCCCTGGATGGTATGTATATCGAACTTGTTAAAAACCCATCAATTCCACCGCCGTGCTCGACCGTTGGATGACCTTGAATATTTAAAAAGAACCACCCATAACCATAGTCTGTCTCCTTTCCATCACTCAACTTATGACGTTTGAAAGCCGTTTCAAGTGTGCTTTTTGAAACCATCTTGTACTCCAACAAAGCCCTGTTCCATTTATAAAGGTCACCCACCGTTGATATTATACCACCGGCTCCATGAGGTATGGTCATACTAATAAAACCTGCATTGACAATCTTGTCGCCTTGCTTCGCATAACCTGAAGCGCGATTTTTGATAATCTTAACATCATCGCCGAGAAAAGAACTTGTCATCCCACACGGCTTAAAAATATTTTCGTCGAGATATTGAGCGTAACTCATCCCAGAAACCTTTTCAACAATGTGGCCCAGCAAAATATAACCAGAATTTGAATAACTCCATTTTGAACCTGGCTCAAATTCAAGTGAATCATTTTTGAAAAATTCTATGATCTCGGTCGTACTAAGATCCTTGCGTTTAATGTCTCCAAAATTTTTCATCCCGGTAATATTTACTATTCCCGATGTATGAGTCAGCAAATGTTCAATCGTTATCTTCTCTCCACTGGCGGGGTAGCCTGCGACATGAGTGGTAATCGGGTCGTGCAATTGTAACTTTCCCTTCTCCATTAACTGGAGAATGCTGATCGCCGTAAACTGCTTCGTAATTGACCCGATTCTGAATAACATGTCAGTTTTCATTGGTACGTTAAGTTCCATGTCCGCCATACCGAAAGCTTTGTGATAAAGGATTTTTCCCCTTTCGGCGACAAGGGCAGCGCAGCCAGTTTCATTTGGCTTAAACTGTTCTGAAAGGAGTTTGTCGAACTCCATCGTTCGCGATGACGTTGATGAAGACTGTGCTGTGGCGAAAAAAGTCAGGAGAGACAACGAGAGACAGAAGAGGACCTGGAAATTTCTTTTCATTGTGTTAGAGTTTTGATGACAACATAACTTTTTGGATAGACAGTATCTTGATTTTCTGGTGGAGAAACAACTTTCTGGCGGATACAACCAATTATGTAATGCTTTCGCCAAGGTAATGCGATTCGTTTGGCCCATACGGAAGAAGATAAAGATAACTTTCAGTAGCAGCCAAGCTTTATATCCTTAAATTCACCACATCTACATACATATAAATGAGAGTACGCGGAAAGGACTATCGCACCATCTGGATTAACCACGATAATGATGAAGTTATTACCATTATTGATCAGCGATATCTACCTCATCGATTTGTCATTGAAGATATCCGCACGGTGAATGAGATGGTGCATGCTATAAAGGACATGCATGTACGAGGTGCCGGACTTATTGGGGCAGCGGCTGGCTATGGGATGTACCTGGCCACTATAGAGGCTGTTGGCAAGAATAGCTTTGATCATTTGGTTGACTCTGCGGCGGCATTGAAGGCAACCCGACCTACAGCTGTCAATCTGGAATGGGCAGTCAACAGACAATTAGAAGCCATAGCAAAGGGGGAAACAGCTTTCGAAAAAATTAACATTGCCCGGCAAATGGCAAATCTGATTGCCGATGAAGATGCTGAATACTGCAGGAAGATCGGCCTGCATGGTGTGGAAGTTATTGAAGAAATCAGCAAGAAAAAGAAAGGAAAAGTTGTTAACATCTTAACCCATTGTAACGCAGGATGGCTTGCCTTTGTAGATTACGGTTCGGCTACTGCACCAATTTACGAAGCTTTGAAAAAAGGAATTGATCTGCATGTCTGGGTGGATGAAACGCGCCCCCGCATTCAGGGTGCGAGCCTGACAGCGTGGGAGTTTGCTAATCAAGGTGTAGCACATACTGTTATAGTTGATAATGCCGGCGGCCATTTGATGCAGCACGGATTGGTTGATATGGTGATAACAGGGGCGGATAGAGTAACCGTTGCAGGCGATGCCGCCAACAAGATCGGAACCTATTTGAAAGCGCTTGCAGCAAAAGATAATGGAATCCCATTTTACGTCGCGCTCCCCTCCTCCACGTTCGATTGGGGTATTCATGATGGAGTCAGAGAAATCAACATTGAGGAACGTGACTCGGATGAAGTCAAATATATTTATGGCTTGTGCGAGAGTGAAATAAAAAAAGTTCTGATCACTCCGTCGGATAGTCCTGCGAGTAACTATGGATTCGATGTTACTCCTGCGAGGTTAATTACGGGACTTATCACAGAACGAGGCATTTGTCGGGCGGATGAACAAGAAATTACCAAACTGTTTGCCGAAAAAGTCAAGCAACAATGAGTGAAGATGGTGTCATAAAATTTAACTGCCAATGGACGAGAACTGCTCCTTTGGACGATGCATGGATCACCGAACTCAATGATTGGCGGAATAAATTGCGTAGCCTGAACCTAATTGGCGTGAAAGATGGTATCGGGTATGGGAACATCAGCGTCCGATATCGTGGAAATCAATTTATCATCTCCGGATCCGGAACAGGTAGTTTACAAAAACTTACCTCCGAGCACTATGCATTGGTGACTGATCATGATGTAAATAAAAACATGATCTGCTCGACCGGCTCAATCATAGCCTCATCCGAATCTCTCACGCACGCAATGGTTTATGCGCAAGCGCCAGACGTGAATGCGGTCGTACATGCCCATAACTTCAAGATTTGGGAAAATTTATTAGCTCGTTTCCCCTCAACTGCTAGCGGCATCGAGTATGGAACACCAGAAATGGCAAACGAAATCGCCCGGTTATTTAAGAAACAAGATCTTTCTCTGACCAAAAAATTTGCAATGGCCGGTCATTTCGAAGGAATTGTTTGCTTTGGCAGGAGCCTTATCGAGGCAGCCGAAATATTGCTGAGCGAGCTGGCTGAAGTTGTCGACTGATTAGCCACGAACGTCGTTTTTTAACGCCCCTAAATGCTTATGATGTCCTCACTCTTCTTGACTATCCGATGATAATTTTTATTTAGAAATTTTCTAAATAAGTTGCAAAGACGCCAAGTTCCAGTTAGAATTGCGCATTATTTAGAACAATTCTAAACATGAAACGCACAATTTTCTTTGTTTTTAGCTTTTTGGCAACATTCGCAGTACTTGGCCAAAGTACCGGATCCATCGAAGGAACAATCCAGACTTCTGATGGCAATCCTGCTGAATATGTAAATATTCAAGTCGAA
>JAEZBX010000293.1 GCA_023412765.1 Bacteroidota bacterium
AAACGTCGAGACAGACACTTCATCATTTGGTGTTCCTTGTTGGATATTCGATATTCAGAATACATTGAACACCGAACATCGAACACGGAATATCGACTAGCGAAGTTCGCTCGAGCTACGGGTGTGCTTCATTCTTAATTTGTGGAGAGCGCCAGTTCTTATTCTGGTAAGTATCGTGGAGACCGCCACTTCATCATTCAGTATTCCTTGTTCGATATTCGATATTCAAACGGCTTCATCATTCAGTATTCCTTGTTCGATATTCGATATTCTTTAGGGTCTCAGCTTTCTTTCTCCCCACAAGAACCTCAATTTCTTCAAGCGACGCTTCTCTGATTTTCTTCACCGACTTAAAGTGATTCAACAGCTTGATGGCTGTCTTCTCCCCTATTCCTTCCAGCCCCTGGATCTCTGTTTTTAACTGACCTTTGCTTCGTTTCTGACGATGGAATGTTATAGCAAACCTATGTGCTTCATCACGGATTTGCTGCAACAACAGCAATCCCTGTGATTTCTTGTTGATATGGAGAGGAAGGGGATCCTCCGGATAATAAATTTCCTCCAGCTTCTTGGCGATGCCAATGATGGGCACCTGCCCGTAAACGTTAAGCTCCTTAAGCGCCTCACACGCGCTGCTCAGTTGGCCTTTGCCACCGTCAACAACAATGAGGTCTGGAAGGGTTTCCGCTTCATCCAGAATTCTGCGGTACCTTCGAAAAACGATTTCCTTCATCGACGCGAAGTCGTTCGCGCCTTCCACTGTTTTAATATTGAAATGCCTATAGCCTTTTTTGTCAGGTCGGGCTCCTACAAACCTCACCATCGATGCTACCGGTGTTGTTCCCTGAATATTTGAATTGTCAAAACACTCAATAATATTTGGAAGGTTCTGCAGCTGAAGATCTTTTTGCAAGGTGATCAAGACCTCTTTTTGTTTGGACTTCTTTCCTTCGCGGAGTATCTCTTTTTCTTTTTTCAGCTCCAGCGCATTCTTTAACGATAGGGCTATCAGTTTTCGCTTATCGCCAATCTTTGGGACAACATTTTCTATTTCCTCCTCAGGCATTTCCACCGGGATATTGGTATAAACCAGCTTGTTGTCGCTGTCCCTTTGCTTTCGCAACTCCCAGATTGAAAAACTAAGCAGTTCTTCGTCAGGTTCATCTAGCTTTTTCTTTAGCTCAATTGTTTTCGAGTAAATGATCGATCCTTCCTTAATCTGCAGATAATTTACATAGGCATACTCCACTGTACTCGTAATGGAAAAAACATCAATATCCGTTAGCTCACGGTTCACCACGAGTGATTTAGCCTGGAAGCGTTCAAGGGTATCAAGCTTTTCTTTGAAACGCTGGGCGCGTTCAAATTCCATGTTGGCCGCCGCGGCCTTCATTTGATTGGTAAAATACTGGTATACGATATTAACATTCCCTTTCAGAATGTTCCTTGCCTGCTCGATCTCTTCCCGATACGACTTCTCATCGTAAAGATTCTCGCATGGGCCTTTGCAGTTTCCCAGGTGATATTCAAGACATACTTTGAACTTTCGCTGCTCGATGTTTGCTTCGCTTAGCAATAAGCTGCACGTTCTGATAGAATATAACTTGCGCGCCAGTTCAAGGACGTTTTTCATCGCCACAACACTCGAATATGGACCAAAGTATTCTCCTTGCTGGGGGAGATACTTCCGCGTATAGATGATCCGTGGAAAACGTTCCTTAAGGATGCAGATATAGGGGAATGTCTTATCGTCTTTGAGCAGAATGTTGTACTTAGGCTGATTCTGCTTGATGAAATTGTTTTCGAGAAGCAAGGCATCGAACTCGCTGTTCGACACAGTGTAGTCTATATTGGCAATTTCGGAAACGAGTCTTAATGTCTTCCGATTAATCCCTGTACTCTTGGAAAAATAGCTGCTGACGCGTTTTTTGATACTCTTGGCTTTGCCAATGTATATCAGTACACCTTCCTGATTGTAAAACTTATAAACCCCTGGCGAATCCGGTAGGCGCTGAACGACTTCCTTTAGCCGGTCATCCTTTTCCGTGGCCATGCTTTAAAGATTGGGATCCCACTGCTCTGCTTGAGCATCTGGCGAGTCTTGAGGCGTATCGTACGCGGAGCAGTCCAGCGTCATATCCAAACCGCTAGAGGGCCTCTTGAACTGACCTTTTGTATATTCCAAAGTTTTATCTCCGTAGACTTTCAACATGTAGCTTGCCCAGATAGGTCTTGCCGTTTTACCGCCCTGGCCGAGGGACCACTCCCGGTAATGTATGCTGCGCTCGTCGCCGCCAACCCATGCACCAGACACGAGGTTGTGGGTAACGCCCATATACCAACCATCGGATGCATTGTTTGTCGTGCCCGTCTTCCCACCGACCTCATTATCCTTTTTGATATCATAAGGAAGAGCTACAGATGTACCGCCCGATTCCTCAACACCACCCATCAGCATATACAACATTTTGAAAGCAGTTTGTTCGCTGATTGCCTGGCGAATTTTTGGTGTGAAGTTCTCGATGACATTCCCATTCTTATCTTCGATACGGGAAATATAGAATGGCTCGGTATAGATACCGAGGTTAACGAATGTGCTATACGCACCAACAAGTTCATAGAGGGAAACATCGCTTACGCCAAGGCAGAGCGACGGCACCGCATCCAACTTGCTTTTGATTCCCACTCGGTGTGCGAAATCAACAACACTTTGAGGACCCACTTTTTGAAGTACCTGTGCAGTAATTGAATTTTTAGATTGAGCCAATGCCTGACGCAAAGTCATCCACTCGCCAGTACCGCGGTCTCCTTCAGCGTTTGGAGGAGTCCAGGTGCCACCTCCAGCAACTACAAATGTAGGAGAAACGTCTTGCAGTTTAAGACAAGGATTATATCCGAGTTCCATTGCAGTGCCGTAAACAAACGGCTTGAATGCGGATCCCGGCTGACGCGTTCCCTGCCGAACGTGATCGTACTTAAAATATTTGTGATTGATATCACCCACCCAGGCTTTGATAGCTCCAGTTTGAGCATCCATGGACATGAAGCCAGCGCGAAGGAATCTTTTATAGTAGTCAAGCGAGTCGAGAGAACTGAACAATGTATCCCTTTCGCCATTCCAGGTAAAAATGGTCATCGGTTTCTTAAGCCGTAATCCGATTTTTACAGAGTCGCTATCCTTTCCATACTTCTTTACAAGATTCTTGTAGGCAACCGATTGCCTGATCCTTGAATCCAGAAAACCCTTTATTTCGTTTCCGTCATCGTCGAGCCAGGGATTCTTGTTTTTCCAGTGCGCATGAAAGATCTTTTGTTGTGGTTTCATAGCCTCTGCAACAGCTTCCTCAGCGTAGCGTTGCATTCGGCTGTCTATGGTGGTGTAGATCCTCAACCCAGACTCTTCGAGGTCGTATCCATGCTCTTTGCACCAGCGCATCAAGTCATTTTTTATAACCGCTCTGAAGTATGTTGCTAAGCCCGCATTGTGATTTTCCACCGAATAATTTAATTCGATCGGCCGCAGCTTTAGTTCCTCGTACTCAGCGCGCGTTTTTATATAACCATGTTTGAACAGTTTGAATAAAACTTCATTTCTTTTTGACAGCGCATTATTTGGATTCCTTTTCGGATTATAGAAGGATGGCGCTTGCAACATTCCTACCAGCACAGCGGACTCTTCGAGGTTCAGGCTATCCGGGGTTTTGCCAAAGTACGTCTGGGCCGCAACCTTGATGCCATACGCATTGCTGCTGAAGTCACTCGTGTTAAGATACATCGCGATGATTTCCTCCTTCGTGAAATTTCTTTCAAGGTGAAGAGCAATCATCCACTCTTTCGTTTTCTGAATAACCCGGCTAGGTACTTTGCCAAGTCGTGACAATGCTCCATCCAACTCTGGATTCTGTGTATAGAGGTTTTTCGCTAGCTGCTGGGTTATTGTGCTACCACCTCCCTTGGCACCTGAATTAAAAGTGAGAATTCCGTACAGCACGCGCAGGTATGCCTGAAAGTCGAGTCCCGAGTGATTATAGAATCGGTGATCTTCGGAATATAATAGCGTATTCACCAGATCGGGCGACAGTTGATCATACGTAACCTGACTTCTATTGTAGGTGAAATATTTTCCAAGAGAAACGCCATCGGCAGAAATCAATTCAGACGACAAATCATTTTCAGGATTTTCAATCGCTTTGAGGCTTGGCATCCCACCAAACAAACCAAAGAGGTCCAGGCGAACTGAGTAGATGTATAGGGGCACACCGATTATGACACAGATAAAAAGAATCCAGATCCCTTTTATTGCTTTCGTAAACCAATTGCTTTTTATCAGCAGAATTCTATTGAATTTCTGCAGGATAGTTCCTTTCGAAGAATTTGAGGTACTCATCAAGGCCTTTTGTTCTGTATAAGATATCGAAATTGTCTTTAGTAATTACAAAATTATGGAATTTATGGTTTCGGAATTCGCTAAATGCTGGCAGCTTTTCGTTGAATGTCTTCCTGTAATCAAGTGCGGTAGAAATTCCCGGTAGATCTGCAACGAGCGTGATAGTATACATATCGTTGAACACCATGTTGCTCGTCTTGAGTTTCAGATCTTTGAAATTGTCGTTATTGAATTTTGCCAGCGCAGAGGAGGCACCCATACTCAAATTTTCTTCTGTCTTGTAGACGACCAGGAAATAATGAGGTTCCTCCAAAGACCGGATGTATTGAATACCATCTTTTTGTTCCTGGCTCTTTTGGAAATTTTGGGACGCTTCAAGCAGTTTCTTTGCATAGGTACCCATTTCATTTTCCGCATTCCTCTTGATGTATTCCTGCAACATGTACTGATATTGGCTTATATCCTCCGTTTTGCCGACGATAAGGATCTTCAGGAGTTCTAACGTTGGTGTAAAATTATTTTCGCCAATTGCATATGCCTCATCGATCGTTGCCATGCTGGCTTTATAATCACCTACTTCGAATTGCTCGTATGCCGTCTTATACAGTTGCTTTTGTTTCTCCACTGCTTCGCCCGACTCCTTTAAGAAATCCGGGTTGAGGAGGATTTTGGTGAACGTTGAGTTAGGATGTTCTTCCTTTAGCCGTGTCGCGTATAGCTCTGATTTTGAATCTTCAGCTTCTTTGTAATAGAGATACAACTTATAAAGAATTTCCGGCTCATAATCTGTATCGGGAAATCTATCCAACAGTTCATTGTATGTTACAACTGCATTTTCTTTCTCCAACAACTTGAAATAGTAGATATCTCCAAGTTTATAATAAGCATCCTCAATCAATTTCAATGATGCGGCCTTCTGTTCTTCTGTCCGCGGTATCTGACTGCTTATGCGATCAAATTCAGTGGCAACCGGATCGATTTCAGTGGCAGGCTCAGAAGCGTCGGCTGTGTTTTCAGGAGGCGCCGTCGGCTCGCTTGCGGATCGGGTTGGCTGGTCGGATCCTGAAATTCGCAATGATCGTCTCCAGTTGTCTTCCAAAGGTATATTCCCCCAAACACGTTTGAATTCCGATTGGCCGAGGCTCATGGCCGAAAGATTTCCAAAATACCAATCTGTAGTCTGATCAGTCTCTTCGCCAGTAGCGAACACGTTGTTCGCGTTTGACTCTATCGTTATACGATTCGATCTCTTTCGCTTTTTCTTGCCCTGGTTCGCTTCTTCTAATGCCTTCTTTGCCTGGAAAACGGAATCTATCCGCATTCGGAGACCGGCTGAGTCGAGGTTTGCCATCAGAAGGAGGCTATCCTGCCATTTTATTGTGTTGAGATTTTTTACAAACTCATCCAGGATTTCTTGCCGAGTCTTGATTTCTTCATAGCCTTCATAATCCTGAGGTAAAGACGTAATGGCGCTGTCGTAATATGCCTGCGACAATTCGTACTGGCGGAGTGTATCATAATAAATTTCGCCGAGCCTGAGATACGCTTCGCCATCGATCCTGCGATTGGTACCTTCGCGAATAGACCTGTTGAAATTTGCAATGGCTTCGTCAAGGTCCTTCTGCTTGAACTCAAAGACACCCATTTCATAATAGATCTTGTCTTTGAATTCTCTATTCTTGTTGTCTTTTAGAAGTTTTCTAAAGGACTTGCGCGCGGCATTTACACTTTTGCTACGTGATATTTCAGTGACTTGAGCCATATACAGGCGAGCATAGAAATCGACCTCGTACTCCGGATTCGTTGCTAAGCATTTCTTATAATAGTTGTATGCCTCTGATTCGAATCCAAGCTTTTGATACACCTGACCGATGATAAAGTAGATGCGGCCGGGCTTATCTTTCTTTTTCAGCATCGGCGCAACTTCCGTAAGGTTTCTGACCATTTTATCATAATCTTCCTGCTCTTGATAAAAGTATGCTTTCTCTATGAGGAGCTTCTTCGTGTTGGCCTTGGTCAAGTCCTCTTTCTCTACAAAGTCTATAGCAGCCTGACCGTTGTTGAATTCATCGTGCTCTGTAAAAGTCCGTATAAGTTGTATAATAGCTTCATGTCGCGCGTTGATGTCTTTACTTTTTGAATTCACCCATTTAAGGGTCTGAACCGCGTTGCCCCAGTCCAGGCTATACAATCTCGCTTTCGCGACAAGAATATAACAGTCGTCGACCCATTTGCTATTTGGATGCCGTTGAATGGCGATGGACGCCATTTTGATCGCCTCCTGGATGTCTTCATCGTAATCATTGGCGAGCGCAGTATCAAGCTCGGGGTAAAGTCGCAGTATCTTGTTATAGTCATCATTAAGACTTTCCCACAAAGTCTTCTCTATCTTTTGTATCTCATCTTTTGCGTAGTAATATCCGTTGTAGTGAGCAGTTGCATTGTGATATGCTTTGCTTGTCCACGAGTTCCGCTCAGGAGAACACGCTGCGCATGCCAGTATGCAGAGCGTTACAAATATGTACCTAAATCGTCCTTCCAAGAGTGAAATGGATTTGTGATGTGATAAACGCAAAAAACCTACATTCCATACTTTAATACACTGGAATCTCTAATTTTGTGCAAAAAAGGGGAATAATTTGAGACCCAAAAAGACCTTATCGAATTGGCTCACCACGCGGTACCAGCTGATTATCCGTAACGAAGAGAATTTCGCTGAAAAAACTAGCATGGGTTTTACCTATTCGAAAGTTATTCTTTTTTCTGTTATTCTGTTCACCGGTCTCTTCGTTCTCAGTTTGTTCATGTCCAAAACCATCCTTGCTAAATGGTTTGATCCGAAGCACGAACAAATGGTCTTGAATCAACAGCTATTTGAACTGGCGTTAAGAATTGATTCGCTCGGCATGGAGGTTGATCGCAAAGATCGCTTCATTGCAAATTTTCAGCGCGTTCTGAGTGGTGATACGATAGATTTTAAGGATCCAGCTGCCAATTTTCCCGGTGAGTCGCAGCCGCTGGCAAAGCCAGCGGACCTGAAAGCGACACCAGTCGACTCGGCATTCAGAAAAGATTTCGAAAATTCAGATCTCTCACTCATCTCACTTGCTAGTTCAAAATACAGCGAATTACAAGAAACTTTCTTCTACTCACCCATTACTGGATTTGTTTCCGACCAATACGACGTGCAGAAAGGACATTTGGGGGTTGATGTTGTTGCCAAAGCAAATGAACCAATCAAGTGTATTGCAGATGGCACTGTCATCTTTTCATCCTGGACACAAGATTCCGGTTATGTTATCGTTGTACAGCACCGGGGAAATCTCCTGTCCTCTTACAAGCACAATGCCCAACTGTTGAAAAAAGTTGGTACTTTTGTTAACGGCGGAGAAATCATCGCCATAGTTGGCAACAGTGGGGAACTAACAAACGGTCCTCATCTACATTTTGAATTGTGGTACAATGGCAACTCATTGAACCCTGAAGAATTTGTCACTTTTTAAACTTTTTTTATCATGCTAACGTCCAAAGAACAAAAACGCGCCGCCGATGAGATCAGCACTTCCAGCAACACCATTGGCAAAGGAACTTATCTCGAAGGTAACATCGAAACTCATGGCAACATCCGCATTGAAGGCAAGATTACCGGTAACGTTAAATCGAAATCAAAGGTAGCGCTAGGAAACGGATCACAGGTTCAGGGTAATATTCTCGCAGTGAATGCCGACATCGAAGGAGAGGTTAAAGGCAAAATTGAAGTAACTGAATTGCTTGTTTTGAAGGCAACTGCGGTAATCAACGGCGACATATTAACTGGTAAGATGGTAGTGGAGCCAGGCGCGGTCTTTAACGGCACATGTAAAATGGGTGCAGTAATAAAGGACATCAAAATCGGCGAGAATGGGGTTAACCGAACCATCCCACAACAAGAAGTTAAAAACATATAACAGCTACCTTAGGTATAGTGGGCTCGCCTTTCAACTATTGGCAGGGATAGGGGTGTTTGGATGGCTTGGTTATAAGCTCGACCAATACCTTGAGATGCGGTTTCCTGCCTTTATGCTTTTCTTTGGACTTGTTGCATTCGCGGGCATGATGTATAAACTTTACCGGTCTATTAACCGGGATAATCCTTGATTCGCTTTTTTCTGGCGCTCGCCGTAGCGTCGCTCGTTTTAGTTGTCGCTGCGTGCGGCTTGTTGGGCCAACCCTGGCTTGAAACGCTGCCGTCCTATTTTTACCAGACTCTGTTATTGTTGCTGTTTGGAACAGGGCTCATCTATGTTTACCTCTTTCGATTTAACCGGCAGGACCTGTTCGTCCACATTTACCTTTTGTCAATGGTCGTTAAGTTGCTTGCATATGGGGCTTACAATTTTTTCATGATCACGGGTGATCAGGCTGGCGCAGTGGCTAACGTTGGCTGGTTCATGCTGCTGTACCTGATTTATACCGGACTTGAGATCATTTTTTTGTACCGAAAAATATCCCGGTAGCAGCCTCCGAATGCGGGGCAATTTTTTTTCAAAACGTTTTTTTCTGGAGCTTTAATTAATACCTTTGCGCTCGGATTTAAAAACCTTGAAATTAGCCCTGAATGAGCCGATTTTTGAGTCTTCTTGAGAAAATTTTCGTCGCTTTTATTGTTTTTTTCCTACTGGTTCCGACCGCCGGACATTCTGCGCAGGACCCGTCTCATGAGGAAAAGCCCTTCAACGCGAGCGAGCTGATCATGCATCACGTAATGGATGATCACATCTGGCATCTGTGGGATCATGGAGGCACTATATACTTACCCGTTATCGTCTATTCGGCAGAAAAAGGACTCGATATTTTCTCTTCGCGGAACTTTTACGACGAACATCACAACATTGTCGAATACAACGGATACAAACTCGATCATGGCCACATTTACCTTGCTGATTCTAACAAGGCTGTGTTTGATATTTCGATTACGAAGAATGTAGCTATGCTCTTCATCAATGCTGCGCTGCTTCTTTTCGTGTTTCTCGCCGTTGCAAAAGGATATCAAAAAAATAAAGGAAAGGCGCCCAGCGGCATTCAATCTTTCTTCGAACCTGTCATAATATTCATTCGCGATGAAGTTGTGAAACCCAATATTGGGCATCACTATGAGAAGTTCCTGCCTTACATGCTGACATTGTTCTTTTTTATCCTGTTTGGGAACTTGTTGGGATTGTTGCCTGGAGCAGGAAACCTTACCGGTAATATTGCTGTAACTGCTACGTTGGCGATACTGACTTTTATTATTACTAACGTAAATGGAAATCGCGCATATTGGGGTCACATTTTCTGGACGCCTGGGGTGCCATTGGTATTGAGATGGATCATTCTTCCGGTTGAAATCGTGGGAATATTCACAAAACCGATATCTCTGATGATTCGTCTTTTTGTAGCGATCACAGCAGGGCATATCGTGTTGTTAAGCCTGATCGCTCTCGCCTTTATATTTAAGAGTTTATGGGTAGGCGTTGGCTCGACGGTAATGGTATTGTTCATTAGTTTGATAGAATTGTTGGTCGCAGGAATCCAGGCCTATGTATTTGTATTGTTCTCCTCTTTATACATAGGGATGGCTATTGCCGAACATGAACATCATTAAGAATTTAAAGATATCCCTCCGCCAAATGGCGGAAGGGTTGTTTCACATAACTATTTTATAATATGCTCTTTGCTATTTTATTGGACATCAGCTATGCGGTAATGGGTGCTGGCATTGGTGCCGGTCTGGCTGCAATTGGCGCCGGAATTGGTATTGGTCGCATTGGTGGTTCAGCAATGGAGGGTATGGCTCGTCAGCCAGAAGCCTCTGGCAAGATCCAGGGTGCAATGCTTATCATTGCTGCCCTGATCGAGGTTGCTGCCCTCTTCGCGCTCGTTATTTGTCTGCTGATTTCTCAGCGCCAAGTGTAACATTAAAGGGGCTTGCCTGGTGATGGACCGGGCAAGTTTCTTTTAAAAATTAAGAATACAACAGATACTCAAACGATATGGATTTACTAACACCGGGAACAGGCCTTATCATCTGGCAACTTATAGTGTTCCTGTTATTATTCTTTCTGCTGGCTAAACTGGCATGGAAACCTATCATAAGTTCACTAAAGGAAAGAGAGCAGTCAATTCAGAGCGCACTCGACACCGCTGAAAAAGCTCGGCTTGAGATGTCGAGACTGAAGTCTGACAATGAGAATTTGTTAAAGCAGGCAAGGGAAGAGCGTGAAAAAATACTACGCGATGCACGCGATGCATCTAATCGTATAAAGGATGAAGCGCAGGCTGATGCGCGAAAGTCCGCAGATCGCATCATCGAGGAAGCTCGCGCAGCTATCAACGCAGAGAAGTTGACCGCACTAAAGGAAGTAAAGGCCGTTGTGGCGAATCTTTCGCTTGAAGTAGCAAGCAAAATCCTACGTAAGAACCTTTCAGAGGATAAGGCTCAAAAAGAATTGACTCAACAGTATATCAAAGATATCAAACTGAATTAAGCAATGGCAGACATTAAGGCCGCATCGCGCTATGTCAAATCACTGCTTGATCTCGCAGTTGAACGGAACGTGCTTGAGGAGGTACATGCGGATATGCAGACCTTTGAAAAGGTGGTGAATGAAAACCGCCCGCTTCTCATCGCGTTGCGAAGCCCGATAATCAAACACTATAAAAAGAAGAATATTCTGGAGGCGTTGTTTGGAGGCAAATTCAACGATCTCACAATGTCATTCTTTCGCATCATCACGCAGAAGAATCGTGAAATTTTGTTGCCGTTGATCGCAGCAGAATTCCATAATGCCTATAACCGATTTAAGGGGATTGGAAAAGCATCGGTAGTATCCGCAGTTCCTCTCGACAATGATCTGAGAGATGAGGTTCTTTCGTTAGCGAAAAAAATGACCGGCAAAGAAAAGGTGGAATTGAAAGAAGAAGTAGATCCGGAGCTCATTGGAGGTTTCAAGCTGAATGCGGGAAGCCAACAGATCGATTCTTCGATCAAGCATCAGTTGAAAATACTGCAACTGAGCTTTAGTAATAATACAGAATTAAATAAGATTTAATCTTCATAAAACATGGCAGAGATAAGACCAGAAGAAGTATCAGCGATCCTCGTTGAACAATTAGCCGGAGCCCGAACGCAGGCTGATTTGGAAGAAGTTGGTACTGTGTTAACAGTAGGTGATGGAGTAGCTCGTATTTATGGATTGACAAAAGCACAAGCCGGCGAATACCTTGAATTTGAAAATGGATTGAAGGGCATGGTGCTAAACCTCGAGGAA
Organism: Bacteroidota bacterium; assembly: GCA_023412765.1. Classification (GTDB taxonomy): domain Bacteria; phylum Bacteroidota; class Bacteroidia; order Cytophagales; family Cyclobacteriaceae; genus Chryseolinea. The sequence continues at coordinate 11,677 of JAEZBX010000293.1, forward strand.
GATAACGTTGGAGCCGTGCTTATGGGTGAAGCTAAGGGTATTCACGAAGGAGATACCGTTAGAAGGACAGGTCAGATCGCTTCTATAAAAGTAGGCGATGGCATGATCGGACGTGTAATCAACACGTTGGGTGAGCCCATAGACGGGAAAGGGGAAATAACGGGTGAGCTATATGAAATGCCATTGGAGCGCAAAGCGCCTGGTGTTATTTACCGTCAGCCGGTAAACGAACCATTGCAAACGGGTATCAAAGCCATTGATGCGATGATTCCAATCGGTCGTGGACAGCGCGAGTTGATTATCGGTGACCGCCAGACTGGAAAGACAGCTGTCGCTCTCGATACGATCATTAATCAGCGTGAGTTTTATGAACGTGGACAACCAGTATATTGTATCTATGTAGCCATCGGTCAAAAGGCATCAACAATTGCCGGGGTTGCCGCCGAACTTGAAAAAGCAGGCGCAATGAAGTATACCGTTATCGTTACGGCTAATGCTTCCGATCCTGCTCCACTTCAATACTTCGCTCCCTTTACAGGTGCAGCAATTGGAGAATATGTGAGAGATAGTGGACGTCCAGCGCTGGTAATATATGATGACTTGTCAAAGCAGGCTGTAGCGTACCGCGAAGTGTGTTTGTTGTTGCGCCGTCCTCCTGGACGTGAAGCATACCCTGGTGATATCTTCTATCTGCACTCACGCCTGCTTGAACGCGCAGCGAAAATCATCAACAATGATGAGATTGCAAGGAACATGAATGATCTACCACCATCAATCAAACATTTGGTAAAAGGTGGTGGGTCACTTACAGCTCTTCCAATTATCGAAACGCAAGCGGGTGACGTGTCTGCGTATATCCCTACGAACGTTATTTCAATTACAGATGGACAGATATTCCTTGAGTCGAACTTGTTCAACTCAGGTATTCGTCCTGCAATTAACGTTGGTATCTCTGTTTCGCGCGTTGGTGGATCCGCTCAGATAAAGTCAATGAAAAAGGTAGCCGGTACGTTGAAACTGGATCAGGCCCAGTTCCGTGAGCTTGAAGCTTTCGCAAAATTCGGTTCCGACCTGGATGCCGCTACGAAATTGACTATCGACCGTGGAAGAAAGAACCAAGAGATTCTTAAGCAACCACAATTCGCTCCGGTACCAGTAGAAGAACAGGTTGCTATCATCCTTGCATCTACACGTGGATTCCTTGACAAAGTGCCTGTAGAGAAAGTAAAAGAATTTGAAAGCGATTTCCTTCTGGTGTTAAAAGCTCAGCACCGAAATGTGTTGGATAATTTCAGGGCAGGGAAGATGGATGATCAGGACGTCGAAATGATTAAGAAGATTGCACAGGAAGTTGCGAGCAATCTTGTATAATACGAGGTAAGTATGCCGAGCTTAAAGGAAGTTAAGAGTCGAATTACATCCGTTGTCTCTACCCAGCAGATAACGAAGGCTATGCGTATGGTGGCAGCGTCGAAGCTTCGCCGTGCGCAGGAGAAAATGCACCAGATCAGGCCATATGCAGCCCAGCTTAATACCATTGTATCCAATCTCGCCGCTTCTGTTGGCAATGACGTTGAAGAGGATTGGTATACTGCAAAACGGGCGGAGAATAAAATTCTGGTTGTTGCAATAACTTCGGATCGGGGATTGTGCGGCGCTTTCAATAGCATTGTCCTTAAGGCTGCTACAAAGCTGGCTCAGGAGAAGTACAGTGCCCAATTCGCCAAGGGTAATGTTACCATTCTTCCCTTGGGCAGGCGGTCGATGGATTATTTCAGCAAGCGCAACTATAAGTGCGTTGATTCCTTCTGGGGCATATTCGGTCAATTGACATTTGCCAATGTTGCAGAAGCAGGACAACATATAATATCGACTTACAGACAGGGGGGATACGACAAAGTCGACATCGTTTATAACGAGTTTAAGAATGTTGCCACCCAGGTTCTGCGCATCGAGCAGTTTCTTCCCCTTGCCGTTGAATCGTCGGCGACCGGATCGGCACCTGATTATATCTTCGAACCCGAGGGAGAGGAATTGCTTGCCGGGCTGATCCCTCAGTTGTTGAATGTTCAATTATACCGCTCGGTACTGGAGTCAAACGCTGCGGAACACGCTGCCCGTATGACCGCCATGGACAAGGCATCAGAAAATGCGGGTGAACTTCTTAAGGAGCTTAGACTGGTTTACAACCGTTCGAGACAGGCCGCAATCACCAAAGAAATTCTTGAAATCGTCGGTGGTGCGGAGGCGTTAAAGTCGGCGTAGCCAGTGAAAGATAAAACGTGATAAATTTGAAGTCTTCCACAGTTCTGGAAGACTTTTTTTATGCATGTTTTATTCCGCTTTTTTCAGCATATAAATGTTCTAAGCATCGACATCGTGGCGGGAGCGATCGTCAGTGCGTTGTTCTTCGGGAAATTTCTTGAGGTAGAAATTAAGCCAATCGGGCTTATTGCACTTGGTCTAACGGTATGGGTAATATACACCATCGACCATCTGTGGGACGCCAGTAAAATTGCGCATCCGGCGGAGACACTTCGCCACCGCTTTCACCAGGAAAATTTTCGGCTGCTTTCGTTCTTCCTTTGTCTCGCCATAATAGCAGACGCAGTTGCTATCTTTTTTATCAGACGCCAGGTGTTTGAATGGGGCCTCGTACTCACAGGAGTTGTTATACTCTATCTCGTATTTCACAGATATCTCAGATTCCTTAAAGAGTTGTTTGTGGCCTCCCTTTATACGATTGGTGTACTTTTATTGTCAGTCACGGTGACCCCGATCGACTTAGGTGCGCCGCACTACCTTTTGATTATCCAGTTTGCCATTGCGGCCTGGACTAACCTTCTTTTATTCTCCTGGTTTGATCAATCGTTTGATCAGCGAAACGACCAAAATTCATTTGTAACAATTTTGGGAAGAAAAACCACCCAGGTGTTCCTCTACAGTTTATTCATTGGAAGCTTTCTTCTGACAATTATTGAAGTGATAGGGAACATCGCGATAGTGCCGGTAATAATTCTTCTGTTAATGAACGCCACCTTGTTTTTGATTTTTTTATTCAGAAGAACTTTGGAAAAGGATGATAGGTATCGACTTATCGGTGACGCGGTCTTTTTGTTGCCTTTACTTCTTTTGATCGCATGAATGATTTCAATCGTTTGGCTCCGGTATATGATAAACTGGCTAACATAGTTTTCGGAAAGGCAATCAGACGTGCCCAGACCAGGTTCTTGAATGAGATTGATGGGGAAGCTACAGTGTTAATTCTTGGGGGAGGCACGGGGTGGCTATTGGCAGAACTTGTTGCTGCCAAGCCTGACTGCAGTGTAACGTATATTGATTCCTCGAAAAAGATGATTGAGATGACAGAGGAAAAGATCAAAGACATCAAACACCGCGTTACATTTATTCATGGGACCGAAAGAGACATTCCTCCTGAATCAACGTTCGAAGTTGTCATCACGCATTTCTTTCTCGACTTATTCGACATGCCCTCATGTAAAGAGGTTTGTAAATTGATTAACAGTCACTGTCGACCTGGGAGTTTCTGGCTGGCGTGCGATTTCGTGAATCAAACCTGGTGGCATGGTGCAATGCTAAGAATCATGTACATTTTTTTCGGATGGGCGGCTTCACTTCGCAACAAGCGCCTTCCTGATTGGCAAACCTGCATTCAAGAACTTGGCTATTCTGAAGTTGGCGTACAGTACTATTTTGGGAACCTCATCTGCAGTGCTTTTTTCCAGATTTCGAGGAATAGGGAATAAGGAATAAGGCTGCACTCCTTACGTTCGCACGCACTCTAATAACTATTAACTAATAACGAATAACTAATTACGGTTACTGCAGCATCATATTCTCCCGGGTCAGCTGGTGAACCAGTTCCGCCTTTTCCTCCATCAATTTTATGATTTTGCGGAGGTAATCGATTTCCTTTCGGGAGAGTTCCAGCTGTCTTTGGTAGTCAGAAGTCTCCGATTTTAAAATTTTTATCTTCTCATCGGTGATCTCTGTCGGGTCTGCTACGTAATACTGAAAGAAATTATGGTTTAGAACCTGAGAGATTTTCAGGAGCAACCCCGTATCCAAATGCCGTTTCTTAAAGATTCGATAAACATTTTGACGCACTGTTCCGAGTTCATCGGCAAAGTCGGTAAGTTTTATTTGACGGTTGTCAAAGATTTCTTTAATCTTTTGACCTATTTCTATCGTAGCCATCGTATAAGCTTTAATACCATGAAGTTAGGAAATATAAAGTTTACGTTTTAATGAGTTTTCTGTTCGTTTTGTCACCAAAATTTTTACAACTCCCAGATATATGTTAAATTACATGTCAATGGCCACCGTCGATTCCACTCTTTTTAAAGACGAAAGTCTGGTAAAGCCTTTTTACAAGGACGAGTATGCCACCCTTGAGATTGACGACTCCATCCCTTGCATAAAGCTTACCCTTACTGGTATTCCGCGATACAGTGAACATTACCAGTTTGTTCAGCAAAAGCGGTTGGAATTGATAAGACGCGAAATTCGCAATTACCCCAAGCTTCACATGCTAACCGACAGCCGCACGGCTGGCCCGGTTCTCGACGAAGACATCCATTACTTCAAAACCCACGTTATGCCAGAAATGGAGCGGATTGGGATCCGTTACCTGGCAGTTGTCATGCCTGCGAGCAAGTTTACAAGGCTTTCCATAAAGGAAATGGAAGAGGGCGCAGAAGTGATCAAGGCCCGCAACTTTGAATCCGTCAGGGAAGCCAGGTCTTGGTTGCGCAAAATGACTTCTTTGTAAAGGGGAGCACTTTTTACCGGGTTTCCCAGATCATTTCTATATCTACCTTCGGATAGACGAGCTCCGACTTGCCTTAAATGTTATGAACCGCTATCGCTTGTTTTCTTCTTTCGATCAAGTATCTTTCGAAGATTACACTCATTTCTGGCCCTGAATGAGTTAAGCTAAGTCGCTGTCTTACTTTCTTATGCAAGATTTCTTAAAGCATTTGCCTGCCGTGCTGTACGAGTATGTCATTCATCCTGACGGCACCAGGCGATTTAATTTTGTCAGCGAGACTTGCGATAGCCTACTGGGGATTCCCGCGAAAACAGTCATGGATGATGCTTCTCGTCTGGAAGCAATTATTCATAAGGACGACTTTCCCGATCTAATTGAGACTTCGTCAGTTTGTGAAAATGCGGGAAAAGATTGGTATTGGTTGGGAAGGATGTGGGTGCGCGGAGAATTGAGGTGGATGGAATTCAGATCAAACCATGAGCTTCGCCACGATGGCGCTATAGTTCGCCGCGGTGTGATCCAGGATGTGTCGGCGCGCAAACAAAGTATCGATGAAAGCGAACAAAAATATTTGGACTCAATTCAAAGGTTGCCTATCGGAATTATTATTCATAAGAAGGGGAAATTATTGTTTGTGAACGCACAGGCCTATGCGATACTCGGCCTGGAGGAAGGCGCAGATTTGAAAGGAAAATTCGTGGTGGACTTTGTTCATCCTGAATTTCACCAGCATATCGTAAAGGGAATGAAAGATGCCGCCACCGGCACAACGGGGGTGCTGGAGGAACAAAAATTTGTGAAAAGCGATGGAACAGTCATTTACGTCGAGACCACTACATTTCCGCTTACATTCCGAGGTGATTCTTGCTTTCAGATTATTTTCAGAGACATTACCGATCGCAAACAGACTGAGGAACGGACCAGGAAAAATGAAACTTTGCTGGCACAACTATTTCAGAATGTGCCGATGGCAGTTGTGTTGTTGACTGATTCGGGAAAAGTCGAACAGGTCAATAAAGGCTTTGAAGAGATGTTCGGATTTAGCCTGGCGGAACTGAAAGGAAGAAGTATCAACGACTTCATCGTGCCTGACGAGCTTACCCACGAAGGCGTGGATCTTAACAATCTTATCACCAACAATCGGGTGGTCAGCATTGAGACAGCTAGAAGGCATAGGAACGGAAAACTAGTCGACGTGATTCTTTACGGTATGCCTGTAATCCTGGAGAATCAAACTATAGGGATATACGGCGTTTACGTGGATATTACCGAAAGGAAACGCGTGGAGGAGGAACTAAAAATTCGAAATGGAGAACTTGACAATTTTGTTTACAAGGTCTCCCACGATCTGCGTGCACCCCTTTCTTCAATTCTTGGTTTAGTGAATCTGGCTAAACTGCCTGGCAACACCGACAACCCGATGGATTACATCGACATCATTGGAAGCAAGGTCGAACATCTGGATCACTTTATCAGTGATGTGCTAAGCCATTCAAAAAATCTAAAGATGGAAATTAGCACGGCTAAGGTTGACTTTGATCGCATCATTGAACAAACATTCAGTGATCTTAATTATTTGGACGGAACCCTGGATATGCAACGATCGGTTAAGATTGAAGGCATAGAATTTTTCAGTGATCCGTGGCGCATTTCAGAAATAATGCGAAATCTGATATCGAATGCGATAAAATACAGAAGACTGGAAAACGTAATCGCCGAGATCAATATCAGGATCACCATCGATCATCTGCGGGCAGAAATTATATTTTCGGATAATGGCATCGGAATTTCGGAACAAAGCCTATCCAAAATTTTTGAAATGTTTTACAGAGCAACAGAGCAGTCCGACGGATCTGGAATAGGCTTGTACATTGTAAAGAACGCAGTTGAGAAATTAGGTGGGCAGATTTATGTTGCAAGCCGTGTTGGACAGGGAACAAGATTTAATATAATATTGCCAAACCGTATCAATAGTGTAATACACAGTGCCCCTCATATGGAAGTTGAGCAGTGATGATGAAGATGCAAGAAGTTACAACCTCATCCGAGGCAAAAGAATTCCTGAACTTACCTGTACGTCTATACAAAAATGAGCCTAACTGGATCCGCCCTCTTGACAAGGATATAGAGCAGGTATTTGACGAAGAAAAAAACAAGACATTCAGGCATGGAGAGTGCTCTCGTTGGCTATTAATTAACGAAAAAAATGAAACGATTGGCCGGGTGGCTGCATTTGTCAACAAAAAAACAGTTAGCAAAGGTAACGATCAGCCTACAGGCGGAATAGGTTTTTTCGAATGCATCGACGACGAGGCAGCAGCATTTACTATTTTTGACCATTGCAAGAAATGGCTACAAGGGCGTGGGATGGAAGCGATGGATGGACCGATAAATTTCGGTACGCGCGATCGGTGGTGGGGACTGCTGATTGAAGGTTTCGACAAACCACCCAACTACCAGTGCAACTACAATTTCCCTTATTACCAAAAATTTTTCGAAGCATACGGTTTTCAGGTTTACTTCTATCAGCTTACTTTCTGCCGTTCCGTAAGTGGACCGGTCATGCCGCGATTGGCCGAAAAAGCAGCGCTAACATCAAAAGATCCAGACTACGATTTTCGGTTTTTAAGCAAAACAGAAATGGCGCAGTTGCCCGAGTACATACATAAGGTCTACAATAAAGCGTGGGCTAAGCGTGGCGACAATCCTGAATTGAACCTGCAACAAGCGAAATTACTGGTAAAACAGATGAAGCCGATTCTTGATCCGCGGCTGATATATTTCGGATTTTACAGAGGGGAGCCAGTGAGCTTTTTTATTTCCCTTCCTGAAATGAACCAGATATTCAAGCACGTAGATGGCAAATTGAACTGGATGGGTAAGCTAAAGTTCCTTTGGCATATGAAAATGAAAACAAATCGGAAGGCATTCGGTATTCTATTTGGGGTTGTTCCGGAACATCAGGGCAAAGGGCTGGATGGCGCAATGGTGCTGAAGGCAAAGGAAGTTCTGCAGGAGCACTACAATCGATACGACGAATATGAAATGAATTGGATTGGAGATTTTCATCCGACGATGATCAATGTTGTAAAACAAGTTGGAGGCGTTGTCTGTAAGAGACACGCCACTTACAGGAAGTTATTCGATGAAAACAAACCATTTAAAAGACACCCGGATCTAAAATAGTATTCAGAATTCATGACTATTTTTTTCGAATTGATGTTTGATTGACATGAAACATAAAACGGCGGTACTTTTGATCAACCTTGGAACTCCGGATAGCCCATCCGTTAGTCATGTCCGCTCTTATTTGTCACAGTTTCTGAATGATCCAAGAGTGATCGATATTCCGTGGCTTTGGCGCAAGATCCTCGTCAACCTGATAATTGTGCCTTTTCGGGCTCCCAAATCAGCGGCCTTATACAAGAAATTATGGACAGTGAATGGATCTCCGCTTTTGTATTACAGCAATCGGGTGAAGGATCTTTTACAGAAGGAGCTGGATTCAGAGTATGATGTACATCTGGCTATGCGCTACAAGAATCCATCAATACCTGATGTATTAGAAACGATTCGCAAGAAGAACTACAATCGCATTATAGTCCTTCCTTTATTTCCACAGTATGCATCTGCATCAACGGGTTCGGCGCATGAAGAAGTTATGCGCGTCGTTTCGAAGTGGTGGGTAATTCCAGATATTTCTTTCGTTACGCAGTACTTTGATCATCCAGGGTATATTGGTAGCATGGCAGAGATCGGCCGGAAGTATCCGCACGAGGAGTACGATCATGTTTTATTTTCTTACCACGGGTTGCCTGAGCGCCAGGTTGACAAAGTATATGATGAAGGTCGGTGTGCAGATCATAATTGTGAGAATGAAATTACAGATGAAAATAAATTTTGTTATAAAGCTACGTGCTACGCGACTACCAGGTTACTAGCCGGAGCATTGAACATTCCAAAAGAAAAATATACTGTTTGTTTTCAATCGCGACTAAATGAGAAATGGCTGATGCCTTTTTCCGATAAGGTAGTAGAGGAGTGCGCAAAGAAGGGAATGAAAAAGATTTTGGTTTTTTCCCCAGCATTCACGGCAGATTGCCTCGAAACTATAATTGAAATCGGTGACGAGTATCAGCATATTTTCGAATCTAATGGTGGTCAAAAAGTTCAGCTCGTTGAGAGCCTTAACGACCATCCTCTTTGGGTCTCTTGCCTCAAAGACATTGTATTGGCCCAGACCAATTAGCTGCAGCTCCTGGTACGCCAGCATGCAAATGGATCACTGTGCGACGCCATTTTGTTGCCGCAATCATATTCTTATTTCTTTGCGACGCCACCTTAGAATGATAATCTTTGTCAGTATTTAATTCGCTTGCAAGGTTATGAAGATTCAGTCCCGCCTTCCGGACGTTGGCACTTCGATATTTACCATAATGTCCAAGATGGCACTTGATTGTAATGCGATCAATTTGTCGCAGGGCTTCCCGGATTTTTCTATAGACCACAAAATCATTGAGCTGGTCAATCAATTTATGAAGGCGGATCACAATCAGTATGCTCCGATGCCTGGAACACCGGCGCTGCGAAGCGCTATTTCAGAGGTAATGCTTCGTTCTTTTGGCATTCATCGCAACCCCGACACTGAAATCACAATTACGTCAGGTGCTACAGAAGCCATCTATGCGGTTATTACTGCGTTTGTTCAGCCTGGTGATGAGGTTATAGTTTTCGATCCATCATACGATTCCTATAATCCTGTGATACGACTGAACGGTGGGGTACCTGTTCACATTAATTTACGGTACCCTGAATTTTCCATCGATTGGGACCTTGTACGCAAGAAGATCAGCAATCGTACAAAAATGATCGTAATAAACACTCCTCATAATCCAAGCGGCTCGATTATGTCCGAGGATGATATGAAGGAGTTGGAGGAGATTGTTCTAAAAAACAACATTTTGGTCCTGAGTGACGAGGCCTATGAGCGATTGATTTATGATGGAAACGTGCATCAAAGTGTATTGCGCTTTCCAGGACTTTCATCACAAAGTCTCGCGGTTTTTTCATTCGGAAAAACCTTTCACGCCACTGGTTGGAAGATGGGTTATGTTAGCGCTCCGGCCTATTTGATGGAGGAAATAAGAAAGACTCACCAGTTTATTGTCTTCAGCGTAAATACACCCATCCAACTAGCTCTGGCAGAATATCTGAAGGTCCCTGAACATTATGAATCTCTCGCAGCTTTCTACCAACAAAAGCGGGACTTTTTCTTGAAGCGAATGCAGGGATCGTCCTTTGTGCCTTTGGCCTGCAAGGGATCATATTTCCAAATATTATCTTATGATAATATATCCCAGAAATCGGAGGTCGAAATGGCGGAAGAGCTAACCAGGAAATATAAGGTAGCCGCAATTCCGGTTTCCGTTTTTTACCAGGACAAAACCGATCACAAAACACTGCGCTTTTGCTTTGCAAAAAAAGAAGAAACACTCGAAAAGGCCTGTGAAATACTAAGAAGCATTTAATGACGTCCCGCCCGGGTATTACTCAATTTTTAGTTAGAGAAATTGCTTGTCATTCCTTTTATTTGCGGGCAAATCACCAGGAATGCAGGACTTAAAAATATCCATAATTCAGTCAGATCTTCATTGGGAGGACATAGGCGCTAATTTGTCGATGTTTGAAGAAAAAATCTGGCAGATCGGTGGAAGTTCTGATGTGATTGTTCTTCCCGAAATGTTTACCACAGGATTCACCATGGCAGCTTCCAAGATGGCTGAAATGATGAACATGCGGACGTTTAAGTGGATGAAACAAATGGCTGAACAAACCGGTGCGCTAATGCTGGGCAGCTATATCGTTAACGTCCATGAAAAATTTTATAATCGTCTGTTGTGGATGGAACCCGGTGGTCACTTCAAGACATATGACAAACGTCATTTGTTCAGGATGGCCAACGAGCATAAAACATATGCGCCGGGTGAAAGTCTTTTAATTTCAACATGGAAAGGTTGGCGCATTTGTCCGCTGATTTGTTACGATCTTCGCTTCCCCGTGTGGAGCCGGAATCGTTGGGATGCGACGGCAAAGCGACCTTCTTATGATGTCATGATATACGTGGCCAACTGGCCGACTGCACGCATTGATGCGTGGGACACGCTGTTGAAAGCGCGAGCCATTGAGAACCTCAGTTATGTTGTTGGTGTCAATCGCGTTGGGCAGGACGGAAATGGTATCGAGCATAATGGACACTCATCTGTGATAAGCCCTAAGGGGGAGACGGTATTTACAATTGAAGAGGTTGAGGCTATCCGTACCGTTGAGTTGAATGCAAATTCACTCCACGCATTCAGAGATCGCTTTCCTGCGTATATGGACTCCGATGATTTTACGATTGAATTCGAAGAATTCGAAGAGCCCTCAGGATTTATCGGCCAGCAATGAATACAAACACTTTACTGAATACATTTTATGTCCCGTCGCAAAATTTCCCGTGCACTCGTTTCAGTTTTTTACAAAGACAATCTGGAGCCGATAATCAAATTACTAGGGAAAAATGGTGTTGAGTTTGTATCAACGGGAGGGACACAGGAATTCATCGAAAAGCTAGGGTTCCCCGTAATACCCGTCGAAAAACTCACGGGCTTTCCGTCAATATTCGGAGGAAGGGTGAAGACATTGCATCCGGCAATCTTTGGTGGCATACTCTTTCGCCGCGATGATGCATCAGACTTAAAGCAAGCAAAGGAGTATGATATAAATCCCATCGACCTTGTAATCGTAGACCTATATCCCTTCGAAGAAACGGTTGCAAAAGGTGAAGCCGAGGAAGCAATTATTGAAAAGATTGACATTGGGGGTATATCTCTGATTCGCGGGGCAGCGAAGAATTTTAACGACGTCCTGATAGTGTCCTCCCGAAATCAGTACGACGAGGTCTATCAGCTATTGGAAGCAGGGCAATGTTCAACGGAACTATCCGATCGGAAAAAGTTCGCGGCAATGGCCTTCGATGTTACGTCGCATTACGATTCGGCCATATTCAATTACTTTAACAGTGAGTTCCAGATTCCAAGCTTCAAAAAAAGTATACAACAAGGTAGAACCTTACGTTATGGGGAGAACCCGCATCAGAAGGGAGTTTACTATGGTGATCTCGCTGGATTATTCGAGCAGCTCCATGGGAAGGAATTATCCTATAACAATCTGGTCGATGTCGATGCTGCGATAAACTTGCTGCAGGAATTTGACGATGACACTGCTTTCGTGATAATAAAACATACGAATGCTTGTGGAGTTGCCACAGGAAAGAGTGTAAAAGAAGCTTACCTGAAAGCTTTTCAGGCTGATACAATATCTGCTTTCGGTGGCGTTTTGGCGACGAATAAAACAATTGGCCTGGCAGAAGCTGAGGAGATCAACAAGTTATTTTTTGAAATACTAATCGCTCCCTCCTATAGTGAAGATGCACTCGCGCTGCTCAGGAGCAAAAAGAATCGGATGCTTCTCATTCAAAAAAATAAACTTTCAGAAACAAAACAATCCAAGACTATCTTGAATGGTATAATTGAGCAAGACCTCGATCTTAAAACCGATTCCAGAGAAGACCTGAAGGTAGTCACAAAAAAAGCGCCCGAGCCATCAGAGATCGATGCTTTGCTATTTGCCAGCAAGATCTGCAAGCACACAAAGTCGAATACAATTGTACTGGCAAATGATGGTCAGCTGTTAGCCAGTGGGGTTGGCCAAACCTCGCGGGTCGATGCTTTGAAGCAGGCAATCGAAAAGGCAGGCTCCTTTGGCTTTAGCCTTAAAGGCGCCGTTATGGCATCAGATGCATTTTTTCCGTTTCCTGATTGTGTAGAGATTGCCCATAGTCATGGTATCTCTGCAGTTGTTCAACCTGGCGGGTCAGTGAAGGATCAAGACTCGATAAACTTCTGCGACCAGCATAATATGTCGATGGTCTTTACAGGCATTCGTCACTTTAAGCATTAAGTTTATAGCCCGAAGTTGTGTGATCACTTCGGAGTTTGTTGCTCACAACGAAGTTGATACCGGAAGTTGAGTAAATATTCTAAGGTGCCAAAAAACTTACATTTTTAAACCGAAAGTCGATATTTTGGTAAATTAGATGCAACTTTACAAGGCGGTTCTCCTCTAAGTTAAACTCAACAACTAATTTTTAAACTTTAGGCAACATTTAACATACATGGCATTTTTTGATTTCTTCACCAGCGACATCGCGATCGACCTGGGAACAGCTAATACCCTCATCATCTACAAAGACAAGATCGTCGTCGATGAGCCGTCCATTATCGCTCTTGATAAAGTAAATAACAAAGTGCTGGCGATCGGTCGAGAGGCCATGCAAATGCACGAAAAAACCCACGATCACATAAAGACTATTCGACCTTTGAAAGAAGGTGTGATCGCCGACTTTCAGGCTGCTGAAATGATGATCAGGGGTCTGATTAAAATGATAGATACAGGCAAGAGACTTTTCCCACCTTCTTACAGGATGGTGATCTGTATTCCTTCCGGAATTACGGAAGTGGAGAAGCGCGCTGTTCGCGATTCAGCTGAACACGCTGGTGCCAAGGAAGTGTATATGATTTACGAGCCGATTGCAGCTGCCATAGGAACAGGGATAGATATTGAGCAGCCGATCGGTAGCATGATCGTTGACATAGGTGGTGGTACCACTGACATCGCAGTGATTGCATTATCAGGTATTGTGTGTGACCAATCTATCCGCGTTGCCGGCGATACATTTAACAGAGACATACTCGACTATATGCGGAGACAACACAATCTGTTGATCGGTGAACGTTCAGCAGAACGAGTGAAGATCGAAGTAGGGTCGGCATTAACCGAGTTGGATGACGGCCCTGAAGATTACGAGATTCGTGGAAGGGACCTGATGACCGGTATTCCTAAAACAATCAAGATCTCGTATTCAGAAATTGCTTTTGCTCTCGACAAGTCGGTGTCAAAACTTGAGGAAGCTGTACTCAAAGCGTTGGAGACATCTCCTCCCGAATTGTCTGCAGATATTTATGAGCGCGGTATTTATCTTACCGGTGGTGGTGCATTGTTGAGAGGGCTTGATAAGAGATTAGCGCTCAAAACCAAATTACCACTTCACGTTGCTGACGATCCGCTTCGTGCAGTCGTCAGAGGGACAGGCCAAACCTTAAAGAATATTACCAAATTTCGTGCGGTGTTGATGACGTAGGCCATGGAGAGGCTGTTTCTTTTTGTTTATCAAAATCGGGCATTCTTTACCTTCGTTGCGCTTGAACTGGTTTGCGCCTGGCTTATCGTAACGAACAACCATTATCAGGGCGCTAAATTTTTTAATTCCTCCAATGGAATTGTAGCGACCATGAACAATTTCTCCCAGGGTGTACGCGATTATTTTCAATTGAGGGAGGTCAATCAAATGTTGGCTGAAGAAAATGCTGCGCTGAAAGAAAAAATAAATCAGCAGATCCAGCTGGTAGCCACATTGGATTCCACTGGCGTGAGGAAGGATTCGATCAGGGATTCAGCAAGGCTTAATCAATACGAATTTGAAAGTGCCAAGGTGGTTAATAATCACGTTGATTTTGTGAAAAACTATTTCACGATAGATAAAGGTGAGGATCGGGGTTTGATGCCCGGAATGGCAGTGATCAGTCCTCTTGGAGCAGTTGGTAAAGTGAAACTTGTATCAAGACATTTTGCGGTAGTCACATCGTTGCTTCATATCGATGTTATGGTATCCGCCCGATTGAAGAGCACCGAACATTTCGGCACGATTCAATGGGATGGCCGCGATCCGGATTTTGTTGAATTCCGGTATATCCCAAGACACGTAAAGCCTGTTGTAGGTGATACGGTAGAAACTTCAGGTTATGCTATTTTCCCTGATGGTATCATGGTTGGAACTATTGCCGAAGTTAACCTGAGGGATGAGGCACTTTTCTACGATCTGAAAGTTAAGCTGAGCCAGGATTTCAGAAAGCTTTCTTTCGTGACAATCGTGAAAAGCAATATGCAGCCGGAACGCGATTCGTTGGAACAAGCTGTAATAAGTCTGGAGAAATGAGCAGGATAAGTGTAGTACAGATCGTCGCTTTTTTTATTTACCTGTTGTATCAGGTACTGATACTTCAGAATGTCGTTCTGTTCCACACGGCATTTTGCTTTTTGTATGTAGCCTACCTGTTGGTTTTGCCCGTAGAAACGAATCCAATGGTCTTAATGGGAATTGGACTTGTGATGGGCCTGGCAGTTGACATGTTTTATGATAGTTTGGGGTTACACGCATTTGCCTGCGTATTGATCATGTATGTTCGGAATTATTGGCTGAATAATCTGACGCCTCAAGGTGGATACGACAGCAGCTCGACGCCTTCCCTTGCATTGAATGGAGTGCAGTGGTTTCTTACTTACTCGTTTCCACTAGTGCTGCTGCATCACGCAGTGTTATTTTTTACGGAAGCTGGTGGGTTTGGAATGTTTTGGTTCACGGTTTGGAAAATTATTACCAGCACCTTGTTTACGGTACTGGTAATTTTAATTGCGCAGTTCTTGTTTCCCAGTCGGCGGCCGAGATGATTTTTAGATTTGTATTTTTATTATATAAAGTCCGGTTCACAATGATATGATTTATTGGTTATGAACGAAGGCAGAAGAGAAATTATTCAAATTGTATTTGTCCTCGTTGGGATTGTCTTCCTGGTGAAATTGTTTTTCCTCCAGGTGATTGATGGCCGCTACAAACAATTGGCCGATAGCAATGCAATTCGCCCGGAAGTCGACTACCCAGTACGGGGTTTGATCAAAGATCGAAATGGGAAGTTGATTGTGTACAACACGCCGGAGTTCGACCTTAACATCATTCATAAGGAGGTAAAGAATTTCGATAGCACCCGCTTTTGTGACGTTTTCTCAAAAACACCTGAAGAGCTTCGATTGCTTTTCAAAGAGCTGAAAGCCCGAAGAGAATATTCTCCAGTAAAGCCTACCATTTTCCTGACTAAGCTCTCCACCCTTGATTTTGCAAAAATCCAGGATAACATCGACGAATTTCCAGGCTTCTACATTCAAGCAAGGAGTACGCGTGCCTATACAGTGAAAGCGGGCGCAAATGCAATTGGATACGTCAGCGAAATTTCTAAAGCAAGACTTGAGCGTGACAAGACCGGCATATATAAGCAAGGAGACTACATTGGTCAAAGTGGTATCGAGGCATACTACGAGGAGTATCTGCGAGGCCAGCGGGGTGTGCGGTTTAAGTTGCGCAATGTTGACGGAGTTGAAAAGGGATCTTTTAAAAATGGTGAGCTCGATACGCTTTCGATTCCTGGACAAGATATAACTACAACACTTGACTTGGATCTACAGCAATACGGTGAATACCTGTTGAATGGTAAATCCGGAAGTATCATTGCAATAGAACCATCTTCAGGCGAAGTGCTTGCCATGGTGTCAGGCCCATCGTACGATCCAAATTTGCTTACCGGAAAGAATTACAGTTCGAACTTTGTCCTGATCAGCAATGACACGAACAAGCCGTTGTTCAATCGACCTTTGATGGCTCAATACAGGCCCGGATCCATTTTCAAAATTGCTCAGGCGATGGTTGCTCTTCAGGAGGGCGTAATTACGCCGGAGACAAGAATACAATGTGTCAGGAAAGGTATGTCTGGCGGCATTATTGGTTGTCATGGTGACCATACTAATGAAGATCTGAGAGGAGCAATAACGCACTCGTGCAACCCGTATTTTTATGCCGTGTTGCGAAGGATGTTGAACAAAGGTGTTTCCAACAATCCTTATGATGATACCAGGATCGGCTTGGAAGAATGGAATAAGCACATACGCAGTTTTGGTCTAGGGAAACCGTTGGGTATTGATCTGCCCAATGAAAAGGGAGGAATGGTTCCAAGCCCTGCATACTACGACAGAGCATACGGCGGACGCCCCTGGAAGTTTTCAAATATTTATTCCATCTCTATTGGCGAGGGTGAAAATCTTGTAGTCCCATTGCAGATGGCGAATTTTGCCGCCACAATTGCCAATAAAGGCTTCTATTATATTCCTCACCTGGTTAAGGCCATTGGCGAGGAGGGTAAGCCGTTGGAAAAATACACCGAGCGTCACTACACGACTATTGACTCAGCATACTTTAGAATTGCAGCCGATGCGATGGAAGAAGTTGTGACGTCTGGAACAGGTTCCTATCGAGGCAGGCTTCAAGATGTTGTCGTCTGTGGAAAAACAGGTTCGGTTCAAAATGAACCACGGCCCGACCATTCAGTGTTCATCGCGTTTGCGCCTAAGGAAAATCCGAAGATAGCTGTTTCGGTGTATGTCGAATACTCCGGACAGGGTGCGCGTGCAGCAGCTTCCATCGCTTCGCTGATGATTGAGAAGTATTTGTTCGGGCAAACCAAACGTCCACAAATAGAAGAATATGTTTTGCGTGGAAAATTCTTGAATTAAGCGACGTGAGAAGGCAGGAAATTATATCGTATAAAATGGATTGGGTCACGGTTGCGCTGTACGCAGCAATCGTGTTATTGGGTTGGCTAAACATTTATGCGGTGACGTATGACCAGTCCGCCGACCTTTCAATCTATAACCTCCAGATAAACTCAGGTCGACAATTGTTATTTATCGCGGGTGCGGCAATTATCATTATGGGCATTCTCATCATAGACATGCGCTTTTATGAGACCTTCGCATATGTCATTTATGGATTTATTTTGTTTCTGCTACTGCTTGTTCCAATCATCGGGAAAGAAGTGGGTGGTAACAAAGCGTGGCTGGGAATTGGGTCTTTCGGCGTTCAGCCGTCAGAGTTTGCCAAATTTGCGACCGCCCTTGCCGTTGCAAAATTCATAGGATCAGTTGGCTTTAAAATGGATCAGATGCGCAACCAGGCGATTCTGTTCGCGATGATCGGGTTGCCCATGTTGCTTATTCTTTTGCAAAAGGATACGGGGACCGCATTGGTTTTTACAGTTTTTACAGTCGTGTTTTTTCGTGAGGGTATGTCTCCAATGCTTATTATCCTGGGGATTGCAGCTGCGGTTATCTTTATTCTCACGTTGCTCATTAACGAACTGTATCTGTATTCTGCGATTGGGGTTATTTTAATGTCGGCCATAATATTAGGGAAAAAGAAATGGAAGCGCATTAGCTATTTAACGGCGGGCGCGCTGATAATTTGCAGTGTGATTGCGAGTGTTGATTACGTTGTAAGTAATGTTCTTAAACCTCACCAGCAAAATCGGGTAAAGGCTTTGATCAATCCTGATGCAGACCCTCTTGGTTTCGGATGGAATGTGACTCAATCAAAAATTGCGATAGGTAGTGGTGGACTTACTGGCAAGGGTTTCTTAAAGGGAACTCAAACTAAGTTTGACTTTGTACCTGAACAAAGTACAGACTTCATTTTCTGTACTATTGGTGAGGAGCACGGCTGGCTGGGTAGTCTTTTTACAATGTCCTTATTTATCGCGTTGATGCTTCGGGTAATTTTTCTGGCGGAACGACAGAAGAACCGTTTTGCCCGTGTGTATGGCTACTCCGTTGCTTGTATATTTTTCTTTCACTTCGCTATCAACATTGGGATGACCATTGGTCTTTTCCCAGTTATAGGAATTCCGCTCCCATTCTTTAGCTATGGCGGGTCAGGCTTGTGGGGATTTACTGTGTTGTTATTTATACTGCTGAAGTTGGATATACATAGGTCGCAGGTACTGCAGAGGATGTGAGGTTGGTTTAAGGTTTAAGGTTTAAGGTTTAAAGTTTAAAGTTTAAAGTTTGAGGTTTGAGGTTTGTTCCGGTATGGCTATGCGAAGCGCTTTTCGACCAATTCCATAAATTCATGGAACTCTTCGCTCTCTTTGTCCCACGTTGAAGCGTGTTCCTGTTCGATGTAGCGCAACGCGCCCTTCATATTGTCTTGCCGGTCAAGATGTTCGATGGCTTTGCTGAACAATTCAAAATCTCCATGAAACAAGACTTTGGTGAACATGAATTTCTGATTAATAGTGAGGCTGTCTTTTATCTTTCCAATTCTTTGAAAGTTGTCAGCTAGTGTTGGGCGGCTTTCGCGACTAAAAGTATCGTATAAGGTGCTTGCCTTTTGTTCCTTCTGTGCAGGTGTTTTTGATTCCGTTGGCGTTTCGGACTCAACAGTTTTCACTTCTGGTTCCCGTGCAAGCATCGGCTCCTCCTGCGTTTTTTGAACGTAGAATTTACTGATGTCGAGCGGCACTACACTAGAGAACCTTTCGATGTAACCGTCAACATCTTCTGGATTGAAATTGACCTCTTCAAGTATCTGATCAAGCTTTGCAAATCCTTCGTTACCCGAAATTTCAGTCACATTGTCTGCTAACAACTTTTGTAAAAGCCGTTCAAGAGGAGCTTTGTTAATTTTAATGTATTTGATTTCTTCCTTGAAATTTGAAACTACAAGCTTGTTGTCTTTGCCTGTAATCAACAACGAGAAAAAGTCGTATGGATCAAAGATAGCGAGCAGTGTGCGGCTAACCGCGTTCTTGAACAAGGGAGTAAAATGCTTTTCATCAACAAGAATGTTATTCGACAACCGCTGCATCAACACCTCAAGCGCTTCCTTCACTTCTTCATTGTCGTAATCAAAGTATGGGCTTTTTAACCGCGCCGTTTCTTCCTTCCATGTCTTGAACAGCTCCCTTACGACAAAGAAATTAACCTGTTGAACATTGCTTAGTGAGAGAATTTCTGATCCACTGATTTTATCTTTAGAGGAAAAGAAATCCTTCAACACCTTCGCAGTATATTCTTCACTATATCGGTTGATTGACTCGAGACTTAGCTTTTCATCCATGATACTACTTCTAATGATATAAGCAAAGTTAATGGATATTCAACAATGTGTCTAGCAACGCTTCGACAGGCGGTGTATTATCAATCTTGGTTATTACATTTTTTAGTCGTTTCGAGTAATTGCTTGTAAAACCGCCTTATCATTTATCGATTTTATTGGTTAGTAGGATAGATTTGTTTGTAACCTCTAAATTTGGTCCATGTTTATAGAACCTAGATTTGACAGCAATCCGAAGCGCACCGGGTGGATAGAAGTGATTTCCGGATGTATGTTTTCGGGGAAAACTGAAGAACTTATACGACGCCTCAACAGGGCCCGAATTGCGAAACAACACCTGGAAATCTTTAAACCTGTTGTTGATAAACGGTATCATCACGAGCAAATTGTTTCGCATAACGAGAACATCATTCGGTCGACACCCGTCAATTTTGCCAGCGATATACTCTTACTTGCCGGAGACTGCGATGTTGTTGGCATCGATGAAGCACAGTTCTTCGACCAGTCTATTGTAGAGGTATGCAATACCCTTGCAAATAGCGGGAAACGGGTTATTGTAGCAGGCCTCGATATGGACTACGAAGGCAAGCCTTTTGGTCCGATGCCCAACCTGTTGGCAATTGCAGAGTTCGTTACCAAAGTTCATGCGATTTGTGCACGGACGGGTGATCTGGCATCCTTTTCATTTCGCTTAACATCAAACGACGGTCAGGTAATGTTGGGTCAGAAAAATGAATATGAAGCGAGAAGCAGACGCGCATTCAATGAAGGCATGAAAAGGAGAAAAGAACCCGGAACGTCATAGTCGGCTTCCGTGATTATCAAAGAATTTAAAAATGCTCTTTGTATAATTCGGGTAAGTATTAGTTAATTGTTAATAGTTATTAGTTAATTGTAGTTCGCCATTAACCTCAAACCTCAAACTTTAAACCTTAAACCTTAAACCTTAAACCTTAAACTTTAAACTTTAAACTATCCCGAAGAGAAGT
Source organism: Bacteroidota bacterium (assembly GCA_023412765.1). Lineage (GTDB taxonomy): Bacteria > Bacteroidota > Bacteroidia > Cytophagales > Cyclobacteriaceae > Chryseolinea. The sequence goes on from JAEZBX010000293.1 coordinate 32,333, forward strand.
AACTTTCGATAATGCTGCATAAAACCAGGGGTATTGTTTTCAGGTTTATCAACTACGGTGACACCTCCATTATTGTTTCAGTATTTACCGAGTTGTTTGGTCTGCAGAGTTACATTGTAAATGGAATAAGAAGCAAGACGGGAAAAAGTAAGATCGCACTCTACCAGCCGCTCACTTTGCTTGATCTGGTAGTTTATCATCGCGCACATGCTAACATAAATCGAATCAAGGAAATCAAATGCTTTTATCCTTATCAGACCATACCCACCGATATAAATAAATCGGCCATTGCCATGTTTATTTCAGAGATCCTGAACAAAACAGTTAAGGAGGAGAGTCATGCGCAGGAACTGAGTGAATTTCTCATCCGGTCTCTAATTAGTTTTGATCAGATGGATGGAAGAACAGGGAATTTCCATCTGATGTTCTTGCTAAAACTTGCCCGTCTTCTTGGTTTTGGTGCACAGCACCTCAATGATGTCCTTGGAACAAGGACAACAAGTATTGATAATGAAAAGCTGTTAACGCAGTTGTTATCATCAGACTACTTTGATCACATCGCCATGCAAAACAGTCAGCGCAGAGAACTCCTGGATCTGATTCTAAAATTTTTCGCAGATCATATTGAAAACCTGGGTGAAATAAAATCTATCCAGGTGTTGCGTGAAATACTTTAGAGCTTAGTTTATGATAAGCGCTTTGCGGCCTCATCCCAATTGACAACCTTCCACCAATTTGCAACGTATTCATTTCGCTTGTTCTGATACTTCAGATAATAAGCGTGCTCCCAAACATCAATTCCTATTATCGGGATACCCTTGATTTCACTATTGTCCATTAGAGGATTGTCCTGATTGGGCGTAGAACCAATTTTCAATTTTCCATTATCGTTCACAAGCCAAGCCCATCCAGAGCCAAAACGCGTCATCGCTGCAGTTGTAAATTGTTCTTTGAACTTATCAAAAGAGCCAAATGATCCATTGATTGCATCACCAATCTTTCCAGTTGGATTATTTGTTTCTTTTACTGCGCGCATTATCTGCCAAAAAAAATTGTGATTCCATGCACCCCCACCGTTGTTCTTCGCTTTCGCTGATAGTTTTGATGCATTTTTAAAGAAATCCTTTTCATCCGTGAAAGAAATTTTTTCAGCGTCAATAGCTTCATTCACATTCTTGATATATGCTGTATGATGCTTGTTGTAGTGAATGTCCATTGTTGTAGCGTCTATTGATGGTTCAAGTGCATTGTTAGCATATGGCAAGGCCACCTGCGAAAACTTAACCGCAGTTAGCGCATTGTTATTTGTTATTGGTGAAAAGGCACTCGCTGTGGATACATTTGGTAATAAAGGAGATGCTACCACGAGACTGGCTGCTTTGAAAGAATGTTCGATAAATTTTCTTCGTGAAGTGTTCATACTGCGATGTGTTTGTTTTAAAGTAAAATTACCTAAAAATATTTAGCTTGCGGAAGCTCTGCTAAACGCCCGGACATGAAAGAGATATTGTACGATGCCGTCCCTTCGTTGGATCTCAACGACTTTCATACAGGTAACAGTTCTAATAAAGAAAAGTTTGTTGAATCGCTTGGCGCGGCGTATAATAATATCGGATTTGTTTCGATAAAAAATCATTTCTTAACTGCTGAGATGCAGGATAGACTGTACTCTGCGATCAAAAAGTTTTTTTCCTTGCCTGATGATGTTAAGAAGAAATATGAACGCAGTGATATCGCTGGTCAGCGAGGCTATACTGGAAAAGGAAAAGAACATGCGAAAGGGAAGAACACGGGTGATTTGAAGGAGTTTTATCACGTAGGGCAAGAACTTGATCCGGTGACATTAGCAATAGAGGGATATCCACCGAATATATGGCCTGAAGAGGTGCCGGAGTTTAGGGGTGCCGCGTTGGATGTATTCCGTGCATTGGAGAAAACGGGAATATATATGCTCCGCGCAATTGCATTATATCTTCATTTGCCTGAAAAATATTTCGACGAAAAAGTTAAAAACGGAAACAGCATACTCAGGCCGATCCACTACTATCCGATAAATAATCCCGAAGATGTTCCAGCAGACGCCGTTCGAGCAGCGGAGCACGGTGATATCAATCTTATTACATTGTTGATGGGTGCCAGCGCAGATGGATTAGAAGTCTTGCGCAATGATGGAAAGTGGATTCCAATCACGGCACTGCCCGACCAACTTGTGGTGAACGTTGGCGATATGTTGGAGCGCCACACTAACAAGAAATTGAAATCGACTATACATCGGGTTGTAAATCCGCCGAAAGATCGAATGAACCTTCCCCGTTATTCTATTCCCTTCTTTATGCACCCAAGGTCAGAAATGAGTCTGGCTGCCCTGGAGGGATGTGTGTCGACTGAAAATCCCAAACTGTGGGAAGATATTACGGCAGGGGCGTTTCTCGATGAACGCTTGCGTGAAATTGGTTTAAAAAAATAGTGCTCTTGGTAAGAGACCGTCGTACTTCAGAGGTGACTCAGCGCGTCAGCTACTATGTAATCCTTAAGGATATACTTACGCTGGCGTTGACTGCTTTTGGTGGGCCACAAGCTCATCTGGCTTACTTTAACAAGTTACTAGTTGAAAAGCGAAAGTACCTGACAGAGGAAGAGTTGATGGAGATCAATTCTTTGTGCCAGATTCTCCCGGGACCGGCTTCCACGCAGACGTTGACCGCCATCGGATTCAGAATAGGCGGACCAAACCTCGCTTATCTTACGCTTTTGGTTTGGATAACTCCTGCGGTAATCATCATGATGCTAGCGGCGCTGATCATGAGTAGCATTCAGGCGAAGAATTGGTCAACCGAATTCACACGATTTATTCAGCCTATGGCGGTAGGGTTCGTAAGCTACGGCGCGTACGTGATCAGCATGAAAACGATTCACACCAAAACAGGGCTTGTTATTTTGATTGTCGCCGCGATCCTCTCCTATCTCTTTCAAACACCATTTGTGTTTCCCATCATTTTGATCGGTGCGGGATTAGCAACTGCTGTAAAGTACAAGAATCAGCCAAAGGAGGAAAAACAAAAACTTGTGGTGCCCTGGGCAAACTTTATCCTCTGGGTGAATGTGCTCATTTTCGCGGCTCTTCTCGGTGCTGCCACGAAGTCGTTGCCAGTGAAATTGTTTGAGAATTTTTATCGAAATGGAAGTCTGGTTTTTGGTGGTGGGCAGGTATTGGCACCGTTGTTATATACTGAATTTGTAGAGATACAGGAAGGGGAAGATGTAAGCAAGGTTTCAAAACTTAAAGCGAAGATCAAGGAAAAATATGCTCCTAAACCTTTGCACCACCCTACATCTCACAATGAGTTTCTTTCGGGATATGCGGTAGCCCAAGCGCTGCCAGGACCGAACTTTTCGTTTAGCGCTTACATTGGTGCACTCTCAATGCGCGACTATGGAACCGGTGGTGAAATTATTGGTGCGCTTACGTCAGCAGCGGGAATCTTTCTCCCTGGCACATTTCTGATATTTTTTGTAATACGATTTTGGGGCAGCTTAAAGCGCTACCGGGCGGTCAGAGCTTCACTGGAAGGAATTACTGCTGCCAGTTCGGGACTGGTATTAGCGTCTGCCATCATTTTGTTTCAGCCACTTGCAAATACATTTCTCAATTTTGCCGTGACCATTGCCACCTTCGCGCTACTAACATTCACGAAAATTCCTTCACCATTTATTATTCTTGGAGGCTTGATCCTTGGCTTTGCATTAAAATAATTGGCGAGATCATTCATTATGTAAGGATCCAGTTGAGATTATCATAAAAGAAAAGACCCTGATCTCTCAGGGTCTTTTAGCTTTTATTTTGTGAATTGATTATCCCAGCTTGAAGGCAATCGGGAGAACCATTCTTTGTCTCACTGGTTTACCTCTTTGTTTACCAGGCTTCCATTTCGGAGCTGACTGAAGAACGCGAACTGCTTCTTCATCGCATCCTGCACCAATACCTTTGATAGCTTTCACGTCAGTGATACTGCCGTCGCGCTCGATAACGAACTCAACAAACACTTTTCCTTCAACACCCATTCTTCGAGCTTGCGCAGGATATTTTAGTTTCTTGCTAACGAATTCATAAAACGCAGGCATACCACCAATCGGAGCTGCAGTTTCTTCAACTACAAGGAAAATCTGGTTAGGATCCTCTTTTTCTTCCTCAACTGGTGCGATCTTGATTTCTTCAACTTTGGTTTCTTCGGTAGCCTCCGTGTCCATGTTGATTTCAATCTCCTCTTCTATCTTCTTTTCATCTGGCA